>JAZQOU010000017.1:0-89767 GCA_045628025.1 Lachnospiraceae bacterium | reverse complement strand
GTCTCAAATTATTATCAGAAGGTCGGGTAAAAATAAAAATGAATAGTTTTTTTCAGGAATCACTGTTTGCAGGTGTTGCACTTAGCCTTGTGGCATATGCAATCGGGATGTTATTAAAGAAAAAATTCAAAATCGGGCTTTTTAACCCGTTGCTTATATCCATAATCATTTCTATTGTAGTACTTGTAATTGGAGATGTTGAATATGAAGTTTATGAGGAGAGTGCCAAGTATCTTAGCTATCTTTTGACACCGGCAACAGTATGTCTTGCCATTCCACTGTATGAGCAGTGGGAACTTCTAAAAAAGAATTATAAAGCTGTTATTTGCGGTCTTTTAACTGGAGCTCTGACGAGTCTTGCTACCGTGTTTGCACTGTCAATGATTTTTGGGTTATCACATCAGGAATATGTAACACTGCTTCCAAAATCCATTACTACAGCGATAGGAATGGGGCTATCAGAAGAACTTGGTGGATATGTAGAAATCACTGTGGCTGTTATTATTATTACAGGAGTACTTGGCAATATATTTGGTGATTTGATTTGCAAAATATTCCATATCAAAGAACCTATTTCAAAGGGTCTTGCATTTGGTGCAAGCTCTCATGCAATTGGAACAGCAAGGGCAATAGAGATTGGAGAAGTTGAAGGTGCAATGAGCGGTCTGGCAATTGCTGTTTCAGGTATATTTACAGTAGTATTTGCATCTGTATTTTCCAATTTTATATAAATATATTGATAAGGGAATATGGTTAATTGGCGGAGACTATTATTGATTTATAAATATAGAAATAAAAAGAAGCATCAGATCATTTATGTCTGATGCTTTATTTCATTTATAAAGGAAAGCGGAGTCATGTGATATTTTTTCTTAAAAGCTCTGTGAAAATAGGACAGATTGTGGAAACCCACAGATAAGGAGACATCCAGAATAGAAGTGTTCCCTTTTTCAAATAATTCTATTGCCTTTTCTAAACGCAGATTATTGATATACTCGATGCAGGTCATATTCATATATTTCTTGAAGAATCGCATAAAGTGATAATCACTAAAATTACAGATATCTGCAAGTTCAGACACGATAATGACTTCTGAATAATTTAACTCAATGTAATCAAGTACTTTCTTTAACATGTCAGATGGAGTGCCTGAATCAGGGGTCTCGATTCTATTGCTGTATTGGATCAGCAAAAAACAAACCTGTAACAGCATGGCCTTTACCGCAAGCTCATATCCAGGAATTGCTTCATCATATAGATGATTAATCTGAGTGAAAATAGTTTTGAGAGAAGCATATGCCGGGTGTTTAGGCGTAATCAGGTGTGGCATAGAAAATTCCTGGTTCATCATCGGTGTGAGATATCGTGTTGAACAGATATCCGTGGAATTTCCCCCTAGAAAATTCAGATGAAAAACATATGTATCGCTCACCATCTTTTCATTGCATTCATCGGTTATTGAATGAAGAAATAGAGGTGGAATAAACAGGATATCCCCTTCTTTCACATCGTAATCAACCAAATCAATCTGGTATTTACAGGAACCGGTAGTTATCATTGTAAGTTCTGCCTCTTCATGCCAGTGCGCTGTAATTACTGGATAATTGTTATTGAGTGTAGTGATATAACGCTGTATTGGAAAGAAGGAATCGCCATGCTTGGCGTCTTCTTTTTGTTCTAATGCAAGAGAATATAGCTTCTTCATTGTTCTCCTCCTGAAAATAGTTTAGCCGTACTCTTTATGAATATTTTATAACGCAAGAGCAGAATTGTGTCATAAAATGAAATATATATGCAAGATTTTCGTACAACATCGCTATATAATAGCAATATAATACATAAGAACAAGCAAATCAATAATTAATAGATTACACGGGAGGTAAGTTTTATGATTAGCAGATATTCTTTTGGTAAGCCTTTCGAGACAGAGGCGCTGGTAGTAAAAATTGAAGCCACAGAGGGTAAGCTTCCTTTCTTCAGAACTGATGGAGAAGGAAATTATTACTATGATTTTGATGACAAGGATATTGTATATGGACTTGGTGAGCAGATAAGGGGAATCAATAAAAGAGGCTGGACATATACCAGCTGGAATCTTGATAACCCACATCATCATGAGGATACACATTCTTTATATGGTGCACACAATTTTCTTCTTGTAGATGGTAAGGAACTGTTTGGTGTTTTCTTCGATTTCCCAGGAAAAATCACATTTGATATTGGCTATACCAAGAGAAATGAGATGCATGTTTATGCCGACAGAAATGACATGAATGTGTACATCATAACTGGTGATAATAAGAAGGATATTGTTAATCAGTTTAGAGTGGCTATCGGTCAGAGCTATCTTGCTCCATTCTGGGCATTCGGATATGGTCAGAGCAGATGGGGTTATATTACAGAAGACGATGTAAGAAGAGTAGCAGATGAGTATGCAAAGCTTGGTACACCACTTGACAGCATTTATCTTGATATCGATTATATGCAGGATTTCAAGGATTTTACAGTAAATCCAGAACGCTTTTCGGATCTTAAGAAGCTTGCAGAAGGCATGAAAGAACAGGGCATACACCTTGTTCCAATCATTGATGCGGGTGTAAAGATTGAAGATGGCTATGATGTGTACGAAGAAGGTGTAGCTAACAATTATTTCTGTAAAAACGAAGAAGGAAAAGATTTTGTAGGTGCTGTATGGCCAGGAAAAGTACATTTTCCAGACTTTTTACAGCCTGAGGCAAGAAGCTGGTTTGGTGAAAAGTATGGTGAGCTCACAAAGCTTGGAATAGACGGTTTTTGGAATGATATGAATGAGCCTGCTATTTTCTATTCAGAGGAGAGTCTTTCAGAAGCAATTGATGCAGTTGCTTCACTTAAGGGGAAGAATATCGGACTTTCAGAGTATTTTTCTACTATGGGAACCATTCAAGGGCTTAGCTCTAATCCTAAGGATTATGACCGATTTTATCACAATGTAAATGGTCAGATGGTAAGGCATAGTGATATTCACAACCTGTTTGGTATGAATATGACAAGGGCAGCGAATGAAGCTCTTTGTAAGCTCGAACCAGAGAAGAGGACTCTTTTCTTTTCACGGGCGTCTTTTATAGGAGCCCACAGATATGGTGGTATCTGGCAAGGAGATAATCTTTCATGGTGGAGTCATATACTTCAGGGAATGCAGCAGCTTCCTGCACTTAATATGGCAGGCTTTATATATATTGGCTCAGATACAGGCGGATTTGGAGCAGATACAACAGAGGACCTAATGCTTCGCTGGCTTCAGTTTGCATTGTTTACTCCGCTCTTTAGAAATCATTCTGCACTCGGTACAAGAGAGCAGGAATTGTATCAGTTTGACAGCTGCAAAGCAATGACAGAAATGGTTAAGATTCGCTATGCACTTATTCCATATCTGTACAGTGAATATTTAAAGGCTGTAATTAATAATGATATGATGTTCAAGCCACTGTCATTCGAATTTGATGATGAAGAAAGTAAGTGTGTTGAGGATCAGCTACTTATCGGTAACGAGCTCATGATTGCTCCGATTTATAAGCAAAATGCTTCTGGCAGATATGTATATATTCCTGAAGATATGATGCTTATCAGAATGCGCAAATTTGATAATTATGACACGGAACAAATGACAAAGGGACATCACTACATAAAGGTCGCACTTGATGAATTAGTATTCTTTGTCCGTAAGGATAAGGCGGTTCCATTTGCTAAACCTGCAAAGAGTACCTCTGAGCTTGACTTGAATACGCTTGGCAGATTAGGCTATGAGGGCGCAAAGTATGAAATGTATATGGATGATGGAATTAATCCGGATGTGAGTGCAACACTTAAGAGAGTTGAGATATAACAATTATAAAGGATAAAACAATGAGGTGTAGCCTGGTTAGTGAGAGGATATTGACTTATGAGAGCATACAAAACACAATATATCTAACGCAATCTAACGCAATAATGGAAATCTAACACAATCTAACACAAAGGAGCAAATAAATGTCACAGAATAATCCTTTTTGCCTAAGTTTTGGAAAAGAACCTGATCGATATGTAAGGCGTGCAGATGCATATATGCAGATTACGGATACTTTTAACAGTATTTCACCATTAAGTAACTGTTACTTAATTATGGGTGTGCGAGGCAGTGGAAAGACAGTACTTCTTTCTACAATTCTAAATGAGTATAGAGATAATAATGAATGGGTTGCAATATCATTAAATCCTGGAAGAAACTTATTAGAAATGCTGGCGGCGGGCTTATACGAAGATGCAAAATTGCAGAAATATTTTATTGAAGCATCGCTCAATCTATCAAAGTTTGGTATAGGAATAGATATAAAAAAGAATCCGCCTATATCAGATATTCAGATAGCAATAGAAAAGATGGTAAAGATTGTTAATGATAAAGGAAAACGTTTATTAATAACAATAGATGATGTAACAAAAAGCAATGATGTTGTAAGTTTTGCTAGTGCATTTCAGGACCTGATATAAAAAAGATTGGATGTTTTCTTACTAATGACAGGGTTATATGAGAATATATATAATCTTCAACGAGATAAAAGATGCTCATTCTTATTATGAGCTGAAAAGATAATTCTTGATCCTCTAAGCACAATAGGTATGAAAAATCAATATCAGCAAACATTCCAGTGTGATGAAAAAGAGGCGTTAAAAATGGCATTATTTACTAAAGGATATTCTTATGCATTTCAAGCTCTTGGATATATTATGTGGGATAAGGATTGCACAATAGAAGAGGCTATATCAAGTTTTGATGAAAGAATGTCTGAATATTGCTATGAGAAGATATGGGAAGACCTGTCTGAGAAAGAAAAAGAAATAGTTGCGCTTCTTGCAAAAAATGGAAAAATGAAAACTAAGGATATTGTTGACAACATTGGAACAACGGCAAAAACATTTTCTGTTCAAAGGGATAGACTGATAAAAAAGGGAATAATAGATGGCCGCGAGCATGGAACAGTGAGCCTTTTGCTGCCACGATTTGAAGAATTTGTTATGATGAATTTTTCTGAGGTATAAGAAACTTACCATTTACAGTGCGTGGATAAACAGATTGTTGAAGTAAATAAGGGTACAACTCGGGGTAAAGAAGAAAATGACAGTCCTGCAAACCTCCTTTTTACTAGTGTTTTCGAACACTCCCAATATTCGAGTCCCGTCTCGCGCTCAATAAAGAGGGCTCTGCACCCTAAAAATTTCACAATTTGAACACATTTCAAACAAAATAAGAACACATAATCGTTATATCCTATAAATAAGAGGAGGAAATGATTATGAAAAAGAAATTAATTGTATCTATACTTATATTAGCTTTATGTTTGAGTGGCTGTTCAGCACAGACAAATTCAACGAAGAATATGAGTGTGGATAGCCAAACTGATAAGGAGACAAAAACTTATACTAGTGATGAAGGTGACTCTCATGCATTAGAGGTAGATGGAAAAGAGGAAAACTTTCAAAGTATTGAAGTAAGAAAAACAGGTGATTCAGATGGAGATGATGCGGATTTTTATGGAACCAATGCTGCGGTATTTGCAACTAATGGTGCTACACTCAACATCTTAGATTCAAACATAAAGACAAATGGAGTACATGCAAATGGTGTGTTTTCTTATGGTGAAGGTACAACATTAAATATTAGTAATTCTACAATTGAAACAGAAAAAGCAACATCTGGTGGAATAATGGTAACAGGTGGAGGAACTTTAAATGCAACGAATCTTACTGTTACAACAAAGGCTGGCTCCAGTGCGCCGATTCGATCTGATCGAGGAGGTGGACAAATAATTGTTAAAGGCGGAGATTATAAAAGCTATGGAAGTGGATCTCCAGCTATTTATTCTACAGCAGATATTAATGTTGAAGAGGCTACACTTTATGCAGATATATCAGAGGCTGTTGTTGTAGAGGGAAAAAATAGTGTAACTATAACGAATTCAGATGTAACAGGAAAAAACACAACGCATAATTCTGATAAAGCGGATGTATATCGAAATGTTATGATTTATCAATCTATGTCAGGAGACTCAGAGGAAGGTAAAGGCGAGTTTACCATGAAGGGTGGAAAGCTGACATCTAAGAATGGGACAATGTTTTTTGTTACCAATACTGTAGCAGATATTAATCTTGAAAATGTCAATCTTGAATATGCTACAGATGAGTTGCTTCGAATCGAAAAAGCAGGCTGGGGAAATGAAGGCTCTAATGGTGGACAGGTTACATTTAATGCTACAAAGCAAACTCTTAAAGGAAATATAATAGTAGATGATATTTCAACATTGAATTTATATTTAAAAGATGGTTCAAATTTTGAAGGTAGCATCACATCTGGAGGTAAGTGTTATGTTGAATTGGATAGTGATTCAACCTGGACGCTTACAGCTGATACTGAAATTGATGCACTTACTTGTGATGAAGATTCTATTAAGCTAAATGGACATGTCTTGAAGGTTAATGGAAAGGTTTATGAGGAAGGTACAAAGTCAAAAGGTGAAGCAATAGAAATCATGGTATCAGATTCGTCAATAACAGATCGAATTCCAGCAGATGGTAATGAACCACCTGAAAAGCCAGAAGGAATGAAGGACGGCAAAGAGCCACCTGAAAAGCCAGAAGGAATGAAAGACGGTAATGAACCACCTGAAAAGCCAGAAGGAATGAAAGATGGCAAAGAGCCACCTGAAAAACCAGAAGGTATGAAAGATAAAGATTAAAGAGCAAATAACAATACTTAAAATGTATATTTTCTAAACGAGATACAATTTGAACTGAATTCTGAGAGTTAAATATTTTTTTTGTTACAACACTTCTGCAACAGTCACCTTAATATAATGTGTTCATAAACAAAACAAAAACAACAAACAAATAAACAAACTTACATGGTTAGGGTGATGCTATCGCGAATGCATTCATTGATACAATGCATAAATTTGTTCACTGCATCATTAATTTTATCTTCATCCAGCACTACATTTTCTTTCGCGGCAAAGTCTTTCAATTCTGACTGAGACTTAAGGACAACTTCTTTTGCTGCCTTTTCCATAATTTCTCTGGATTTTTGATTCATATCAACCATAAAGTCAAAGAAACGTAGACGAAACTCCTCGTCATTTTTCAATTTCACAGAAAAATCTACAGGCTTCTTTACCTGATGAGAATTCACTGGAAAAGTAAAATAGGTGTCCGGATATGGTTCATTATCCAATGTAAAATGCCACCATTCTTCGTCCAGCGGATGAAACCCGTGAGATATCATCAGGTCTCTTAGCATCTTTCTATTTGAGGCCTGCTCCTGGGTAATATTTTCTGTATTCTCAGCCCAGGAAAGAGAACCAAAATAGTCAAAGGTTCCGCCAACATCAAGGTCTTTCTGCGTCGTCATATCAAGTAATGTCAAATCGACTGTTGAACCTCTGGAGTGTCCGGATTTTAAGGCTACAAACCCTTCTTCGAATAAATGCTTCTTATCGATTCCAGGATAAAAGTAATCTTTCATGGCAAGTTCACGAACTTTATCTGCCCAGCGAACGAAATGATCTACAGCACACTGCGGCCGATACGCATCGAATATTTTTAATCGATATCCTTTTGAAATGGCTTCGTCACTTACTTTCTTAAGAGCATAGGCAGCTTCACGTGTCATAAGCGCTACCGGCTCTTCGTATCCATCTACTCTTTCTCCGAGGAAATTAAAAGTAGTATAGTAACGAATATCCAAAACAGCATCCGGAATAATATCTGACACTAAGACAAAACCGGAAGCATCAGTGCTTTCTATAGTAGTTTTATTACTTTCCATAATTTATTTCCTTATAAACCTAATACAATTGCGTCATCGCCTTTGGACATATATTTTAAGGCTTTAAGGATAATTAAGCAAATTACCTCGCGATAGCATTGTTTGCTTTTATGCTAGATGCTTATGTTAGTATAATTCGCAGGGGATATTGATATATATTTATATTCAAGTTAAAATTATTCACAGAGCATTACAAAAATGAAAAATAGTCACAAACCATCACAATGAATAAAAATAACACTATTTGAAAGGAACAAGGTATGAAAAAACGTTTATTTTCTGTTTTTATGATTGTAAGCATGGCAGTAACATGTGCCTTGCCTATTACGGTTGACGCTGCTTCAAACGAAGCATCTGAATATAGGTGTGTATATACTCACGACCCTAGAATTAACGCCAGCGCCATGGAAGACATTGTTGTTAATCCTAATGCTGTATATGGCTTTTCGCCAGATCCTAATTCGAAGAGACTGGGAGAGTATGCATCATACGATTGGAGCAACCCTGAGGTCGTAGAAAATGCAAAGAAAGATAGAATGGAATATCTGGCAGGCTTTGATGAACAGTATGAATTATGGAACAGGATGAATGCTGAAGGTAAATCAATAGAAGAAATAGCTCGTGCTGTAAGTGCTAAAAGAAATGAGCTTAGACTAGCATCCTATAAAGATGATCCTGAAGGTCTGGAAAAAGTGAAAAAGAGTAATCTTGATACTTATGGAAATGAGAATGGACCTACGGCCGAAAGCTTATTTGAAAAGTATGGTTCATGGGAAAAAGTACTTATAAAGTCATTCAGCTCAAATTCAGGAATGGATGCCTGCCTTGGCTTATATGACATTCAGTATGAACACAATATGCTTACAAAGGCTATCGTAGAAAATGAAACCATAATATATACTGTACAACCTAATGATTATCTTATTAAAATCGCAAAGAAATACTATGGTGACAGTCGCCAGTGGGTAAAGATATATGAGGCAAATAAAGACAAGATAGGTGATAAATATATTATCTATACTGACGAACAGCTGCTAATTCCATAATTACTGCCTGTTTTTCAGACTGGAAGATATATGTAATTTATAATGAAAAGATAGATTACAACAGAGACTACAGAAGGTGCTCCAGAAGAGGACGCAGAGCTTATCACTGTTGCAGATAGATTAATGATTGAAGGGCACTGCAATTAAGCAGTGCCCTTTTGTATCTTCATTAAATAATCAGCCTTTTCTGGCATGCCAATTGCCTGGCAATATTTGTCTACACACCATTGCTCATCATAGCTTAAGCTGTGGACGTTATTCTCATCGATAATTGATGGCAGGTCATCAAAATTATCTATTTGGTGGTAGAAATCATAAGGAAAAATTTTCCCATCCTTATAGGCAAAAAGCCTTACTCGATTTGCCCCTGAAAGGTATACATTATAGCCATAGGTATCGCAACCGTCATATTGTTTTAGTCTTTCAAGCACTTCTTTCAGGGTACACGAAAACATCCCTAAATCATAAAAAATATATTCTTCATCAACATCTACTATTGTATCCTTTGAAATCACAATACCCATAGGTCATCCTCCTTTAGAGTTAATTATATAGCTATAATCATCATAATTATCTTAGCACTCAACATGAAAAAATAAACTAAACCCTAGGTATAGTTTATGTGCACAACCTAAGGTTTAGCTAAATTCTTTACTACATTAATTCTTTCAAGTATAATTATATAAATTGTCTGATGCTGGCTTTGGTAGCAGAATGTACAAATTATTATAGTATTGATTTTCGAATAGTGAGTGGTGAAATGATACAGGTAGAAGACAATAATAAGGTGATGATCATATATCTTTCTGGAAAAATTGATTCAAATAATTCACAGGATTTATATGAAGAAATTATAGAAAAACTTAATAATATAGAGCATAAAGATATAGCTTTTGATATGGAAAAGGTTGACTACATATCAAGTGCTGGATTACGTATTTTCCTTAATATAAGAAAAAGTGAAAGCAATACGGATGTTAATATTCGAATTATAAATGTAAACGATGCCGTATATGATGTCTTTGAAATGACCGGCTTTACAAATATTTTTACGATTATGCGTGTTCCAAAGAGTGTATCTATAGAAGGCTTAGAGGAAATTGGACGTGGAGCAACAGGCGTTGTTTACAGGCTGTCTGATGAAAGCATTATTAAGGTATATAATGAAAGCTGGAATCTTGAGGCAGTGTACAAGGAACAACAGGTCTCAAAAATTGCTTTAATAAACGGAATAGATACGACTATCTCCTATAATATTGTGAAGGCAGGCAATCAGTTTGGTATTATCTATGAACTTTTAAATGCGACAACATTTGAAAGAGTCATGCTTGACAGTATTGAAAACATAAAAAGTAATTCAATTAGATTTGCTCAGTTTGTAAAACAGCAGCATTCAATAGTTGTCGATGAAGAATACTTTGCAAGTACAAAAGAACAGCTTATATCTGATACGATGTGCCAGAGCATTTATACTGATGAAGAAAAGGCGCTTGTAGTTGAACTGATTAATAAACTTCCTGATGGCGATAGATTTGTTCATGGTGATTTAAACCTTGCAAACGTAATGGGACAGTCAGATGAGCTGATATTGATTGACATGGGCGATGCAACAAGAGGTATACCTGAATTTGATATTGCATGGATTTATTTGATGTATGTATATCGTCTGTCGTTTAAGTGCAAAGATGTTGGTTCAAAGCTTATGCCTCAGGAATTCTGGGATACATTTATTCGTGAATATTATGCAGATTTTTCCGAGGAAAAAATCAAAAAATATGAAAATATGTTTTCGGTTCTGGGAGAAATAAAAGCTATAACATTTTCAAGTAAAATCCCTATATCAGGGCTTTTTGAGGATATGAAGGACGATCTTATTAAAAGAATAGGTTCAAATCAGTTTTCGTGGGAATTTGAGTAAAAGAGTGATGGAGGTAGAAAAGATGAAACCAGTGTTTAGTGTACTTATTCCTGTTTGCAATCAGGTGGGACTTATGGATCAGTGTATTGAATCACTGCATGCACAGACGATGAAAGACTTTGAGGTAATCATGGTTGATGATGGTTCTAAGGACGCATCATACGAAATGCTTCAGGGCTTTTGTGCAGAGGACGAGAGATTTTTAGTTATAAAGCACGATGAAAATAAGTCTTTACTTACTGCAAGATTTACAGCTATGGCTGCCGCTAAGGGTGATTACATCTTTTTCCTTGATAGCGATGATTATATTGAGCCAACATGCCTTGAGGTATTAAAGAATTACTTTGAAACAACACCTACTGATGTAGTTCGTTTTGGAATGATAAGAGAGCCTATGGGAGAAGTAGTTACACCTCCTGCAAGTGAAGATCCATTAGCAGATGTATTAAAGGGAGTATTTCCTCCTGCAATCTGGAAAAACAGCTATAGAAGATGTGTTATTGACAAGGTTTTGGAAAGATGTCAGCCATTTTACTGCAATATGGGCGAGGATTCATTCTTTGCAACAGTATTTTTTGACTGCGCTGAAAGCTATGGTGCAATAGATGATGCTTTATATCATTATGTTATTGGTGCGGGAATGTCAAATACTGCAGCAAATGCCAGCATGGCAAAGCTTCAGAAGGGCTATGAAAGCGTAGAGCGTTCAGGAAAGAACATAATAGCTTATCTTGAAAAATATAATCCAAGCTACGTTGAACTTGGAGAGAAAAAGCTTAAGTCAATGTGCAAATTTGTACTTATACAGAATGTAATTGGAGAAACAGACTATTGCAATGTTATCGAATACCTAAAGCTTTTTGACAAGCCAGAGTATCGTGATATTTATGAAGAAGGCTGTAGAGAGCTTATAAAACTAAAGGTTTTACACGAGCTTACACATACTGACGAGCGTTTTGCAGCGATAAAGAATGAGGTTGGTATGGCACTTGCGAAACTGTTTTAGTAAAGGAAAATTTGATGGCTAAGATATATACTGAACCAGTAAAAATTAAATCAGGTCTGATTCGTGGAGAGTACTGCCTGGACAAGCAAATTCAGGTTTTTAAAGGAATTCCTTATTCTAAGGCTCCTATAGGTCAGTTGCGCTTCAAAAACAATCAGGAGACAGATTCCTGGGAAGATGTTAAGGACTGTACTGAATTTGGTAAAAGCACAATCCAAAAGCCACTAGATGATCTTTTCGCAAATTTATGGACTGAGGAATTTGTTATTTCAGAACGCGAAATGAGCGAGGATAGCCTTACGCTAAATATTTGGACAAAGACAGGGGCAAAAAAGCAGCCTGTTGTTATGTACCTTCACGGAGGAGGATATACCTCAGGTGGTTCGTCCTGCGAGATTTATGATGGTAGTCAGTTTGCCAAAGAGGGTGTGATTTATGTCAGCATCAATCACAGAGAGGCAACGCTTGGCCTTATGGCGCATGAGGAGCTTTCAGACAAGTCAGAAAATGGAAGGTCTGGAAATTATATTCTTCTTGATGAAATAGCCGCTCTTAAATGGATAAAAGAAAATATTGAAGCCTTTGGTGGAGATCCAGATAATGTCACAATATGGGGGCAGAGCTCAGGTGCGGGCGAGGTTAATGCTCTGACAGTATCAGACGATGCAAAGGGTCTTTTTACAAAAATGGTTTCTATGGGATATAACAGCTTTTATAAAGACGAGTTTGTTAAGCCATGGCTTGATATAAAGGATTCCTATAAGATGGCAGAGGGCTTACTCAATGAGTGCCAAATGTCTTTTGAGGAATTCTGTAATTTAGATGCAGAAAAGATAGCGGAATATCGTGATTTTGATCGCATAACAGTAGGCGGTAATGCCCTTGATAATCAGTTTGATGTTGCGATAAATAATGGTAATTCTAATCATATTGTTTCGCTTATGGGAGCAGTTCCGGGCGACAGCATGATGTGTGCAAGGCTGTTTAAAGGAATAAAAATAACAGATAAGGAAAGCTTTTTAACATCGCTTCAAATGTATTTTGAAGAATATTATGAAGAAGCTAATGGTATTTATGGCCTTGATCTTGCAGAGGACATAAAAGCAAAAAAAGCTGAAATACAAAACGACATGCTTATTGCAACTATGCTTTTATATGCGAGAGCAAGAATAAAAGCAGATATTAATAACAAGACATATCTTTATTTCTTTAAGCATGTTTTGCCAGGACCATATGCGCCTATGTTTGGAGCATTTCACTCTTCAGAGGTACCATATTTTATGAATTATTTTTCTAAAAAGCGTGATGAATACTGGAGTGATACAGATAAAAAACTTGGTCTTTATATGAATAAACAGTTGGCAACATTTATTAAGTCGGGACAGATGGATGATTCAAATTGGATTCCGTCTGATGGAAGCAGTTATTTGTTGATTGATGATAATGAGCAAGCTTTACATAATATGCCAGAGAAAAAAATAAAGCTTTGGACCAAGGCATTTGAGAAGCACAAGACACAATAGAGAGTAGGTACAAGTGAAGCTGGTTGTTAGAGCTGTATTAAATTATAAAAAGCAGTTATTGGGATTGGTATTCTTTACTATATTAGGCTTGCTGGCTGAGTTAGTAAGTACCGGTTTTATTTCTGTGATTATAAATAAAACGATGGATCTGATTGAACAGCCCAACGAAGAGGCTATGCTTAGCTTTTTGTTTAGAAGCGGAAGCATTTTACTTTTGCTTGCGGTTTTATATGCTGCTATGTGTCTTGGTATGAATTATTTTTCCTCACGCATTGCTACAAATGTAGGACGTGATTTAAGGAAAAATGTATTTGAACAGGTAATGAAGTACTCAATGGATGAGGTCGACAGCTTTTCTATTGCTTCATTAATTACTATTTGCACAAATGATATAACAGGCTTGCAGCAGTTTGTTTTTCTTTTGATGATAAGTTTTATTCAGACACCATTTCTAATCATTGGTGGTATTATTTGTGTTTCATCATATCATGCCCACATGGAATGGACGGTTGTTTTGGCTTCGTTTGCAACCGTTACAGTTTTTCTTTTCATATTTCTTAAGTCAATGCCAATTATTAGGCAAACCCAGATTAAACTGGACAATCTTAATCAAATTTCCAGAGAAAGTTTAACAGGAGTACAGGTCATAAGGGCCTTTAATCGTGAAAAATGGAATACAGACAGATTAAACAAAGCAAGTGAAGATATAAAAGATATATCAGTTTCTTCCGGTCGAATTATGATGTTTTTGCAGCCGTCAATGAATTTAATTATGAATGTGACGTCTGTAATCATTGTTTTAATATCTTTAAATAAAGTAAGCGCTGGCCTTATTAATGTAGGTATTGTAGCTAATTATATTGCTTTCGTACAAATGATTGTAGTAGGAGTTATGATGTTAGCTGCAATTGTAATGCAGGCACCTAGAGTATTTGTCTTTGCATCTAGAATTGAATCTGTTTTAAATATGGAGTCTGCTATTGTTGATGGCGATAGCGACGCTGATGTAAATATGAATGATATATGTTTTGATCATGTATCATTTAAATATGATGATAATGGTGGATATGCCATCAAGGATATAAGCTTTGAAGCACAAAAGGGAAAGACTACTGCAATAATTGGTCCGACTGGCTGTGGTAAATCCACAATCATTAAGCTGATGCTTCGTTTGTATGGAGGCTATGAAGGCAGCATAAAAACTGGCAATACAGAAATAACAAAGCTTTCTCTTTCGGATTTGAGAAATCTGTTTGGATACGTACCTCAAAATGCTGTTTTAATGTCAGGAAATATTAAAAGCAATATTCTGTTCGGAGCAAATAATCTATCTGAAGAGAATATGCAAAGAGCGGCAGAAATCTCTCAGTCACTGGAATTTATAGAGAATAAGGAAAATGGATTTGAATCAGAGATAGCAAGAGCCGGTAGTAATGTCTCAGGCGGACAAAAGCAGAGATTATCCATAGCAAGAGCTATTGCCAGAGATGCAAAAATTTACCTTTTTGATGATTCATTTTCTGCTTTGGATTATAAAACAGATGCTGCACTTAGGAAACAACTTGAGGAGAAGCTAACTGATAAAACAATAATTATAGTTGGACAGCGAATATCAAGCATTATGGATGCAGATCAGATTCTTGTTATGAATAATGGTCAAATCGTTGGAAGAGGGACTCATAAGGAATTAATAAAGAACTGTCCATTTTATATTGAAATCGCCAAATCTCAGATGACACCTGATGATTTTAAAAAATGTCAGGAGGCAGCAGAATTATGAAAAATGGTGTAATGAAAAAGCTTTTTAATTTGCTTGACAAAGACAAGAAAAAACTTGTACTGGCTATTTTCTGCTCGGTTATCATGGCTGTTTGTACGGCAGTTGGACCTAAGGTATTAGGTATGGTTACAACAACACTCGCCGATGGAGTATTAAAAAGTGCAGGCACGATAAGTATTGATACGAACCGGTTTTATACGCTTCTTTTGGCAGCTGCGATAATATATATAGGGTCATTTGTATTTGGACAACTATCAAGCCTTATTGTTTTGAATGTATCGCAAAGCCTTGTATTGAACCTTCGTAAGAAAATGGCAGAAAAAATAAATCATATACCTATGAATTATTTTGAAAGCAGACCAATTGGAGATGTTTTATCTGTCATAACTAACGATATTGATATTATTGGCTCTTCAATAAGCAACCTGTTTTCAAAAATGGCATCAACTGTAACCATTGTATTGGGAATAACAGCTATGATGCTTTGGATTAATCCTTTAATGGCATTGGTTGTTATTATTACTGTGCCTATTGAGTTTTATTTTTCGAAGATTGTTCTTAATAAATGTAAAAAGCATTTTGTAAAGCAGCAGATGCTTTTGGGGGCAATTAATGGTCAGGTTGAGGAAGAATTTTCAGCATTTGAAGTAATAAAGTCCTATGGAAAAGAGCAGGAATGCATAGAGAAGTATAATGAACTGAATGAAAAGCTTAGCGATGCTTCAATGAAGGCACAATTTATGTCTTCAATTATGGGACCAATTGTTAATTCCTTTAGCAAGCTAGGTACAGTAGGTGTACTTATTTTAGGCGGATATATGGCAATGACAGGCAAAATAGCAATTGGCGATATACAGGCTTTTGTTACATATGCAAACAATTTTTATCAGCCGATAAAAGAGCTTGGTCAAACAGCTGTAACTTATCAGTCTATGGTTGCAGCAGCTGATCGTATTTTTGATTTTCTTGAGCTAGAGGAAGAGGATGTATTATCTGAAGATGACAGCATAGAAGCAGTAAGCGGAGAAGTAAGCTTTAATAATGTGTCATTTGGCTACAATAAAGATCAGATTATTATAAATGATTTTAGTCTTGATGTTAGAAAGGGACAAAAGATAGCTATAGTTGGACCAACTGGAGCGGGAAAGAGTACATTAATAAAATTATTAATGCGATTTTATGATACTAATTCAGGCGATATTACTTTAGATGGACATAAGATATCAAAGCTAAATAGAAGCAGCGTTCGCTCATCTGTTGGAATGGTTCTGCAGGAAAGCTGGCTGTTTAAGGGTTCTATTATGGACAACATTAGACTTGGCAATTTGAATGCTACAGACGAGGAAGTTATCATGGCAGCAAAGATGGCTGATGCTGACTTTTTTATTTCAAATTTACCAGGCGGCTATGATTTTGTTTTATCGGATAATGGACTTAATTTATCTGCAGGACAAAGACAGCTTTTGACTCTTGCAAGAGCTATTCTTGCTGACAGACCACTCCTTATTTTGGATGAAGCTACCTCATCTGTTGATACAAGAACTGAAAAGAGTATTCAAACAGCAATGGATAAACTTATGGCAGGCAGAACAAGCTTTGTTATAGCACATAGACTTAGCACAATTATTAATGCAGATAAGATACTTGTTTTAAAAGATGGTGACATTATTGAACAGGGAAATCATGAAGAATTGATGCAAAAGCAGGGATTTTATTATAGTTTGTATATGGCTCAATATGCATAGGAGAGACACATGGATATTAGTAATTATGATGTTTCATACTTTTATCAGAAAATAAAAGGAAAGGTATTAGTTACCGTAATTGAATTTGACCTGGATGAGATTGTCGAAGAACAGAGGCTAAAGCTTGCTGTTAGTAAGGCAATGGATTACTACCCTAATTTAAAGATAAAACCTTATTTTAATGATAAATTACAGGTCGCATTTGAAAAATGGGATGGTGAGGTTTTTGTTTCAGAGTATGATGGAAAAAGCGCTTTGCTTGGAACTGCTGAAACTAATTATTATCTGTTTAAAGCATCTTATTATGGTAATACTATAAGAGTATCAATGTCACATGTGTTGGGAGATGGAAATACTCTTAAGTCCTTTGTGAGCAGAATCGTTGATTGTTATTATGAAAATGAAAAAATAGAAGGTGCTGATTCTAATTTTGAATATTTGGATAGAACAGAGCCTTTAGCAGATATACTAAAAAAGCTTGAGGCTGATATACCAATAGAGGAGCCAAAGGAAGCCAAAACACCTGAAAAAGAAACCTTTATTGAACCAGAGCCATACGAATACTATGGAACGGACAAGACCTGTTATAGGGAAATAGTATTTGACCAGGAGGAGTTTGTTAAAGAAATAAAATCTAAAAATACAACACCTGCTGTGTTTTTGATAATGCTTATTGCTCAGGCAATGCATGAATGCTATGAGGTGGGTGATAGGGCAGTTGAGGTTTGCTATGCAATGGATTGCAGAAAAGCCTTTGACTGTAATTCCCAGTGCAATTTTGCTATTGATGAGAATGTTTCATATTTACCAGAATGGAATGAGCTCCCATTCGATGACAGAATCGCAAATATTCGCAATATAATGACTATAAATGGACAAATGAATAATATGCTTTATCATGCAAGACAGGCTATGAATGATGTTGAGCTTTTCGTCTGTTACAACAATTTAAAGGTTATGGAGCTTGCAAATAACAAGCTTGAGGAACAGACAATTCACAAAAGTGCCTTTTTATCCAGCATGGGAAGGGTTTCTTTCCCGGAGCATGTCAAGAGTCATATTGTAGGTGGAAGAATGTATGTTAATCCTATGAAGAGAGACACAAATTTTCATGTTATGAGCTTTGAAAAAAGGGGAAGCTTTATGATGGCTTCAAGCAAAAATAATGACAGATTAGCAGAAACTCTCTTGAAATTATTTGAATCCTACAATATAAGCTGTGAGCTAAAGGAAACAAGCATTGCCAGCTTGGATACTATTGATTTTTCACAAATCGAAAGAAAATAAAGGGAGATGGATATATGCGTTCATTAGGATACTCAAATAAATCATTTTATTATCAATATAACGGACAAGACCTTACTTTTGAAATCAGATATCAGTGTACCTTCAATGAAAAGGTAGATGAAGATATTCTAAAAAAAGCTTTAATAAAGACATTGTCTCTTTATCCAGAATATCAGTTTAAGCCAGTTATTAATCAGGGTGATATTTGCGCCAAGGAGAATTCATTTTCTTTTGTAATAGTAGATGGTCTTGACTTGCGTGGTGATGGTACAAGGCGCTTTGGTAGTGAAGATACTAATGGATATATGTTTTTCTTCGGAATATCAGAAAACAAATTCCTGTTTTTTGCAAATCATGCTATGGCAGATCATAATGGTCTTTTTACTTTTTTTAAAACGGCAATAGTTGAATACCTGGCGCAGAAAAATGGATTTGTAGTAGATGAGACAACCTTAGAAGCTATGATGGTTAGAAAATCTGCTCCTTTTGAAAACAACACAGACAGTGAAGCACTCAAGTATCTTGACCCATATCTTTATTATGTGCCAAAGAGTCGAAATGAGGATGCTTATAAGATTACATTAATGCAGTCTGCAGCTATACGAGAACAAAGATTTTCAAAAGCTAAGGCTGAAAATATGGTTTACCTGTTTGAAGTCGACAATGACAGCTTTTACAAAAAAACTAAGGAATTGGGAGTTTCATATGCACATTTGCTTACATTAATATACGCAAAAGCAATTAAATCGGCATATGGAAAAGATGGTGAGCCTGTTACTATTATGTTCCCAGTTGATATGCGTAGATTTTTTGATACAGATACACGAGTTAATTTCTCTGATGGTATAGTTATTAATTATTTGGAGGAATATGAGCAGTTATCCATCACAGACAGATGCATAAAAATTAAGCAACAGATGCAGGAGCAGCTAAATAAATCAAATTTTGAAAACAAGCTTTTAGATAAAATTGATAGTGTTAAGAAAAATGAACTGGCTGAAGGGGGAATTGAAGCCCTTATAAAGGTAAAAGAGGCCAATATTCAGGTTCAAGAAGATCCTAATAAACCCAAATTCTTATCAGGTACTATGACTTATCCGGGCAGACTTGATTTACCTGAAGCTTTTGATGAGTTTGTAGAGAGCATTGATATGTATCCAATAATGGGAAATGTTGCGGTATCTGTTTATTCATACAAGAATAAGCTTTGCATTCAGATGCTTCAGCCATATTCGACTGATAAAGTTGCAAAGGCTATGAAAGAAGCAATCGAAGAAATTGGAATTGCAGTTAAATTGACAGATGAGAGACTTGTCTCAAAAAATATATTGGATTTAGGAGCAATTGAGAGGGTATGATAAACAACTACAAAATATCTGTTATTACGCCATCACATAATACAAAGCCTGAGCTTTTTGAAAAGGGGTTTGAGTCATTGAAACGTCAAACAATAGGCTTTGAAAATGTACAGTGGGTTGTAACTCTGCATAATTGTGGCGAGGAATACATAGAGTTTGCAAATCAGCTGCTTAATGGCTATGACAATGTAAAGCTGTTTGAACTTAATAATGATATTTATTCACCTTCATCCCCAAGAAATAACTGTCTGAAAAATGCTGATGGAAAATACATAGTTTTTATGGATGCTGACGATAGTCTTGATGAAGAGTGTCTATTAAAGGTATATCAGACGCTGGAAGAAACTGGACTAAAGCTGGCTTATTATAATGCAGATACTACGACCGATGGTCTTGTTAATTCAAACATGAGATTTTTACGTAATCATTCGCTTTTAGAAGAAAGAATGATTGTGAGGACACGTGGTAGAGAGTTTGATGATTATACAGGAACTGCTGATATTGGAATCTGGACAAAATGCTATGATAGAGAATTTTTAGTAAATAATAATATTTTCTTTGACGAACAGGTTCCGATTGGAGAAGACTTTTTGTTTAATCTTAATTGCTATTCTCATCTTGACGAGATCGTAGTTATGCCGTGGCTTATTGGCTATCATTATTATAGAAATACAGGATCTCTTTCCTCTGATATGGATAAATCAAGAGAGGAGATAATAAAAATAGCTAAAGGCTTTTCAAAGGTTTTTGAATATGGATATACTCATGGCTTTTATATCGATCGTGTACTTAATTCATTTGCTGGAATTATTGTTACATTGGCATTATATAAAAAGCTGGGTGCAGAGGACATTGCATTAATTCGAGATTATATCTCACCATATTTCAAATATATGGAAATACCGGCAGAATCAAAAACTGGAACAAGTCAAAAGGAAACGGAAAAGTACCAGCGTTCAAGAAGGCTTCTTTTGGATAAAGTAAGTTTAGAGCATGCAAGCATTGAAGAATGGACTGGTGCAGAGGATTCAATAGAAGAAAAGCAAAAGGATATTCTAATAAAGATACTAAAAGCTGCAAAGGATACAGAATATGGCAAGAAATATAATTTTTTAGCTATAAGATCAGGAGAGGCCTATTCAAAAATCCTACCATTAAGCACCAAAAACAGGTACGAGTCATACATTAATCTTTATGAGCTAAATGGTGAATATGGTATTTTTGAACCATATTCTTATTGTGGATATATAAAGAATAAAGACCTGACAAGAATTCCTTTAACAAATGAGTTCATAAATGATTACAGGACTTTAATTGAAACAAAGGATTTTGATGCGGATTCTACATCAGATAGTTTTGAGTCCTGTGTAGAAAGAATAAATGCTGAAGGCAAATATCTTGTTAGTCCATATGCTGTATTGGGACGTGCAAAGGATGATGCTTATGAGCTGATTCCATCTAATGCCTATTTTGAGCTTAAAGATACAAGAAGCGATAAAACAGTGATGCTGCATCAGGCAATAGAAAATACCAGATATTTGCTAGTAGTAACAAACAAGGCGGGCCTTTATCGCTTTATTACTGACATAGCAATAAATGTAAAGAGCGTTAGTAAGAATTCATTTGTTTTTACGCTGGATTAGAGCGAGGATTTGACTAAATGAAGGAATTATCAATAAATGTAAAGGAACTCACTCATATTGCAAGAGGTGCATCTGCAGATATCTATAGCCTGGATGATGAGCGTATTTTGAAGGTGTATTTCCCCGGCTTTGATTTGTCCTTTGTAGAAGCAGAGTTTAATACAACTCAAAAGGTTCTTAAAGCGGGCGTAAATACGATGATAGCATTTGAAATCGTAAAGGTAGGAAACTGTTATGGTGCAATTTTTGAAAGGCTAAATTCAAAAGACCTTTTGGGAATGATGAGAGAAGACAGAGAAAATCTTGAAAAATATGTAAGCGATTTTGGAACATTTGTAAGGGAATCGCATGAGATTTTGCTTGACCCCAAAGACTTTGAAGACGGAAGAGATATTATTCTAAGTGATTTAGTTCCAGGTCAAAATGATTTGACACAAACAGAGTACAACAGAATAAAAGAAATACTGGATTTATTAGGTGAAAGAAATAATTTCTCACATGGTGACTGTCATGCTGCAAATGTTATGATGATTAATAAAGAGTATGTTTTTATTGATGTTGGAGGAGCATCGAGATGTCATCCTATTCTTGACTTTGTGAGTATGTTTAACCAATTTAGGCTGGCAGATTACCATGGTATTAGTGATAGTAATATGACAAGCCCCTATGCGAAAATTTTTTCAAAAGAGGAAAGAGAGATTATTTGGAACGCATATATTAGGGCTGCTTCCGGAATAGATAATCCGACACAATTAGAACTTCTAGAGAAGCAAATCAGCGTAATAGCTGCTATTAATATGATGCACATCATTTTCCGCATAAAGGCAAAAAATATTGAAATGTCGTTGCCGGCTGGTCTTTATGAAATAATAAAAAAAGAGATTGAAGATTACTATGAGGGTGGATTAAAGCCTTTTCTTTTATAACTGAGGAGAGGTTCTTGAAATTATAGGTGATCAAATGTTTGAGATTGAAGAAAAAAAAGATATAGCTGCTCCAGAATTAAAACTAACCAAGTCTTTATTTCATGATGCTTTAATTCAAGGCAAGGAGCATTATCATGTAAAGGGCCAAAATGGTCTGGAGTTTGATATTCATTATGTAAAAAATAATGATTATGTGCCAGAAAAATACAAAAACAACAAGAAGGGAATAGACATTTATCCTTCATATTTGTCATATGACGAAGAACTGGTTGAAGAGCTTGACCTAAGTCTTTTGCAAGAGCATGATACTATATTTTTTGACGTTATCAATGAATATACTATTGTTTTATCAAAGCTGGCTTTGCAATATACAAAGGCGGATGTTTATTTTAAATCAGAACTAATATATGAATTTCTGGATAAGAATTCAAAGCTGTTTGTATCAGAGGTGATGCCACAAATTGCCGAAGATAAGCTACTGCATGTAGTCGATGGTTTTGTAAGTGGAACACTTGAAAAAAACTTTCACACTATGAGCTCAGCTCCTTTGTTTCATTCGGTTTTCTTTTGGCAGGAATTTGGTGAGGCTTCTTTAGCAGAAATCAAATATGCTGAGGTTGGTGTTACAAAAAGTGTTGGAATTGGTGGAGTTTTATCATACTTTGCAAATGCAAAAAAAATCTTTGCAAAAAGGAATATTAAAACCTATCTAAGAGAAGGTGCATCAAGATATGATGATTCAATGCTTTCAAAGTATTTCTGTTTTGAGAAGATTCCTAATGATTCAGATGAAAGCAATACAATTTATCTTGAAGATATAACAACACTTTCAATGACATATTACTATTACAAGAATACATCAGAAATTGATTTGACTATTTTCAATAAGCAATTCTTGAATGAGATAGATGAGTATGCTAGCGAACTGCTGAATGGGAAAAAAGTACTTGGCGTTTTGATTCGAGGAACAGATTATATTGTATCAGGAATGGGTGGCAGTCGAAAAATGGCAACTGTTGATGATATGGTTCCTACCATAAGACAGTGGATTGCTGAGGACGGGTACGAAAAGATTTTCTTAGCAACTGAGGATCAGGATGTTCTGGAAAAGATGAGAGCCGAGTTTGGTAATACTGTGATTGCAGTTTCACAGGTTAGGCGAAGAGTGTCAGATTTTGTTGGAGTAAGTCTAATCAGTGATCTTGAAAAAAAGGAAGATGATCCTGCGGCTGTTGAAGATAATACTGTTAATTATTTTTATGCATTATATATTTTATCAAGGTGTGACAGCTTTATGGCATCAGGCCTATGTCATGGCTGGGATGTTGTAAATTCATTCCATGAGGGTGACTTTATAAGGTCAATGATTTTCCAGGTTGGATTGTAAAAGATTAAGGATTTTTAGTAGGGAGAACGATAGTTGGGTCCATTTATTGAAGAATTAGAAAAAAATGTAAAATTAGTTCCAGATCGTGTTGCTGCAACACTTGATTATCATGAGTCCTCGATTACATACTCAAAGCTATGGGAGGATTCTGGACGAGTATATTCTTTCTTAAAAAGCAAGGGGATTGGAAGGGAGCAGTTTGTATTAATATGTCTTCCTAGAAATCCAATTGTTCTTGTTGCAGCAATAGGAGTGTGGAGAGCCGGAGCAGCATTTACTGTTGTTGAGGATACATATCCTAAAGAGAGAATTGATTATATAAAAAATGACTGTAACTGTCAGATTACAATTGATCAGGAGCTGTTTTTTAACATAATGGAAGAGTGTGACTCTCTTGATGGATATGAAAAAACTGATCCACATGATGCATGCTTTGCTATTTATACATCTGGAACAACAGGAAATCCAAAGGGCGTCCTGCACGAATATGGTAAGCTTACATTTTCTGCTTTAACGCATTTTACTGAAGAAGAAATGAAGAATGCCGGACACGAAAAATTTGCACTTATAATACCACTTAATTTTGTTGCATTCGTTAACAATTTTGTTTCTCAGTTTTGTAAAAGAAGTACGCTTTATATTATTTCTTACGATATTGTAAAAAACGTACCGGCCTTTTGTAAACTGATGGAAGCTGAGCAGATTACAGAGGCATTTATGCCACCTTCAATGATTAGAATTGTAGATAAAATGCCTTCATATCTAAAGTCTGTAATCGTAGGTGGCGAACCTGCAAATGGTCTTTATTTTGATAAGCCGCAGTTGGTTAACAAGTATAGTACTAGTGAAGCAGCCTGCATTTTGACGACCTTTAATTTGGACAAGCCATACGAAAAGGCTCCAGTAGGAAAAAATCTGTGTGGCCTTGACATTATGATAATTGATGAGGCTGGCAATCAGGTGGATAATCTGGTTCAAGGTGAGATTTGCTTTAGGGATGATTATACCAGGGGCTATATCAATCTGCCTGAGCAGACGAAAAGAGCTTTTGTTGATGGCATTTTTCATACAGGTGACCTGGGCTATAAGGACGAAAATGGTAATTTGATTATAAGCGGCCGTAAGGATGATATGATTAAAATTAATGGTAATCGTATTGAACCTGCAGAGATAGAGGCAGCAGCAAAGGAACTGCTTGGCGTAAAAATGGCAGTAGCAAAGGGGTTTGTCACAGAAGACAGGTCCTTTGTGGCACTGTACTGTGTGAAGGAAGAAATTGGTGATCGCTTTAAACTTGATAATATAAGCAAGATAAGAGAACTCCTTGAAAAAAGACTGCCCAGCTATATGATTCCAACATATTATATGGCGATTGACAGTATACCACTTAATGCAAATGGAAAAATTTATAAAAAGGCTCTGCCATACCCTGAATTAGAAAGTGGTGAATATGTTGCACCGAAAACTCCACTTCAGAAGCAGATATGTCACTTGTTCGAAAAGCTGCTAAATGTGGAAAAGGTAGGCATTACGGACGATTTTTATCTGATAGGTGGAGATTCATTAAAAACAATTACTTTCATTTCACAGCTGGATGATTATGAGCTTTTGGCAAAGGACGTCTATACCTGTCGTACTCCTGAGCTGATAGCAAAGCTATGTGAAGATAAAAAAGAAAATGCAGGTATAAATTCGCATGCATCAAAGAAGCTTATGGAAGAATGGATAAGCGAAAATGTTGCACCTGCATACGATAAGTACAAAAAAACTGGCATTATTGATTCGTATTATTCGAGCAACTTTGCTCAGAGTGATGATGGCTTATATAATCCGGCATTTAATCCTTCGACAGAATACATATTAAATGAAACAGTTGATCCTGTAAGGCTTCAGGCAGCAGTTGATTGTGCAGTAAGAAGGTATCCATATGTGACATTTAGAATTATAAGGAATGATAAGAAGCCTGCTATTTCATATGAAAGAACAGACAAGCCGCTTTGTATTCATAAGGCTGGGGAAGTTAATCGTTTTGGACAGGCTGATAATAATGGACATTTTGTAATAGTATCATACGAAAATGCAAGCATTAAAATTGAAGCGAGCCACATTTTAACAGATGGCAGTGGAATAAATGCATTTATTCAGGAGGTGCTGATACACTATTATGATAGCAATGCATGTGATAACGATATTAAGTGTTTAGTCGAAAGCAGTAAAAATGAGACATCAGATTCTGACAAATGTTTTGTGGCAGATTTGATGGCAAATGAACTTCCATTGCCAAATGACTATATAGGAATGGATTATTCTGTTGAGGACTGCTTTAAGCTGCCAAAAGATGTAATAACAGGTGGTATCAAATACGAAGAAACATTCTGGGTAGAAGCATCAGATATTGAAAAGTATTGCAAAAACAGACAGTTATCTATGCAGCTTGCTGTATCTCTAATTATGGCAAGAGCAGTGCAAATGGTCCATAATGATAATGACAGGATAATAAGCGTTAGAGGACCTGTGAACACAAGAGCATTTTTAAGAGTTCCAAGCACCTTTCAGAATGCTAGTATTCCTCATATATTTTGCAATGTTGAACCTGATATACTATCAAATAAAATATCAGACACAGCACTTGATGAAATAAAAGAGAATTTTGAAAGGCAGCTGACTTATGAACATTTGGCAGATTTTACAAACAGAGTTTCTGTGTTTGTTAAATCAGATGACTTAGATATAAAGACCAAGGCACTCGAAGCATACAAGGGTCATTCACAAATATTCGCAAATTACCTGGGAGAATTAGTACCATCTGCTTTGGCAAAAAATATATGTGATATTAAGCTAAATATGGCGGCATCATATCCATTAATGTTATATATGTATAAGTTTGGCGATAAAATTGGATTTAGTATAATTTCAAGTTTTGAGTCGAAGAATTATATAGAAGCAATAAAGAGTGTAGTTGATGATCTGTATGGGAGGTTATAATGCAAATTAATATTCAAAAAGAAGGAAATAATTATAATATAGCAATTCAGGGAAGAATTGATACAAGCAACTATACTCAGTTAGAGGCAGAGCTTGAAAAACTGGATTATGAAGATATCAATTTAACCTTTGATTTTTCAGATGTGCAATATATCACATCTGCAGGACTAAGGGTATTGCTGGTATGTCGAAGAAAAGTCCAAAATGAAAATATGGTAATCATTAATGCATCAGAAACGGTTTATGATGTATTCGATACAACTGGCTTTTTAAATTTTATAAAGGTTGAAAAGGCTGGACCATCACAGGATTTGCTTCAGTATTCATTCAAGCAGATGTTAAAATATCGTGTTGAGACTGATTCTGATAAGCCTGTTATATTTGCAGGTAACAATTCATTTTCATGGATAGATGTTGATATTTATTCGCAAATCATTGCCTATGATCTGCACAAAATGGGTGTTAGAAAGGGCTTTCATGTTGGAATATGCGGTATGAATACTGTTGAATGGATTTATACTTTTTTTGCTATTCAAAAGCTTGGAGCTATAGCTGTTTTTGTAAACTATAACATGAAGCCGGATGAGATTATTTCGCTATCTCATATTGGAGATATTACGCATTTATGCTGTGGCAAGCTGCCTAATGAGGAAAATAGAACAGGGTTTATGAATTCGGTTACAGGCAATGATAGCCTGATAAACTTTGTATATGATATGTCAGACAAGGCGGCTATATCGGCAAGAAAACAGGAGTATGATAATTTGTCAGGAATGTTTACAGATACCTTTGAGCCTGATGATTCTGCAATTATGATATTTACTTCTGGAACAACATCAAAGCCAAAGGGTGTATTATCGTCATCATATAATCACATCTTCCAGGGAACTCTGGTAAAAGATGAAATGCGAGTAACTGCAGATGACAGGATATGTGCTTTTCTTCCATTCTTTCATATTTTTGGATTTGGATGTGGCATAGTTCCTTCACTTCTTACAGGTGCTAAAATATACATACCTGATAACACATCAACAAATGCTATTTTGGATACTATTGAGAATAATAAGTGTACGATATTCCATTCTGTTCCAACAATGATGTTTGCGATTACTAACAATCCAAGCTTTACTCCTAAAAGAGTTGAAAGCATCAGATGCAGTTATTTGGGAGGAGCACCAGTTACGGAGGCACAGCTTCTACAGTTACAGAAGCTTTTTTGTAATGCACATCTTGGCGTGTTATACGGAATGTCTGAGGTTGCTCCAATTACACTGACAGCCTATGATGATACCAAAGAACATATTGTTAAATCAGTGGGAAGACCATTAAGTGTTCTTGATATGGAAATTCGTAATCCTGAAACTATGGAAAAATGTGAAATAGGTGAGCGAGGAGAAATCTTTGTACATGCCAAAACTCTTTTGACCTGCTACTATAAGGTAGATATTGATAAACAGGCTGTAAGTGCTGATGGCTGGATGGGAACTGGCGATTTGGGAATACTGGACGAGGATGGATACTTGTATCTGGTTGGACGATCTAAAGATCTGATTATTCGTGGTGGTGAAAATATTGCTCCTAGTGAGGTAGAGCGTGTAATAGCACAGCTTGATGAAATCGCGGATGTCAAGGTTGTTGGAGTGCCAGACGAGTTTTTTGGAGAGGTGGTTGCTGCTGCAATCGTACTAAAAGAAGGTCAGGCTTTTGATGAAGAAAAGACAAAGACCTTTTTGGAAAATTGCCTGTCAAAATATAAAATACCTCAGTATTATGTGATATATGATCATTTCCCAGTTCTTGGAAGTGGCAAAATAGATGTTATTTCTTTGAAAAAGGATATGGAAAACAAAGTGTTGTAATAAAACAAAATGATGTAATAAAACAAAATGTTGTAATAAAACAAAATGTTGTAATAAAACAAAGTGTTGTAATAATAAAGTGTTGTAATAAAACAAAGTGTTGTAATAATAAAGTGTTGAAATAAAAATAAACTATAGACTTGGAGAAATAATATGAGTCAGACAACTAATAAGAATAATTCTTTTCAGGCACTAAGAGGTATAGCCTTTTTATCTGTATTTTTATCTCATTGTGGGATCACAAAATACGGCTTTTTTGGCGTTACTACTTTCTTTATTTTGTCAGGAATGTTACTTGCAAAATCAAACTATTCAAAAGAACTTAGTTTATCACCTAAAAGCTGCCTGAAGTATTCGGTTGGTAAAATCAAAAGACTTTATTCATTGCATGTTATTATGAGTTTCGTGGCAGTTGCACAGGTACTTTTGATGATAAGCATTAGCTATGGAGATAAGATGAAGCCAGCATTGCTGCCACTGGTATTTTTGAAATTGTATATAAAGCCACTTATTCCGAATTTCCTTTTGATTCAGTCCTGGTTTCCAACTAAGGATATTTTCTTGGCATTTAATGGTGTGGCATGGTTTTTATCTGATTGCCTGTTTTTGTATTTTGCATTTCCTTTCCTGCTAAGAATTTTAAAAAAGTATACAAAAAAGTCTCAGGTTTATATTGTTACTGCTGTGCTTTTGATTGTTGAACTGTTATTTAGTCTGTTTATGCATAATATAGGACTAAGTCGAGACGAAGGTAATGAGATATGGTACTGGGCAGTATACATTAATCCGGTTATCCGTTGCGTTGAATTCTTTATAGGCTGTAATATAGGCTGGTTGTTTTTAAAAGCAGATTCTGAAAAGAAATTATCTGTAAAAAATGCTACAGTGCTTGAAATACTTCTTGTAGCAGTTTTGGTTTTGTGTCATGAAACTATTATGAAGCCTAAATTTCAGATGCAGGGAGATAATGGCTGGTGGATTGTGATGCCATTTGTTTTTACAATTTGTGCATCATTTATTGTTGTAATGTTTGGAATTGATAGAGGCTATATAGTTAAATTTTTGAAAAATCCTGTAGTGCTGTTTTTAGGAAATATTAGTGCGTACGCATTTTTGATTCATCAGCCAGTGGTTGAGTTTGTAAAAATGATTCCGATAACAGCACCGGATGAAGCTTTAAAATATATTATATTTATAATATCTATGGCAATCACATGTGCTGTATCGTATTTATATCAAAAGATTCATGACAGATAGATTATTTTGAACGTTATTGATCAATATTGTTACTTTAATGATATTTGAGAAATGGGAAAGGAATAGAATTATGATTAATAAGAAGCGTGTTTTATATTCTGTTGTAACGCTTGTTTTTTCACTTGGTATGTTGTCAGCATGTGGAAAAACAACAGGTGAGAACGCTACTGCAGGTAACGATTCAGCAGACGCAGCCGAAGGACCTGCATTTGGTCTTGCAGATTATGAGGGCTTTTATTGCAGGACTGAAACCGAAGAGATGGAAGGGTTTGAAATAACAAACACATATGGTTATCAGTTAAACGGTGATGGAACTGGCGTAAGCTATGGTCAGGATGTGGTTGATTTCACATGGAATGAAACAGAAATACATTTTGCGGACAGCACAATGCCTTTTACAATGGAGCCTGGTAAGCTTACACTTGATAATATTACCTATGACAAAATAGAAGGTAATTTTATTACGCCTGATCCTTGTTCAATAGATGTTGAAAATATTGAAGATGGCAGCTTTAATGCTTATATAGATCAGGGCGCAATTAGTGAAGCTACTGGAAAGATGATGCTCACAGCAGAAATATTTACAGTGGAAACATACGATATAGTTGACATTAATAGCATGGCGGAGGGCGATGTTATTTATATTAATGGAAGACTGTTGCCTGTAAATTCTATTGAAAAGAATGATAATGGGCTCATAAACATTAATGGAGGAATCGAAGAAGACGGAAGTGCTTTAAGAGCCATTGATGAATCAAATTGCTTCGTATATACAGGCATGGATATGGAAATGAGCTATTGCCGTCAGGGCATAGCTGAGTTTACGCTTAGTGATAGTGTCAAGTTTATTGATAACAGTGATCCGGCAGAAGAAAAAGTCTCTACAGGAGCAGATGCTGTAGCAGCATTACAGGAAAAACTAAAGGATTATCCAATGACCTGCTATGAGTGCAAAATTACCGTAGAAAATGGTGAAATTGTAGAAATAAATAGAATGTATAGACCATAATGAGAGTGTACTTGAGTCTGTTAATATATGCATAACACAATAAGAAAGAAGTGCTGAATGAGTATTTCAACGAATGAATCTTATAAAAAATACGTTATTGATGATCTCAAGTCTCGAAAAGGGCTTGCTCATCCTGTAAAGTCACCGCTTATCTCTAGAATAAAGCCAAAAGTAGTGAGAACTGGTGAACTCCATCCTAACCCAGAGGATGAGTTTTCGATGGAATCCATTGGGCCAAACTGGGAGATTGTTAGTGGCTACGAACAGTCTGTGATATTTCCTCCAAGGAAGGCAAAGGAGCTTTTTGACAGCCCTCTTATTGTGACCAGATTAGATAAGGGAGGGTACATGCTTCTTAATGGTCATCATAGGTGGATGGCATGTATTAATCAGAACATTCCTAAGGTGCTTGTTAAAGTTGTAAATGTCATTCAGGATGAGGATGTTTGTAAAACGATAAGTAAGTCGAAGCGTCATAAATGCATTACTATGGATTTTGATGAGGTTCTCCTTTTAGGAGAATTGAATAAAGCTGGTACAAGTATTGAAAGTGGCAAGGCTACTTTTCCATTTAGTCTGGTTTACAAGGAAAACATACGAAATAATGCATCACTGCTCATTAGAGAATTTCAAAATATGGGATATGATGTGTGGGTTTACACAGGAAGCTATTTGTCTGAACAGTACATTAAAGGCTTGTTTTTTATGAATCATTGTCATGTTGATGGTGTGGTAAATGGTATTAATGGAAAGAAAAATTCAAATGGCTTAAGAGATGTATTTCGTGAGAAATATGATGCCATTTTACATGTAGATAACGAAGCTGTTACATATGTAAATACTAAAACTAAAAAATATGAGATTGAAGATATAAATGCCTCGAGTGACGAATGGGCGGCTGCTGTCGTTGATTTGGTTAGAAAATTTGATGTATCAAAGCTGGGATAAAATGAGTTGTTTTGGAAATGATGTCATGGAAAACTAATGGTATAAAATATGGCAACAGGATTAGAAAGCACACAGAATAATAGCAGACTAAGGGTGTCATTTGATCTTGATGAGGTTTTATTTGTATCTCCATTAACTCACAAAACTGAGCCTGCTTTACCATTTCCCTTAAACAAAATATTTAAAGAACGTCTTAGATTGGGAACACCGTCGCTGATAAAAGCTCTTCAAAATAGAGGCTATGAAGTGTGGGTATACACATCGTCATCAAGAAGTCAGCGTTACATAAAGTGCCTGTTTGGACTGTATGGTATTAGATTTAAAGAGATAGTAAATGCTCAAAGACATTTAAATGAAGTTCAGAAAGATAAACACGAGATTCTTCCACAAAAACTTCCCAATAATTATCGAATATCGCTTCATATAGATGATGAAGCTGTTGTTGCATCCTATGGAAAGCAATATGGTTTTGAAGTGTTTCAACTAGATGCACAGGACGATGATTGGGCAGAAAAGATTTTGTCAAAAATGGAACAAATAGAAAAAAGGAGAGGCAAAAATGGGAAATAAGACAGTAACTAAAACTCCAGAAGTAAATCGTGATAAAGTAATAATTCGTACTAGCGTTATAGGAATAATTACAAATGTTTTCCTGGCAGCTTTTAAGGCAGTGATAGGCATTGTATCTAATTCAATTGCGGTTACTTTGGATGCTGTAAATAATTTGTCTGATGCTTTATCGTCTATTATTACAATAATTGGAACCAAGCTTGCAGGAAAGCTTCCGGATAAAAAGCATCCACTCGGATATGGCAGAATTGAATATCTTAGCGCTATGATTGTTTCTGGAATTGTTCTTTATGCAGGAATAACAGCGGCCGTTGAATCCATAAAAAAGATTATTCATCCAGAAAAACCGGATTATAGCACTATTTCATTAATTATTATAGCAGCTGCTGTAATTGTTAAAATTATTCTTGGCAGATATGTAAAGACTAAGGGACAGCAGGTGGCGTCAGGTTCTTTGATAGCCTCTGGTTCAGAAGCTATGTTTGATGCAATTATTTCTATATCAGTACTTGCTTCTGCTGTTATTTATAAGCTGAGCAATTTTTCTCTTGAAGCTTATGTAGGCGTTTTAATTGCTGTTTTAATAATCAAGGCAGGAATAGAGCTGATGATTGAAACCTTAGATGCAATACTAGGGGCTAGACCTGATAAGGAAAAAACTGACTGGATTAAAAGATTGCTTACCGAAGAAGAAGAGGTCAGGGGTGCGTATGATTTGATTATGTATAATTACGGACCTGATAAGGATTTGGCGTCTGTTCATCTTGAACTGCCGGATATAATGACAGCAAGGGAAATCGATAAGCTTACAAGAAAGCTTGAAAAAAAGATATACAATGAAACAGGTGTTGTGCTTGCAGGAGTGGGCTTGTACGCATATAACACAAATAATGATGAGGCTCTAAAAATCCAGAATGATATTAGAAAGCGACTTACTGCGCATGAAGGTGTTATTTCATTTCACGGTTTTTATATAGATATGGAAACTAAGGAAATGTCTTTTGACGTTGTAATGAGCTTTAAAATAAATGTAAAAGACAAACTTCAGATCATTCATGAGGAACTCATGGAAGCTTATCCTGGCTATGATATTCGTATTTCTCCGGATATAGATGTTTCGAATTAATAATTGGTTGATAAAAAAGCATTTGTTCAGTTTTTACAGGTGAATCATTGATACTGAAAGAAGATTCATATTTAGCCATTATTGCGGCTATAGATTTTGTTAAAGAATATTTTGGTATAGAAATGGAAAAAACTGATTTTGAGTGTATTCACTATGAAAAGAATAATCAGTGTATAGGAACAAGATGTCCATTTAGAGGATAATTGCTTTAGAAGGGAATAATATTTAATAGTGCAGAAAACTAAAAATTATCAACGTACAAAAATTGCTTGTTACTTGGGATTTGTGACGCAGGCAATAGCAGCAAATTTTGCGCCACTTTTATTTTTAAAATTTCATAATCAATATGATATTTCACTGGGAAATATTGCATTGATTTCTACATTCTTTTTCTTTACACAATTAATAGTAGATTTATTATGTGCTAAATATGTAGATAAAATTGGATACAGAGTAAGTATTGTTGCCTCAGAGATTTGCTCCGCAGTTGGCTTGATAGGTTTGGCTTTTTTACCTGATATTTTGCCTGATCCATTTGTTGGAATTATAATAAGTGTCATTATTTATGCAATTGGAAGCGGGCTGATTGAGGTTCTTTGCAGTCCAATTGTAGAGGCTTGTCCATTTGAAAATAAAGAGGCTACGATGAGTCTTCTTCATTCATTTTATTGTTGGGGCTCGGTAGGTACAATACTGGTTTCTACAATATTCTTTGCTATATTTGGTATAGATAGCTATAGATGGCTTGCAGTAATTCTTGCACTGATACCAACCATTAATATTTTCAATTTTGCGACCTGTCCGATAGAGCATTTAGTTGAGGAAGGGCAGGGGCTAAGACCGAGAGAATTATTTAAAATGCCAATGTTTTGGGTAGCAATGGCTTTGATGGTATGTTCAGGTGCTTCAGAGCTTTGCATGTCACAGTGGGCATCTGCTTATGCAGAATCCGCTTTGGGACTTACAAAGACATTGGGTGATTTGGCTGGGCCATGTATGTTTGCAGTTTCTATGGGAATCTGTAGAGTCTTTTTTGGTAAGTTTGGAGACAAGCTTGATTTGAAACGTTTTATGATATATTCGGGAGCGCTTTGCCTGGTCTGCTATTTGATGGCATCATTATCATCAAATCCGATAATTGGCTTGATTGGCTGTATTGTATGTGGATTCTCAGTTGCTATTATGTGGCCTGGAACAATCAGTATTTCATCAAAAACTTTCCCAACAGGTGGAACAGCTATGTTCGCACTTTTGGCTATGGCAGGCGATCTGGGAGGCAGCATAGGACCGGCAATGGTAGGAAGAGTGGCAGATCTTGCCGGTGGCAGCATAAGAGTGGGAATGAGCGTAGGATTAGTATTTCCTATTATTCTTCTTATTTCACTATTTGTATTTAAGTATAAAAAAGATTGACATTGAGCCAAAGTACACATGTGCGTGGCAATAGGACCGTCCCCAATGATAGAACTAGTCGAATCATATTCAGAAGAACTGGCAGCAAAGCTTGCAAAAGAGGCTGTAAAAAAGAGAAAAGAAATATATGGTAATGCAGTATATACAAGAGGGCTGATAGAGTTTACTAATTATTGTAAAAATAACTGCTATTACTGTGGAATAAGAGCTGAGAATACAAAGGCAGACAGATATAGATTGTCTTTAGATGAAATACTGGAATGTGCCGATGAAGGCTATAATCTTGGCTTTAGAACCATTGTGCTACAGGGGGGTGAGGACTTAAGCTATAATGACGCTGAAATCTGTAATATAGTTTATGAAATCAAGAATCAGCATCCAGATGTGGCAGTAACATTGTCGATTGGCGAAAAGTCATATGAAAGCTACAAGGCGTATTTCGATGCTGGCGCCGACAGATATCTTCTTAGGCATGAGACAGCAGATAAAGAACACTATGAAAAGCTTCATCCGGGTAATATGTCCTTTGATAATCGAATGCGTTGTCTAAAGGATTTGAAGGATATAGGTTATCAGGTGGGCTGTGGATTTATGGTAGGATCTCCGTATCAGACCTCTGAAACAATAGCTAAGGATTTGAAGTTTATTGAAGAGTTCAAGCCTGATATGTGTGGAATAGGACCATTCATTCCTCATGCAGACACACCATTTAATAATGAAAAACCAGGAACAGCTGAGTTTACCTGTTTTCTTTTAAGTATTATAAGAATTATTCATCCAACTGTACTTTTGCCTGCAACAACAGCTCTTGGTACAATACATCCAAGAGGCAGGGAAATGGGGATAGAGGCTGGAGCAAATGTCGTAATGCCCAATTTATCTCCCTTATCTGTAAGGTCAAAATATGAGCTTTATAATAACAAGCTTTCTAATGGAGATGAATCAGCGCAGAGTTTAAAAAGCCTGAATGAAAGAATGAAATCCATAGGCTATGAGCTCGTTGTGGATAGAGGCGATGTAAAAAGGCAGTAAATTATTATTAGAGATAAAAGGTGGCAATACTATATATTGATACAAACCCTCTAAATATGGTAATATAGCATGTATATATTATCAAATTTAGGGGGCTTTTCTTATGAGTAAAGCAGACGTGATTTTTAAAGAAATGTGCCGTGATATTCTAGCTAATGGTACTGATACAAAAGATGAGCTGGTTCGACCAAAATGGGAGGATACAGGCGAGCTTGCCTACACTATAAAAAAGTTTGGTGTGGTAAATCGCTATGATTTAAGAGAAGAGTTTCCTGCACTTACACTGAGAAAGACTGCGCTTAAGTCCTGCATGGATGAGGTTCTTTGGATTTACCAGAGAAAGTCTAATAATATAAAGGATTTAAAGCCACATGTTTGGGATGAGTGGGCTGATGAAAATGGTTCTATTGGTACCGCCTATGGATATGTTGTGGGGGAAAAGTTTGAGTTTAAGGGCCAGATGATTGATCAGATGGATTATGTGCTTAAGCAATTAAAAGAGACACCATATTCGAGAAGAATTATGACGAATCTTTATCAGTTTCATGATCTTGCAACAGGACATCTTGATCCATGCTGTTATTCAGCAACATACAATGTTACAAAGGATGCAGATTCAGACAAGCTTGTTTTAAATATGGTTTTGAATCAGAGATCTCAGGATGTGCTTGCAGCAAATAACTGGAATGTCTGTCAGTATGCTATTCTTTTGATGATGGTAGCACAGGTCAATGATATGATACCGGGTGAGCTGGTGCATGTAATCGCAGATGCACATATTTATGACAGGCATGTTGAGGCAATAAATGAGCTGCTGGGCAGAGAAGAGTATCCTGCACCAAAGGTCAGACTAAATCCTGATATAAAGGACTTTTATCAGTTTACTACTGATGATCTTATTGTAGAGGATTATGTGACAGGCGAGCAGATTAAAAATATTCCAATAGCTGTTTAAGTAAAAACAGATAATAGTAAAGGCTGAAAAGCTATAGTAGGTGAAAATCGGCTGAAAAGCTTGCTGATATAATAGAAAAGAAGCACTAGATAAATAGGAGCACATATATGAATTTAATTGCAGCAGTAGATAAAAATTGGGCCATTGGCAAGAATAATTCTCTTCTTGTTTCAATCCCTGATGACATGAAATTTTTTAGAACAACGACAACGGGTAAGGTTGTTGTAATGGGAAGAAAGACACTAGAGAGCTTTCCAAATGGCAGACCACTTAAAAATAGAGTGAATATTGTTCTTACTTCAGATAAGAATTATTCAGTGCCAGATGCCATTTTTGTTCATTCTCTTGAGGAGCTTAAGGACGAGCTAAAGAAATATCCTTCTGAGGATATCTATGTAATAGGTGGAGAAACAATTTATAAGCAGCTTGTCGATGATTGCAACAGAGCATATCTTACAAAGATTGATTATGCCTATGAGGCGGATGCATATTTCCCAAATCTTGACGAAAAGGAAGAATGGGAAATGACTCAAGAGTCTGAAGAACAGACATATTTTGATTTGGAATTTTATTTTACTGTTTACGAGAAAAAGTAAATAGTATCTATTGTTTACGAGAGAAAGTAAGAATTTTTCTATTGCTTATAAGAAATAGTAAGCATTATCTATAATTTGCAAGCAAACAATTAATTAATAATAGAGGCAGTATATGAACATTGCAGGAAAAAAGCTTTTTGTAAAGGCATTAAAGGAAGAAGGCGTTGATACAATATTTGCATATCCCGGTGGTATGGTTACAGATATTTTAGATGAACTGTATAAGACACCAGAAATAAGAGTGGTACTTGGCCGTCACGAGCAGGCGCTTGTGCATGAGGCTGAAGGTTATGCAAGGGCTACAGGAAAAACTGGCGTAGTTCTTGTCACATCTGGCCCAGGTGCAACTAATACTATTACTGGTATTGCAGACGCTCATTTTGACAGTATTCCACTTGTGATTTTTACAGGTCAGGTTAATCTTGATGCAATAGGAAACGATGCTTTTCAGGAAGTTGATATTGTAGGTATGACTCGTACAGTCACAAAGTATGGAGTTACAGTAAGAGATAGAGAAAAGCTTGGTGAGACAATCAAGATGGCATTTACCATAGCATCAAGTGGAAAGCCAGGACCAGTTCTTATTGATATACCAAAGGACATACAGACCATGTCAGGCTCAGCAGAGTATCCACAATCAGTAAATATCAGAGGCTACAAGCCTAATGAGTCTGTTCATATTGGTCAATTGAAAAAAGGCTTTAAGCTACTTACATCTGCTAAAAAACCATTAATATTAGCTGGTGGCGGAGTAAATATATCTCATGCAGAGGATGAGCTGAAAGCCTTTGCAGAAAAGTTGAATATCCCTGTAGTTACAACAGTTATGGGAAAAGGTGTAATGCCTTTTAATCATAGGTTATATGTAGGAAACAGTGGAATGCATGGAAGGTTTGCAGCTAATAAGGCGATAGGAGAGTGCGATGTACTGTTTTCAGTTGGTACAAGATTCAACGATAGAATTACGGGCGATTTAGCTGAGTTTGCCCCAAACGCAAAGATTATTCATGTTGATGTAGAGGCTGCCAGCATTTCGAGAAATGTAGTTGTAGATATTCCTATTGTTTCGGATGCAAAGCTTGCGCTTTCAAGTATGCTTGAATGGGCAACGGAGCCTATGGATACTGGTGCATGGGTTGCTCGTATTGAGGACTGGGAGTTTACTCATCCTCTGAATATGCCAAAGTCAGTGGGTATTAGTCCTCAGACTATCATGGAAGGCATAAATGAAGTTTTTCCTGATGCAAATGTTGTAACTGATGTTGGACAGCATCAAATGTGGGCGACTCAGTATATAAATAATAAACTGATTACCTCTGGTGGTCTTGGAACAATGGGCTTTGGCTTCCCTGCAGCGCTTGGTGCAAAGATTGGCGTCCCTGATAAAGACGTTGTATTGATTACTGGCGATGGTGGAATGCAGATGAATATGCAGGAAATGGCAACAGCCATGATGGAGGGTGCACCATTTACAGTTTGTATAATTAATAATTCATATCTTGGAATGGTTAGACAGATGCAGCAGCTTTTCTATGGAAAACGCTACGAGATAACCTGTTTGAAAAGAAGACCTGATTGTCCACAAGAATGCAAAGGACCTAATGAGCTTTGTCAGCCATACGAGCCTGATTTTGTAAAGTGGGCACAAAGCTATGGAGCTAAAGGTATTCGAGTAGAAAAGGAAGAAGACATTGTTGACGCTTTGAAGGAAGCAAAGGCTAATAGCAAAACACCTACTGTTATTGAATTTATCGTTCCAACAGAGGAAATAGTTCTTCCTATGGTAAAATCAGGAAATCCTATTAGTGAGATGATATTGAAGTAAAAAGGGTGTGGCTAGTATGAGCAAAGCTGTAAAAAATAGATGGATAGCGTTATATGTAGAAAACCAGGTAGGTGTTTTAGCAAAGGTTTCTGGCTTGTTTTCCAGCAAGTCATATAATCTTCAGTCACTTACGGTAGGAACAACAGAGCATGAAGATGTTTCAAGAATGACTATATGCGTTGCCAGTGACGATGTGACTTTTGAACAGATAAAAAAACAGTTGAATACTATGGTTGAGGTAATAAAGGTTATAGATTTAACTGGAGTGCCGATACATATGAAGGAGATTTTGTATGCTAAGGTAGGCAAGTTGGACAAGCATGGAAAGGCTGAGGTCTTTAGAGTGGCTGAGGTTTTTGGTGTAAAGCCAGTTGACATAGGTCTTGATAGCGTACTTTTAGAGTGTGTATTAACAGAAAGAAAGAATGATGAGCTGATTACACTTCTTAAGAATCAGTTCAACAATGTTGAGGTGACAAGAGGTGGTGCAGTGGCCGTTGAGTCAATCAGTACCTCGGATAAATAGGAGCTGTTTTGAAAAGGGTTTTTAGAGCAACAACAGTTATACTTCTTGCTATATGTTTATTGTTTTTAGACGCAAGCTATGCTTATGCTTCTGACCTTAGTACTATAAAGCAGGAGCAGGAGCTTCTTAACAAAAAGCAGGAAGAGACCAGAAAGAAAAAACAGGAGGCTCAGCAGAAGGCTTCAAGTCTTCAGAGCGAGGCTGACAATCTTTCATCAGAAGTTAACAAACTAAATAATAAGCTGTCGACTATTTCAAATTCAATTAGTATTACTGAAAAAGAAATTGAAGATACTAATCAGGATATTGAAATAATTACCAAAGAGCTTAACGAGGCCAATAATCAGTGCGTTGAGCAGTATGAATCGATGAAGAAGAGAATTCAGTACATGTATGAAAATGGCACTGACAGTATGCTTGTGACCTTGCTTGAGAGTGGCTCAATAGCACAGCTGATGCGACGACTGGAATATATCAGTGCATTGATGTCATACGACAGAGGTCTTATGGAAAACTACTCAAATCTGCGAACACAGATAGAGGACAAGTCGGCTGAGCTTTCAGACAAGTATGACAATCTTTCAGAGTATCAGTCAAATCTGGAAAAGAATAAGGCAGCAGTAAATGAGCTTGTATCCTCTACAACCAATACCTTAAATGCAAAGCAGGGTGAGGTTAATGAGGCCAACAAAGAGGTGGCGAACTACGAGGCGCAGTTAGCCCAGATGGAGTCTTATGAAAAAGAACTCGAGGATAAGTATGCCAAGGTTCTTGCTAATATGGCTGCTAATGGTACTGGTATTCTTGCAAATGAGTATACAGGTGGTGCTCTTGTGGGCTATACAGAGGCAGATGTTATGATGATGGCTGCAATTATCCAGTGTGAGTCTGGCGGAGAGCCATACGAGGGTAAAATTGCAGTTGGATCAGTAGTTATGAACAGACTGATGAGCTCTAAGTTTCCTAATACAGTAAGTGGAGTAATATATCAGTCGGGGCAGTTTTCACCTGTTGCTTCTGGAAAGTTTGCTCTTGTTTTAGCAAATGGACCAAATGCAACCTGTAGACAGGCTGCTGTTTCCGTACTGAGTGGTACACGTAACACGGACGCCCTCTACTTTAGAACGGTGTCATCTGCTACAAACTCGGGCCTGATCTACTCGACTGCTGGTACAGTTATTGGAAATCATTACTTCTTCAACTTTATATAGAAAAGAAACTTGTATGAGCCAAGCCGTGATGGTATCTTTTTACGAATTCTTTCTGAGCAAAAAGATACTGTCAAGGCTTGGCTCTTTTTTGTTGCAGGGGGGGCAGGGCGACTGTCTGTGGCACCTTACTTATTACTGTACATTCATCAAGTGACTTCTAGATGAACCTTTACAGTCATATGCCACCGACGCTTACGGTACATCCCTGTACCGGGCGCGTCTGACTCTGACTTCCTGTCAGAGCCTGTCAAACGACTAGCAAAGAGTCCATCAAGAATTCACTAGATTCATTCCCAATGTAATAATATAGATGCCGCAGGCAATCGCCCTGCCTTTCTGAGCAAAAAGATACTGTCAAGGGTTGGCTCTTTTTCTGTTATGAGGGGTCAGGGCGACCATCTATGGTACATCCCTTATACAAGCAAAAATTGTATTGCATTAAAGAAATATCCAACGATAATAATACCTACTGTACAAATCGCAATAAATACAGCAAGCAACTTGGCTTTGATTGCTTTCTTTAGCATAATCATTGATGGCAGACTAAGCGTTGTAACACCCATCATAATGGACAAAACTACGCCAAGTCTTGCACCCTTTGAAAGTAGAGCCTCTGCAATTGGAATACAACCAAAAATGTCTGCATACATAGGTATACCAGCTATGGTTGCAATTATGACACCAAATGGATTCCCTGTGCCAAGGAATTTTACAATGATATCTTCTGGAATCCAGTTATGAATTAATGCACCAATGCCTACACCCACAAGGATATAAGGAAATACCTTTGTAAAAGTCTCTACCACCTGATCTTTAGAATACTTTAGGCGATCCTTTATTGTAAGTTCATTCAATGGAATATCAATTTGCTTTGCATTTCTAATAAAATCCTCTATCTGGTTTTCCACATGAAGTAATTCAATAAGTGTTCCACCGAAAACAGCAATCATAAGCCCCAAAGCCACATAGATAATTGCCACCTTTGCACCAAAGATGCTCATAAGAAGAACAAGCGAACCAAGATCAACCATTGGTGAAGATATTAAAAAAGAAAATGTTACTCCAATTGGAAGTCCAGCACTTGTAAATCCCATGAATAATGGAATTGAGGAGCATGAACAAAATGGTGTTACCGTTCCAAGAAGTGCGGCTATGAGATTTGCTCCAAGCCCGCGAAATTTTCCTAATATCTTTTTGGTTCTCTCTGGTGGAAAGAAGCTCTGAATGTAGCTAATGATAAATATCAGAACACATAACAGCACCACTATCTTAATCACATCATAAATAAAAAATAAAACAGAGCCACCTATTTTGCCTGACGTATCTAAGCCTATTGCTTTTAGTAAGTTATCAATTAGGGCGCTGAGCCATTTCATACCCAGCACCTGATCCTGTATAAATATCCAAACCACAATAATTCCTCCTTTACATTGGCGCTTGCCTATGTAAACTTTATAAGAATTTTTCTATCTCGCTGCTCTTAAGTACCTTTCCCATAGATACAATCTTTTCATCTACCATAAGAGCAGGTGTGCTCATAATGCCTAGACTTCCAATTACTGAAAAATCCGTAATATATTCTACTTTGGCATCAACACCTGAGTTTGCAACAGCTTCTTTGGCATTTTCAAGAAGTGTTTCGCATTTGCTGCAGCCTCCACCTAATACTTTTACTATCATAAATAAACTCCTTTCTAATAGATACATTTACATATATCTATATATGATGTATTTAGATAGCTGGCTTTTACACCAGCTAAAATCTACTTATTACAACATGAATTTTCCATATCATTCTTACAGCAGGTAATCGTTCCTATATACTCCTTGTATTCAGAAAATCTCTCACAATTGATGGAGTAGTAATGCCATTTGCCATCCTTTACAGATGTCACAAGTCCGCAGTCTGATAAAACCTTCATGTGATGCGACAATGTTGGTTGGGTAACCTGCAATTCATCTAGCAAGCTACAACCACATTTTGTCCCATTTGTAAGCATCTCTATAATTCGTATTCTATTTACATCTGACATTGCTTTGCTTATTGTAGCAACTTCTTCTCTTGTCAATCTAGGACCTCCTTACATAGATGTGTATCTATCTATGGGGAGAATACTATACATATTGATGTTTGTCAATATGTTTGATTCGATGTGATAGACGGTCGCCCTGCCCCGTTAGCCACGTTTACATGAAAAATCTTGCTGGTTCATAGTGTAAATTTTAAGAGCCGGGGCATGACGATGTCTGTGGTACCGTAATTATTACTGTACATTCATCAAGTGACTTCTAGATGAACCTTTACAGTCATATGACACCGACGCTTACGGTACATCCCTGTACCGGGCGCGTCTGACTCTGACTTCCTGTCAGAGCCTGTCAAACGACTAGCAAAGAGTCCATCAAGAATTCACTAGATTCATTCCCAATGTAATAATTAAGGTACCACAGACATCGTCATGCCCAGCTCTTTGTCTACACAAACCGCAAGATTTGCAATGTAAACAACAATTTCTGCTATATGAATTCGTGCTTTAAGGTAGTATATTTATCTTAGTTGAAATCGAGAGCGCTCTGGCGCAGTTTAAAGGAGGTAAATGCTATGCAGATGACGTTCCGCTGGTATGGTGAAGGCAATGACTTCATCACACAGGATATGATAAAGCAGATTCCGGGAGTAACAGGTCTCGTTTGGGCTCTTCATGATAAGGCCGCAGGCGAGGTTTGGGAGATTGAGGAGATAGAAGAGGTTAGAAAACAGATTGAGGGTCATGGCTTCAATATGGACGTAGTTGAGTCTGTTAATGTTCATGATGATATCAAGATTGGTCTTCCAACCAGAGATATGTACATTGAAAACTATAAGCAGACATTAAGAAACCTTTCAAAGTTTGGTGTAAAGGTTGTTACATATAATTTTATGCCTATCTTTGACTGGACAAGAACAGATTTATTCCACCCACTACCTGATGGTTCAAATGCTCTTTTCTATGAGAAGTCAAAGATTCAGGATGATTACAAGGAAATGGCAGATTACATTTTGAATAATCTTCATGGCCTTACCTTCCCAGGCTGGGAGCCAGAAAGAATGGCAAAGCTTGACGAGCTTTTTGAGGCATACAAGCCTGTAACAAAGGAAGTCCTTTGGGACAACTTAAAGTACTTTTTGGAAGCTCTTATGCCAACATGTCACGAAACGGGCATAAAACTGGCAATTCACCAGGACGATCCACCATGGGATATATTTGGACTTCCTAGACTTTTGGTAGATAAGGAGTCTATTGGTAGATTTTTAAAGATGGTTGACGATCCATATAATTGCTTATGCTTGTGTTCAGGCTCACTTGGAGCTAATCCGGACAATGATGTGCCTGATATTATAAGAACTTATTGCGACAGAATTGCATTTGCTCATGTGAGAAATGTAAAGCATTATGAGAATGGCGATTTTACAGAGGCATCTCATAGAGATTGTGATGGAGATGTTGGAATTCTTGAGATTATGAGAGCTTATCATGATTGTGGCTTTGATGGATACATGAGACCAGACCACGGCAGACATATCTGGGGCGAGGAAAAGAAATGTAGACCTGGCTATGGACTTTACGACAGAGCGCTTGGAATAATGTACCTATGGGGCTGCTGGGATATGGTTTGCAGACTGTCTGAGGATAAAGATAAGTAAGACAATATTAATAATATTAATAAGACAATATTAATAAGACAACATTAATAAGACATTGTTATTAAGACAAAATCTATAAGAACAATAGATAAGAAAATAAATAATAATTAGTATCAGATAAAAATAGTTTTGGAGGATAAAAATGAGTTTACCACTTAATACAGATTTAACAGGAAAAGTAGCAGTAGTAACAGGTGCGGGCGGAATATTGTGCGGAATGTTTGCAAAGGCACTTGCAGAGGCAGGAGCAAAGGTTGCACTTCTTGACTTAAATGAAGAAGCTGCAGGCAAGATTGCAGATGAAATCGTAGCAGCTGGTGGTGTTGCAAAGGCTTATAAGACAAATGTACTTCAGAAGGAAAGCCTTGTAGAGGTACATGAGGCGGTTCTTTCAGATCTTGGCAAGTGCGATATTCTTATAAATGGTGCAGGTGGAAACAATCCACGCGCAACAACAGATAAGGAGTATTACGAGGCAGGAGACATTGATGCAGATACAATTTCATTCTTTGATCTTGATCCATCAGGAGTAGAGTTTGTATTTAACCTTAACTTCATTGGAACACTTCTTCCAACACAGATTTTTGCTCAGGATATGGTTGATAAAGAAGGATGTAACATCCTTAATATTTCATCAATGAATGCATTTACACCACTTACAAAAATTCCTGCATACTCAGGAGCTAAGGCTGCTATTTCAAACTTTACACAGTGGCTTGCTGTACATTTCTCAAAGAGCGGAATCAGAGTAAATGCTATTGCACCAGGATTTTTCTCAACAGCACAGAATGCAAAGCTTCTCTTCAATGAAGATGGCACTCCAACACCACGTACAGGCAAGATTTTGGCTGCTACACCAATGGGACGTTTTGGTGAGGCTGAGGAGCTTATTGGAGGACTTTTGTTCCTTCTTAATAATGATGCAGCAGGATTTATTACAGGTGTAGTACTTCCAATCGATGGAGGATTTTCTGCATACTCAGGTGTATAAGAAAATTAAAATATTACATACATTACTTACAATTCTAGGAGGACTTTAAAAGTGAAGGATATGATTGAAAAGTTTCAGGAATTAAAGATAGTTCCTGTTGTAGTACTTGAAAGAGTAGAGGATGCACTTCCTCTTGCAGATGCACTTATAGCTGGAGGCCTTCCAGTAGCAGAGGTTACATTTAGAACAGATGCTGCTGAAGAGGCAATTAGAACAATTGCAGCAAATAGACCAGATATGCTTGTTGGTGCAGGTACTGTTATAAATGTTGATCAGTGCAAAAAGGCTCTTGCAGCTGGTGCAAAGTTTATCGTAACACCAGGTTTTTCTGATGAAGTCACAGCTTATTGTGTGGAAAACAATGTTCCTATTTTCCCAGGCATTTGCACACCATCAGAGCTGATGAAGGTAGTAAATGCAGGACTTCCAGTGGCAAAGTTCTTCCCAGCAGAAGCATTTGGCGGCTTAAAGACAATTAAGGCCTTGGCTGGTCCATTCCCTAAGATGAAGTTTATGCCAACAGGTGGAGTTTCAGAGGCTAATGTAATGGATTACCTTAATGATTCACACATTGTTGCAGCAGGCGGCAGCTGGATGGTAAAGGGTGATCTTATTAAGGCTGGAAAGTTTGATGAGATCGAAGCTATGACAAAATCAGCAGTTGCGCTTGTAAACGCATAGAGTGATTTAAAGGCATTTGATAGTTTAAATACATATAATGAATTAGATAAAATTAATTAGATTTAAGGAGTCCATATGAAAGAATTCATGGGAGAAGATTTTCTTCTTACTAATGAAACCGCAAAGCGTCTATTTTTTGATTACTCAAAGGATTTGCCTATAATCGATTATCATTGCCATTTGGTGCCAAGAGAAATTGCAGAGGATATAACATTTTCTAACATTACTCAGGTATGGCTGGGCGCAGATCATTATAAATGGCGTCAGATGAGATCAAATGGAATAGATGAGTCTTTGATAACGGGCAATGCGTCTGATAAGGAAAAGTTTGTAGCATGGGCTGCAACCTTGGAAAAGGCGATTGGAAATCCACTTTATCATTGGAGCCATTTAGAGCTTCAAAGATATTTTGGCTTTAATAAGCCTTTATCAAGAGCAACAGCAGATGAGGCCTGGGAGGTCTGTAATGACAGACTTAAATCAATGTCAGCTCGTCAGTTGATTCTTGATTCATCTGTGGAAATGCTTGCAACAACTGATGATCCAATTGATTCACTTGAGTATCATAAGGCTATAAAAGAGACAGGCTTTTCAACAAAGGTTGCTCCAGCATGGAGACCTGACAAGGCTATGTACATAGAAAAGCCAGATTTTTGTGAATATATTGGCAAGCTTGAAGCTGCCGCGGATATGGATATCAAGAATCTTCAGTCTTTGAAGGATGCTCTTTTAAAGAGAATGGATTATTTTGAGAGCATGGGCTGCAGCATTTCAGATCATGGTCTTGCCTATGTTATGTGCCGTCCATGTACTGATGATGAGGCGAATAAGATTTTTGAAAAGAAGCTTTCTGATCTGAGCTTAACAGAAGATGAAATCGCTGCATATAAGACAAATCTTTTAGTCTTTCTTGCAAGAGAATATTATAGGAAAAATTGGGTTATGCAGCTTCATTTCGGAGTAAAGCGTGATAATGATACAAGAAGGGCAAAGCTTCTTGGGCCAGACACAGGCTTTGATAGTATAGCGAAGTCTGCATCAATGGATGAGCTTGCCGACTTTCTTGATTTGCTGGCAAGAGATGATAAGCTACCAAAGACAATTCTTTATTCGCTTAATCCTATAGATAATGCAGCAATCGGCACAATTATTGGCTGCTTCCAGGATTCATCGTGTGTAGGTAAGATTCAGCATGGTTCTGCCTGGTGGTTTAATGATAATAAAAGAGGTATGGAGGAGCAGATGATAAGTCTTGCCAATCTTGGCCTTTTGGGTAATTTCGTAGGAATGCTGACGGACTCGCGAAGCTTCCTCAGCTATACAAGACATGAGTATTTCAGAAGAATCGCATGTAATCTTGTAGGTAGATGGGTGGAAAATGGTGAGTATCCTAATGATGAGGCAGCATTAAAGCAGATAATCGAGGGTATTTCGTATCAAAATGCAAAGACTTATTTTGAAGTATAAAAACTAATCTGTTATAGCAGGTACTGCCTGTATAGTAGGCAATGCATATATAGCAGCTAATGCATGTATAGCAGGTACTGCATGTATAGCAGGCAATGCATGTATAGCAGGTAACGCATGCATAGCAGGTAATGTATGTATAGCAGGTAATGTGTGTACAACAGGTATTGTAAAGAAAGGAAATATTATGAAGAAAGTAGTTACTATGGGCGAGATTATGCTCCGTCTTTCAACTCCAAATAATGAGAGATTTATTCAGGCTGATGAGTTTGATGTAAATTACGGTGGTGGTGAGGCAAACGTTGCCGTTTCACTTGCAAACTATGGTCACGATGCCAGCTTTGTAACAGCTGTTCCAAAGAATGAGCTGGGTGAGTGTGCTATGGCCTCACTTAGAAAGTATGGCGTAAAGGTAGATGATGTTGCATATTGCGGCGAGAGACTTGGTATTTATTACCTTGAGACAGGCTCTGCAATGAGACCATCAAAGGTAGTATACGATAGAGCACATTCTTCAATCTCAACAGCTACAGCAGCTGACTTTGATTTTGACAAGATTTTTGAAGGTGTTGACTGGTTCCATTTTACAGGAATTACACCAGCTGTTTCTGATTCTGCAGCAGTGCTTACAGAAGAGGCATTAAAGGCAGCAAAGAAGCATGGTGTAACAGTATCAGTTGACCTTAATTTTAGAAAGAAGCTTTGGTCATCCCAAAAGGCTCAGAAGGTTATGAAGAATCTTATGCAGTACGTTGATGTTTGCATTGGAAATGAAGAGGACGCAGAGCTTGTTCTTGGTTACAAGCCAGGAAACACAGATGTTACAAGTGGTGACTTGGAGCTTGCTGGCTATAAGAGCATTTTTGAGCAGATGGTAGCAGATTACAACTTTAAATATTGTATTTCATCACTTAGAGTTAGCCATTCAGCATCTGATAATGGCTGGTCAGCATGTATTTACGACAGAGATACAAAGGAATTTTATCACTCAAAGGAGTACAGCATTCACCCAATCGTAGACAGAGTTGGTGGTGGTGATTCATTTGCCGGTGGAGTTATCTGTGGCCTTTTGGACGGCAAGGACTTTAAGGATGCCCTTGAATTTGGTGTTGCAGCATCTGCATTAAAGCACACAATTCCTGGCGATTATAATCTTGTTTCAAGAGCTGAGGTTGAAGCTTTAGCAGGTGGAGACGGATCGGGTAGAGTACAAAGATAATTACTTGCTTTGAAATAAAAATAATATTATTATTCTCTCTGGACGCCAAATGGTGATTATAAATAAAATGGGAAAGATTTTATGAGAAAAGTAGCTTTGGTTACGGGCGCGTCAAGAGGCATTGGTGCTGCTATAGCAGTAGAGCTGGCAAAATGTGGCTATGATGTGGCTGTGAATTATAAAACAAGAAAAGATGCAGCAGAAGAGGTCAAAAGTCAGATAGAGGCTTTGGGACAGCAGGCTGTGACTGTTCAGGCGGATGTATCAGACAGGGCGGCCGTAGATGCCATGTTTGATACAGTGAAAAAAACGCTGGGTCAAGTGGAGCTTTTGGTAAGTAACGCCGGTATAGCTGGACAGGCACAGATACAGGATCTTACCCAGGAAAGATGGAAGGAATTCTTTGCTGTAAATGTAGATGGAGCCTTTAATACAGTTCAAAATGCTTTGCCATATATGCTGCATGAGCACAGAGGCTGCATTATAACGGTATCGTCTATGTGGGGCCTTAGAGGGGCATCCTGCGAGAGCGCTTATTCGGCTACAAAGGCCGCTGTTATAGGCTTTAGCAGATCGCTTGCAAACGAGCTTGCACCATCTGGTATTAGGGTAAACTGTGTTGCACCAGGTGTAATTGATACAGAAATGCTTAATGAGCTTCCAGCAGATATTAAGGATGGGTTGGCAGAGGAAACTCCGCTAAGACGACTTGGTACTCCAGAAGACATAGCATCGCTTGTAGCTTTTCTTGCTTCAGACAAGGCGTCATTTATTACTGGACAGGTAATCACTGCAGATGGCGGATTTATTGTATAAGAGAGATTGATATGAACAAAAAAGAAGTAACGGAAATTAAAAGAAGATTTAAGAAAGAAGCGTGTACCTTTGACAGGATGGCAGGCTGCTATGTTGATGCCAATAAGGATATGGTGCTTACCTTCAATCAGACCTTTTTAAATCTTGAGGATGAGGAGTTTTATAAGTACCTTGAGCTTGCCAATAAATGCTTGTCAGGTGTACTTGGAAATAATCTATTAGAACTTGGCTTTCCAACTCATGCAGAGGTAGAGGGCGGCGGACATGATCTTTTGATGCAGCTTCGTGAAAGCAGACTGTCTGACGAGAAAATGCTGATGGAATACTATCAGAGAATTATCGATACCTATGATTATGTGGGCAATTATTTAATAGTTCTTTTCCACGATACATACGACATTCCTATCAAGACAACTGACGAAATGATGTTAGATGACTCGGAGGAAGTATTCGATTACATTATAGGGGCAATATGTCCAGTTACTCTTTCAAAGCCAGCACTCGGCTACAAGGCTAATGAGAATAAGATTGGCGCAAGAGAAAGAGACTGGGTTGTAAATCCTACTGATACAGGCTTTACCTTCCCATGCTTTACAGAGCGCTCAACAGATTTGCATTCTGTTATGGTTTATGCCAAAAATGCCAAGGAGCCTCATTGTGAATTTTGGGAGAACTGCCTTGGCTGTGAGACTAAAAAGACCAGCACTCAAAAGAAAAATGCCTTTACCAATATGGTGACAAAGGCAATTGGCGATGAGTCTGATGAGTCAATTGATACAGCGCTTGACATACAAAAGAACCTTTCTGATTTTATCGAATATGAAGAGGAAAAATTAGGAAAAGATACGCCAGTTATCCTTACCAGTGAGGATGTGGCTGACATTCTTACTGATTCTGGATTGTCTGACACTAAGGTGGCGAGCATTAAGACCAATTATGAGAATTATTTTGGAGAAGAGCTGCCTGAAGCATGTGAGCTTTTAGATGAAAAGTCACTAAAGAATAATGAAATCAGATTAGAAAAGAAGGTTCTTCAGGAAAAAGTTGTCGACCTTACTAATCAGCTGAAGGACGCTGGAGTCATATCTGACGAAGGCAAAGGCCCGGACATTATTATCAAGGTTTCTGATGCCAAGTTATCTATGGTAGAAACAGGCTTTGTAGATGGTAAAAAGAGTATTATTATTCCTCTTGAGCCAGATGATACAGCTATGCTTAATGGAAGTGAAATGTAATTATCGAAATGTAGTTATGTGATGTTTCTTTTACAAAACTGTCTTTGTTGAAATTGAAAATAAAAAATTGAAAAAATAAAAAAGGAAATCAAGGACGTCCCCGTAATATTAGTTACGAGGGCGTTTTTACGTTTCATGGTATTAAAGCAATATAACCATTGGAGAGACTATAAAAAGCAATGACAATCAGAGAAACTATAGAACAAAGAGATGAGCAGCTGCTCAGTCCATATGCGACCCTTAGTCAGAGGTCAAAGGGCAGAGAGGTGGATGAGCCACAGTGTGACATCAGACCTTTGTTTACAAGAGATAGAGACAGGATTTTGCATTGTAAATCCTTTCGTAGATTGAAGAATAAAACTCAGGTTTTTTTGACACCTACAGGAGACCATTATAGAACAAGACTTTCTCACACTCTTGAGGTGAGTCAAAATGCCAGGACTATAGGAAAGGCTCTTAGACTTAACGAGGACTTAGTTGAAGCAATAGCACTCGGACATGACCTGGGGCATACGCCATTTGGACATGCGGGAGAGCGTACCCTTAATGAGCTGTGCGAGGCAAGAAATGCTGGCAGATTTATACATAGTGAGCAGTCGGTTCGTATAGTTGAAAAACTGGAAAAAAGTGGCCAGGGTCTTAATCTTACCTGGGAGGTTAGAGATGGTATTAGAAATCATCAGACCTCTACTATGCCACACACTCCAGAGGGGCAGGTTGTTAGACTTTCAGATAAGATTGCCTATGTTAATGCTGATATGGATGATGCTATCAGAGCACAGATTCTCACCGAGGAAGATGTGCCAAAGGAAATCAGAAAGGTTCTCGGCGAGACTACAGCGATAAGACTTGATACGCTTATTCATGATGTTATTACAAGCTCAATGGATTGCTCTGATATTCACATGTCAAAAGAGGTTGAAGAGGCAATGAAGGAGCTGAGAAGCTTCATGTTTAAAAATGTATATAAGAACAGCGTTGCTAAGGAAGAAGAGGTAAAGGCTCAAAGAATGATTGAGCAGCTTTTCTACTATTATGAGGATCATATTGAAGATCTTCCAGGCAAGTACCTTAGAATGATGGACGAAGGTGAGAGCCAAATCAGAGTTATCTGTGATTATATTTCTGGTATGACAGACCAGTATGCTATTGCCAAGTTTAATGAGTATTACATGCCAAAGGCCTGGCGTGTGGATGGTTACTAAGAATCATTCCAATTGTTGTTAAGATTTATCTTAATTATAAGAGCCCCACTTTTTATAAGCAGTGGGTTAAAACAGCAAATTTTGCGATTTAATATAGAAAAGGTTGTAAGCACATGCCATTTTATTCAGAAGAATTGATTGATCAGGTGCGGGACTCTAACGATATTGTAGACGTTATTTCCCAGTATGTGCATCTTACAAAAAAAGGGTCATCTCATTTTGGATTATGTCCCTTTCATAATGAAAAAACAGGTTCCTTTTCAGTAAGTGGTCCAAAGCAGATGTTTTACTGCTTTGGCTGTGGCGAGGGTGGTAATGTTATTTCATTTATTATGAAATATGAAAACATGACCTTTCCGGAGGCTATGGAATATTTGGCAAACAGAGCAAATATTGAGCTTCCGAAGTCGCAGATGACCGAGGAGCAAAGGCAGCAGTCAGATAAAAGGTCCAGGCTTTTGGAAATGTCAAAGGATGCAGCAGGCTTTTATTACAAGGTGCTTCGTGCAAACCCACAGGGTGTAGGAATGAAGTACTTCCTTGAAAGACAGCTGACACCTGAGACTATGAAAAACTTTGGCCTTGGCTGTAGCGATAAAAGGTCTGACAGCCTTTATACCTTTTTAAAGTCAAAAGGGTATTCAGATGCTTTGATAAAAGAGTCTGGACTTTGCACAATTGATGAGAGAAACGGAATACATGACAGATTCTGGAACCGAGTCATATTTCCGATATTGGATGCCAATGGCAAGGTTATTGCATTTGGCGGACGTATTACAGGCCAAGGAGAACCGAAATATCTTAATTCACCAGAAAATTTGATATTTGATAAAAGTAGAAATCTTTACGGACTGTATCTTGCAAAGAAAACCAAGCGTAATGAAATGATTCTTTGCGAGGGCTATATGGATGTAATTGCTTTGCACCAGGCAGGCTTTGATAATGCTGTTGCATCGCTTGGTACGGCGCTTACATCAGGTCATGCATCACTGCTGAAGCGTTACAAAAAGGATGTATACCTTAGCTACGATAGTGATGGTGCTGGACAAAAGGCCGCACTCAGAGCCATTCCTATTCTAAAGGATGCTGGTATTACCTGTAAGGTGATAAATATGCAGCCATATAAAGACCCTGATGAATTTATTAAAAATCTGGGTCCGGAAGAATATGAAAAGAGAATTGCTGCTGCTGAAAATTCATTCCTATATAGGGTGCGAAAAGAAGCAGAGCATTATGACCTTTCAGATCCTGAAGGTAAGAGCAAATATTATGAGACTGTTGCGACCTGGCTTGCATCAGAATTTTCAGTTGAGCTCGAGCGTGAGAATTATCTTGTTGCTACGGCAGAGCTTTTGAAAATTGGACCTGATAGTCTAAGAGACAGGGTAAGACAGCTGGCACTATCTGGCGTAGCCGTAAAGCGCGAGGATGATGAGCCAAAGCCGTTTAGAAAGAACGAAAAGCCGGACGACAGTGTTAGGAAATCAGAACGACTTTTACTGACCTGGATTAGTGAAAGACCAAAGATTTATACGGCTATAAAAGCCTACATTAGTCCTGATGATTTTCATGAGGGTGTCTACAGGGATGTCGCAGGATTTGTGTTTACCCAATATGAAACAGATGGGAAAATTACCCCAGCCAAAATCGTCTCAATGTTCACAGAGGACGAGGAACAAAAGCTGGTAGCACAGATTTTTAATACAACTGTGGGCGAAATAGTGACGGCAAGCGATATGAGTAAGGCTCTTAGAGAGACACTCATTAAAATAAAAGAAAATAGTTTAAATATACTAACCGAAAAGTGCTCGACCGATCCAAATGCCTTTAGCCAGATGATTGAAGCTAAAAAGAAGCTGGACGGATTGAGACGAGTGAATTTTGATGTATAAATGACAACTAATTCGAATATACATAAAGGAGATTATAAACATGCCAAGAAAAAAAGCAGAAGTTACTGAAGAAGCAAAGAAGACTACAGCAAAGGGTAGCGCTGATGAGTCAATTGAGATGAGCGATGTTGCGTCAAAGGCACTTGACCTTATGATTGATGCTATAGAGCAGGATATTGAAGGAATGGACGATTTTGATGATGACGATTCTGATGATTCAGATATCTCACTCGGAGACATGGAGGATATTTCGGAAGAAGATCTGAATTTTGATGAGAATGAATTTGATGACATCGATGAAAAGGTGTCAGCTGACGATGACGACCTGTCGGATATAGAGGATGTGTTCAGAAGTACTCTTAGTCCTATAGTAGAAGAGTCAGATGAAATGTCTGGTTCAGATGCAAGTGATGATATTGATGATGGTGAGGCCATATTTGAAAATGCTGAATTACAGAAGCTTGCAAATGAAATTTTAAAGGTTGCAAGAAGCCAGAAGAACATCATTGAGGACTTTGAAGTATACGAGCTTTTAAAGGGCGTAAAGATTGATGCCAAGCAGATTGACAGATTGCTTGCATTCCTTGAAAAAAACAATGTTGAGGTCCTTATGGAGGGCGGCCCTGACGATAATGCTATCCTTAACACAGAAGAGATAGATGTAAGTGATGTTGAGTCTTTGATGCCTGATTCAATCAGTATTGAAGATCCGGTTCGTATGTATCTAAAGGAAATCGGCAAGGTGCCTCTTCTTACTGCAGATGAGGAAATTGAACTTGCAAAGAGAATGGAAGAGGGCGATAAGGAAGCAAAGAATAAGCTTGCTGAGGCAAACCTTAGACTTGTTGTTTCTATTGCTAAAAGATATGTTGGACGTGGAATGCTCTTCCTTGATTTGATTCAGGAAGGTAATCTGGGTCTTATGAAGGCTGTTGAGAAGTTTGACTATCGTAAGGGTTATAAGTTTTCTACTTATGCTACATGGTGGATTAGACAGGCCATTACAAGAGCTATTGCAGATCAGGCAAGAACAATACGTATTCCAGTTCATATGGTAGAAACAATTAACAAGCTGATTCGTGTTTCAAGACAGTTGTTACAGGAGTATGGCCGTGAACCAACTCCAGAGGAGATTGCAGCTGAAATGGGTATTTCGGTTGAAAAGGTACACGAGATATTAAAGATTAGCCAGGAGCCTGTATCTTTAGAGACTCCAATTGGTGAGGAAGAGGACAGCCATTTGGGTGATTTCATCCAGGATGAAAATGTTCCAGTTCCTGCTGATGCAGCTACATTTACACTTTTAAGAGAGCAGCTTGAGGAAGTACTTGATACACTTACAGATAGAGAAAAGAGAGTACTTGAGCTTCGTTTTGGTATGAATGATGGCCGTGCAAGAACACTTGAAGAAGTCGGCAAGGAATTTAATGTTACAAGAGAAACTATCAGACAGATTGAAGCAAAGGCTTTAAGAAAGCTTCGTCATCCAAGCAGAAGCCGCAAGCTTAGAGATTATTTGGAGTAATGAATTTATCAGACAGACTTTATACAATTTATAAAATGGTCTACTACTGCGATACAGTTGCTGATGTTGGCTGCGATCATGGATATCTCTCCATGGCCCTTATAGAGGGTGGCGTAGCCAAAAGAGCAATAGCAATGGATATAAATAAGGGACCTCTTGATAGCGCTGTTGAAAATATTAAAGGTGCTGGTTTATCTGAACGAATTGAGTGCAGATTATCTGATGGATTAGAAAAGCTAAAGCCTGGTGAGGCAGAGGTTATATGTATCTGTGGAATGGGGGGACAGTTAATCACAGATATATTAAAAGCTAATCTGGATGTGGCTAAACAAACCAAGTGCCTTATACTAGAGCCTCAGTCAAAGCCTGAAATACTTCGTCAATTTTTGATTGATAATGGATTTGTTTTTGACTATGAGCAAATGGTTACAGAGGCTGGAAAATTTTATCCTGCTATGAGAGTGAAATATCTTCCTAAGCAGGCAAAAAAGCTGACCTACTCAAGAGCAGAGATTACATTTGGACCATATTTGTGTAACAACTGGGATGAGGTTTTTCTGGATTATATTACAACAAAGACACTAGAGTATGAGGGCATTTTAGAAGAACTGAAAAAGGCCTTGAAAAAAGATGAAGTCAATGAAGGACTTAGAAAGCGGATTGCATTAATTTCAGATGAGATAGAAATGATTGCTGAGGTAAATAAGTCATACATTGATTTGCTAAGGGACAAGCCTGAAAATAGAAAGTAGGCTGCTTTATATTGATAGGAGGCAGGTATGAAAATTACAGTAAATGGGGTAGAAAAAGAGTACGATGTTGATGTTAAGCTTCTTGATTTGGCAAAGGAGCATCAGGCAGAGTATGAGGATGATATTCTGCTTGCTATAGTAAATGGACAGCTTAGAGAGCTTACAAAGGTTGTAAGTGATGATGCTACCGTAGAGTTTATAACAGGAAAGAGCCAGCGTGGAAGAAGAGCTTATAGACGAAGCCTGATATTTCTTATGCAAAGAGCTCTTATGGATATAGTGGAGCCAAGGGTTGGATTACATGTAGAGCACACTCTTGGTCAAGGCTATTTTTGCACAGTGACAGATCGTGAGCCTTTATCAGAGCATGAATTATCACTGTTGAAAAAGACAATGAAAGAGCTTGTTGAAAAGGACATTCCAATTAAGAAATATTCTGTTAGAACAAGCGATGCCAGAAAAATGTTTGAAAAGGCGGCTATGGATGAAAAGCAACAGCTTTTAAGATATAGAACCAGCTCTAATATCAACATTTATGACTTGGATGGTTGTAAGGACTATTTTTATGGATATATGGTTCCTTCAACTGGTTATTTGAAGTATTTTGACATTAAAAAATTTGAACATGGTTTTATGGTGCTAATGCCTGGAAGCCAGACAAGACAGGTTGCAGATTTCTCTTCACCTGTAAAGCTTTTTCATATTCAGCAGGATTCAAGCAGATGGGCTAAGGGACTTGGCGTTCAGACAGTGGGGCAGTTAAACGAAGCCATTGCTAAAGGCAAGGCCTTTGACTTGATTTTTAGTCAGGAAGCTTTTATGGAGCGTAGAATAGGTGAATTGGCTGAAAAGATAGCTCAGGACAAAGATAAGAAGTTTATTATGATAGCTGGCCCATCTTCATCAGGAAAAACAACTTTTTCACATAGGCTGTCATCACAGCTTAGAGCGCTTGGTGTTACACCACATCCACTACCATTGGATGATTATTATCTGAATAGAGACCAGATGCCACTCGATGAGTTTGGCAATAAAGACTTTGAATCAATAGAGGGCATGGATATAGCCCAATTTAATGAAGATATGGGTAAGCTTTTGGCTGGCCAGCGTGTTCTCTTGCCTGAATTCAATTTTGTAACAGGAAAGAGAGAATACAAGAATAAATATATGCAGCTTGGCAAGGATGATATACTGGTTATTGAAGGTATTCATGGCCTGAATGATAGAATGAGCTCATCTTTACCAACAGAGTCAAAGTTTAAGATATATATTTCAGCTTTGACACAGCTGACAATTGATGAACATAATCCACTTAGTACTGCAGACGGCAGACTCATCAGACGAATAGTCAGAGATGCAAGAACAAGAGGAACAAATGCAGCAGATACTATTGCAATGTGGGATAGTGTAAGACGAGGAGAGGAAAAGAATATTTTCCCATTTCAGGAACAGGCTGATGCTATGTTTAATTCAGCTTTGATTTATGAAATGGCAGTGTTAAAGCTGTATGCTTTACCTCTTTTGTATAGCGTTGATGAGAATAATCCAAACTATGTAGAAGCTAAAAGACTTATAAAGCTTTTGGATTATTTCCTTACAATGCCAGCAGATAACATTCCAAACAATTCTTTGGTAAGAGAATTTATTGGAGGAAGTGCACTTAAGGTGTGATGACATACCAAAAGTGAAATATATAGTAATAATTACAGGTCTGGTGAGTAATCGCTGCTTGCTTTTGGCAAGGAGAGGAAAGTCCGGGCTTTAGGCCTAGGGATGCCGGCTAACGGCCGGTGGAGGTAACTCCAAGGATAGTGCAACAGAAAGTATACAGCCCCTTTTAGGAGCGATAGGTGGAAAGGCAGTGTAAGAGACTACCGCAGGCTGGGTAACCAGACTGGCGATGTAAACCCCATCCGAAGCAAGACCGAAATGAGCATATAGGGATTAGGCCTCCCGCTCAAGGTGCGTCGCTTGAGGCTACTGGCAACAGTAGTCCTAGATAGATGATTACTCAAGACATAACCCGGCTCATAGCCAGGCCTGTTATTATATATAAATTCTTAAATTATACTGAAAAAACAGAGTTATTATTTACTGTACAGGGGAGAAAGCAGAGAGTTATATGGCTGTTTTAGAAGAAAAAATAGATAAAACAATACATATTTTGATGGCAATCTTGTGCTCCATTGTGTTTTTTGCAGGAATTGTTGCATTTTTGTATTTAATTCAGACAAATCACACATATAAGAGTACCTATGAGTTTAATGAAGGCTGGGACATTGTTTCTCCAGATGTATCATATGATAATGTAAATCTTAATGAAACGACCTTCCCTCTTCTCAAAAAGGGGCAGATTCTGGATTTATATAATACTGTTCCTGAGTACTTTAAGGATGGTGGAACCATGCGTATGCTGGTTTATCTGACATCTGTTGAGGTATTTGTTGGAGATGAACTGGTATATTCTTATGGCGTTGAAGAGCAAAAGGCAGACAAGATGTTAGGAAGTGGCAATCACTTTATAAATATACCACCCGGCTCTGCTGGAAAGCCAATACATATTCATTTTGTAATGAATCAGGACAATGCTTTTTCATCCATTAGTGCAATTGTGTGCTCAAGTGTTGAAGATGCCATGGTAATCTATGCAGACACTAAAATTGTGAATGCCTATATCTGCTTTTTTATAGTAATTCTGGGAATTATCATTACCAATGTTGGTATTTATGCAAGAGTATTTAACGCGGCATACACCAGACTATTTTTGATAGGACTTTTTGCTACAACAGTTGGACTCTGGGCAGTAGGTTCCTATAAGCTTTTACAGTTTTTCTCATATAATATGACGATGAACACAACACTTGAATATCTTATGCTCTATCTTGCTCCTATACCATTAGGGCTTTTAATTCATGACATGAGAAAGGGTGATGATAAGTGGCGTACAATTACTATAAAGACTACAACCATTATCTTTTTGCTGTTTTTCATTTTGTCGCTTGTTCTTCATTTTACTAATATTGTGAGACTGCCAGAGCTTTTAACTATTTATCATACAATTGGGGCTATTGGCCTTGCAGTAATGACTATAGCAGGCTTCGTTGGACTAAAAAAGATATCCAGATCAGATAAATGGTTTGGAATGGGAGTTGGTATTCTGATAGGTTTTATACTAATCGATTTGGCCAGATACAATCTACAGAAGTATGTTCTGCCAAACAACATTATTCTTTTGAATAGTGTTATACCAATAGGCTGTCTGATTTTTATAGTGCTTTTGATTATTTCATACCTTATGTTTTTATATGACATGGTATTGTCTGAGGCAGAAAAAGAGCTTCTAACAAAAATGGCATATCATGACACCATGACAGGTATTTTTAATAGAGCTCAGTATGATGAGGACTGTGTGGCTTTAATTGATAAAAGTCAAAACTTTGCCCTCATAAATTTGGATTTGAATGGACTTAAGACGACAAATGATACATTTGGTCACGAAGCAGGCGATCTTTTGATAAAAACCTTTTCAGATATTTTGACTACTTGCTTTAATGATATAGGTAGAGCCTACAGAATGGGTGGTGATGAGTTTGTAGTCATTGTTAAGGCTAAATATTTTGATGACATTGATAATGCATTAAAGAAGATGAAGCAGATGGAAGAGGCTGCGACAAAGGAGATTGGTATCACAGTTGAGTCTGCTTATGGACTTGCCTATGCAAACGAGGGTGAAACTACAGATCCACAGAGGATTTACTTTATCGCGGATAAGAGAATGTACGAGATGAAGGAAAAAAGCAAGCATAGACGAGTTGACTAGAGTGCGAAAGAAGGATATGTAGACTTTCTGTGAGGGCTAATATACTTTACGCGCGATGAAGAAGACTAACAGTTCTTCTGCCTAACCGGTTTGCGTTCATCGTGCGGCCGACCTTGACATTCGACATCCATGTCTCAGGGTCAAGGAAAAATGCTCAGCATTTTTGACCGCACGATGTTTGATTGCAAACACGGCTTGGCTAGAACTGTTGCTTCTTAATCGGATTTCGCGTAAAGCATAATAGCCTTCGCAGAAAGCCTTTTTACTTCTTGACAGCTATGTCTCATAAAGAAACTGCGTTGTAGATGTAGCCTATGTATTTTTTATCATTGGGAGTAAGTCTAGTGAGTTCTTGAAAATGTCTTTGTTAGTCAGTATGCAGGCTCTGACAGGAAGTCAGAGTCAGGTGCGCCCGGTACAAGGATGTACCGTAAGCACCGGTGCATTATGACTGCAAAGCTTTTTCTAGAAGACACTTGACGAGCGGACAGTAAAAAATATATGGGCTACATCTATAATGCAGTTATATTATGGCATCCACTGTGATTAGTCTGATTCGTTTTAGAAAAAAGCATAAAGTACTTCAAAAAGTACTTTCTTGTGGTCTGCAGGCGCTTGACGAATAGCAGGCCATGGGTTACAATATGATTGTTAAAAAAATAACAAGGCGCTTTAACATTTTATTATTAAAGGAGTCAGATATGTACGCAGATGAAGGTGTAATTAAAATTAAACATGACGTTTTGGAGTCAGTTGCAAGACATGCTTTTGAAGGCGATTTGGAGTCATCAAGAGACTTTATTCCAACAGAGCTTATAAAGGGTCCAAAGCCTCAGTTTAGATGTTGTATTTATAAAGAAAGAGAGATTATCAGACAGAGAGTGAAGCTTGCAGAAGGCAAGGCTTTAACAAAGGAAGATAATGGCAATGTTATTCAGGTTATTTCTACAGCATGTGAGGATTGTCCTATTTCTTCTTATGTTGTTACAGATAACTGCCAGAATTGTATAGGTAAGGCATGTCTGAATGCCTGCAAGTTTGGTGCAATCAGCATGGGTCGCCACAGAAGCCACATTGATGCTGGTAAGTGTAAAGAGTGTGGAATGTGTGCTCAGGCTTGTCCTTATAATGCGATTGCAGCTTTGAAACGTCCATGTAAGCATAGCTGTCCTGTTGATGCTATTACATATGATGAGGATGGCATCTCAGTAATTGATGGCGATAAGTGTATCAGATGTGGTCTTTGTATTCATAGATGTCCATTTGGTGCTATTGGATCACGTACATTTATTGTTGATGTTATAGAGGCTATTAAGTCTGACCGCAAGGTATATGCAATGGTTGCACCAGCTACAGAGGGTATGTTCGGAAAAGGCATTACAATGGCCAGCTGGAAGAAGGCCCTTATTGAGACAGGCTTTGATGATATGATCGAGGTTGGTCTTGGAGGAGACATGACAGCTGTTGCCGAGGCAGAGGAATGGGCTGAGGCTTATAGAGAAGGCAAGAAGATGACAACATCATGCTGTCCAGCCTTTGTAAATATGATTAAAAAGCATTATCCAGAGCTTCTTCCAAATGTTTCTTCAGCTATTTCACCTATGTGTGCAATTAGCCGAATGATTAAGGCTAAGGATGAGAATGCTTATTGTGTATTTATTGGTCCATGTATTTCAAAGAAGAGTGAGGTAAAGGATCACGGCATTGAGGGTAATGCAGATGCAGTTCTTACATATTCTGAGATACGTGCCATTATGAGAGCAAAGGGAGTTGTTCTTACTGTTGACGAGAATAGCTATCAGGAATCATCTACATATGGTAAGCGCTTTGGTAATTCTGGTGGTGTTACAGCTGCTGTTCTTCAGTCACTTAAAGAGGCTGAGGACGAGATTGATGCAAAGGTAAATGTATGTAATGGTGCTGCTGAATGTAAGAAGGCATTGCTTCTTATGAAGGCAGGAAAGCTTCCTGAAGACTTTATTGAAGGTATGATTTGTGTAGGCGGTTGCGTAGGTGGACCTTCTGCATTTACAGATTATAACAAGGCCAAGAAGGACAGAGATGCCCTTATTGAAGAGGCTGATTCAAGAGGTGTTCACGAGAATCTTGAAGGCTATGATATGGATAGCTTCTCAATGCACAGAGGCAATTAATAAAATATTAAACAAAATACTAAAATATATTAAATCTAGGGGCGTTCGTTCGTTGACACCCCTAGATTTTTTAACTATAATGTTTTACTAATTAGGGTGTTTTTAAATAATATAAATAGAGGTTATTTTACGACTGAAAGGAGTAGAAAATGGGTACAATTATCGGCGATAGCATTACATTTGATGATGTACTTCTTGTGCCTCAGTATTCTGAGGTTACACCAAACATGATAGATCTTTCTACAAATCTTACAAAGAAGATCAAGCTTAATATTCCAATGATGAGTGCAGCTATGGATACTGTTACAGAACATAGAATGGCTATAGCAATGGCTCGTCAGGGTGGTATTGGTATTATTCACAAGAATATGTCAATCGAGGCTCAGGCTGAAGAGGTAGATAAGGTAAAGCGTTCAGAAAACGGCGTTATTACTGATCCATTTTCGCTTTCTCCAGAGCATACAATACAGGATGCTGACGATCTCATGGGCAAGTTCAGAATTTCTGGTGTGCCTATTACAGAAAACGGCAAGCTTGTTGGTATTATTACAAACAGAGACTTAAAGTTTGAAACAGATTATACAAAGAAGATTAAGGAGTCTATGACTTCTGAGAATCTTGTTACAGCTAAGGAAGGTGTTACATTAGAAGAAGCAAAGAAGATTCTTGCTGCTAGTCGTAAGGAAAAGCTTCCTATCGTTGATGACAATTTCAATTTAAAGGGTCTCATTACTATCAAGGATATTGAAAAGCAGATTAAGTATCCTAATTCAGCAAAGGATGCAAAGGGCAGACTTCTTTGTGGTGCTGGTGTAGGTATTACTGGCAATATGATGGAGCGTGTTGAGGCACTTGTAAAGGCTCAGGTTGATGTAATTGTTCTTGATAGTGCACATGGTCACTCAAAGAATATTATAGATGCGGTTAAGAAGGTTAAGGCTGCTTATCCAGATCTTCAGGTAATCGCAGGAAATATCGCTACAGGCGAGGCTGCAAAGGCTCTTATTGAGGCTGGAGTAGATGCTGTAAAGGTTGGTATTGGACCTGGTTCCATCTGTACAACTCGTGTAGTTGCAGGTATTGGTGTTCCTCAGGTTAGCGCGATTATGGACTGCTATGCTGTTGCTAGTCAGTATGGTATTCCTGTTATAGCTGATGGTGGTATCAAGTACTCTGGTGACATGACAAAGGCTATTGCTGCTGGTGGTAGTGTTTGTATGATGGGTTCTATTTTCGCAGGCTGTGATGAAGCACCTGGTACATTCGAGCTTTTCCAGGGACGTAAGTACAAGGTATATAGAGGAATGGGATCTATTGCAGCCATGGAGAATGGTTCAAAGGATCGTTATTTCCAGGAAGGTGCAAGAAAGCTTGTTCCTGAAGGTGTTGAAGGACGAGTTGCATACAAGGGTTCTTTGGAGGATGTTGTATTCCAGCTTATCGGTGGTATCAGATCAGGTATGGGATATTGTGGATGCCCAACTATTCCTGAGCTTCAGGAGAGAGGCAAGTTTGTTAAGATATCAGCTGCTTCACTTAAGGAAAGCCATCCACATGATATTCATATCACAAAGGAAGCACCAAACTATAGTGTAGACGATAATTAATAGCTGAATTAATACTGGTATAACAATCAGTAATAAAAATATTTAGATGACAACTAAGACGCCGAAATGACGCCTGGCTATCATAGATAATTTTAGCGTTAAAGGAGAAAAAATGGAAAAGAAGGACATCGACTGGGGTAATCTCGGATTTGGTTACCAGATTGCAGATTACAGATATGTTTGTAATTTTAAAAATGGACAGTGGGAAGAGGGTGGAATCGTTACAGATTCAAATCTTGTATTAAACGAGTGCGCATGTGTATTCCATTATTGTCAGGCTTGCTTTGAAGGTCTTAAGGCTTATACAACAGAAGACGGTCGTATAGTATGTTTTAGACCAGATCTCAATGCTCAGCGTATGCAGGACTCATGCGAGCGTCTTATGATGCCAAAGTTTCCTATTGACAAGTTTATCGAAGCTGTTGAGATGGTTGTAAAGGCTAACGCAGCCTGGGTGCCACCTTTTGGCTCAGGTGCATCTCTTTATATTAGACCATTTATGATTGGTACAAATTCAGTTATTGGTGTTAAGCCTGCTGACGAGTATCAGTTTAGAATTCTTGTTACACCTGTAGGACCATATTTCAAGGGTGGCGCAAAGCCTATCACAATCAGAGTATCAGATGTTGATAGAGCAGCACCTCGTGGAACTGGTGATATCAAGGCTGGTCTTAACTATGCAATGAGTCTTCACAATATTGTAGAAGCTCACGAGTTGGGATTTGATGAGAATATGTATCTTGATCCTGCTACTCGTACAAAGGTAGAAGAGACAGGCGGTGCCAACTTTATCTTTATTACAAAGGATAATAAGTTTGTTACACCAAAGTCTGGATCTATTTTGCCTTCAATTACTCGTAGATCACTTATGGTTGTTGCTGAAAAGTATCTTGGTATGGAAGTAGAGAATAGAGAGGTCCTTCTTGACGAGGTTGAGACATTTGCTGAGGCTGGTCTTTGCGGTACAGCAGCTGTTATCTCTCCTATTGGAAAGATCAATGATCACGGAAAAGAAATCTGTCTTCCATCAGGTATGGATGAGATGGGCCCTGTTACAAAGAAGCTTTATGATACTTTAACAGGTATTCAGATGGGTACAATTGAAGGACCAGAAGGTTGGGTTCACGAGATAATGCACGAATAATTAGCAATTATTTTAGCGCCTGCACATTTATTTTGTGTGGGCGCTACTTGTATAACAAAGGTGGGAAATCATGAGATACGTAGAAATAGCTAAGCTAGAGCCAGGTATGATTCTGGGGCGAGATATCTATGATATAAAGGGTAGAACACTGGTGTGTGAAAAGACTATTTTGACACAGCAGTATATTGATGGTCTTATAAAGTATGAATTCGCTGGTGTTTATATTGAGGATGACCTTTCAAAGGGCATTGAGTCGCATGAAATTATTCCTATTGAATTGAGAGCGGAAGGTCAGGAAAGACTTGAAAATGGAGATATTGACGGCTGTAAAGAAATTGCTGAAAAAATAGTAAATGAAGTAATGATGCGAGGCTTTGGCTCATTTGATCTAATAGATCTTAGGGCTCATAGCGATGTAATTTATTCACATTCTGTGTCTGTGGCAATTCTTTGCTGTATTATGGCGATTGCCATGGATTTTGAATATGAAGAGTTGCAGGATATGGTAATGGCAGCGCTTTTACATGATATAGGAAAGGCAATGATTCCTTCTGCTATTCTCAACAAGCCTGACAGATTGACTCCTGATGAGTATGAAGTTGTAAAGACTCATGCACAGCTTTCATACGAGACTATAAAGGAAAGATTTGATTTGTCTTATGATGTGAAGCAGGCAGTATTGCATCACCATGAGAATGTTGATGGCTCAGGATATCCTTTTGGTTATTCTGATTCTGATTTGTCGATATATGCAAAAATCCTACACGTGGCGGATGTTTATGACGCACTTATTTCAAAGCGACCATATAAGAAACCATATACACCGCTTGAGGCTTGTGAATATTTGATGGGTGGCTGCGGCATTATGTTTGATTATAATGTCGTAAAGATTCTTACTGAAAACGTACCTATTCACATGAAAGGCACAAAGGTAACTCTTTCAGATGGAAGAGTTGGTGCAATATATGAAAATTCGGGTATGTACAATCTTAGACCAATAGTAAGACTGGAGGATGGCACTTTAGTTGACCTGACTGAAAGAGATAATCTGGGACTTTCTATTCTTCCTCCTGATGCAGAAAATTATGACAATCCTGATGATATGGAGGAAGGCAGAAATAAAGCCAAAGATAAGGCAAGCGTATTTATCGTAGATGATATGCGTACCAATATAATGATGCTAGAGACTATTCTTAGAGAGGATTATATGCCTAGAAGCTTTGAATCTGGTGAGGACTTCCTTGAGGCACTGGCTGCAGGTGACAAGCCGGATTTGGTTCTTATGGATATTGACATGCCTAATATGACAGGAATACAGGCAGTTGAAGAAATGAAAAAAGTGATTTCGGATGTTCCGGTTTTATTTGTATCATCATTATGTGACAGAGAAACTGTGCTTGCAACAAAGAGACTTGGAGTGCAGGGGTATGTTCTTAGACCATACAATAATATGTACATTTTAGGTGAAGTAGCCAAGATAATCGATGGCTGGGGCGATAGATTCTAAGTGGTTTCAGGTCTTTGGATGCTGCCGGGTATTTGGTGGCTGGGGCGATAGATTCTAAGTGGTTTCAGGTCTTTAGATGCTGCCAGGTATTCGATGGCTGGGACGATAGATTTTGGTGATTCTGGGGGATTTCCAAGGGAGTGGCATGGATAGACACATTAATGAAATAATTACATTAAGTGAATACCTGATTAATTGTGATGAGGCGCTTGAAAGCGAAAAGAGAGCCTCTATTTATGCTACAATAAAGGATGCTGCCAGGTCTATTGAAAAGGCCTCGTATAGCAATAGTGCGATTTTTACTAAAGCACTAAGCAATCTTGAATATATCTATCCAAAGGCAAAGATTTTGCTGGCTTTAGAGTCAAGAAAAGAAGCTTTCGCATTGTCAAAGCTTCTTGAAATTTGGCAGATAAAGTGTGACATAGTTAATAATTCAGACAATCTAATAGACGTATCCTTAAAGGCGCCATATGGCTTGCTTATTATTGACGAAAAATTAAATGGCGTTGATGCAGGTCGTTTAGTGGCTGCTATAAAAGAAAAAAGAGTGATGACAACGTTGCTCATAAGGGATGATAGCTCAGATTGTGGTTTAAACGATGCAGAACATGAAAATGCTGGAAATGCAAATGAGCTTTTTGCGGCTGTAATAGAAAGACCTTTTTTGGCAGACAGGCTGGATGAAATTCTGAAAAATAATATGCCTGTAAGGTATAGGCAAAGACCTTATTTGGTTGAGAATAAAGCTATGCCTGTTACTGAAGGTGCGACATTAAAGCAGGATGCGAAGGTGCTGTCATTATTTGCTGATGAGCTGAGTGAAATCATTCCGAAGCTTAAGGGCCTGTATAAGACTAACATTAACATGTTTAGAACTAAAGTGCATGGAGTTAAAAGTTCTGCAAAACAGCTTGGTTATAAGGACCTTGGCGAGAAAGCTGAGATTCTTGAGATGTGTGCAAAAACGGATAATGTACCATTTATAGAAGCTCATTTAGATGACTTTATCAAGGAGTGCAATGCCCTGGTCGAAGAGATTGGAAAGGTGTGCAGGCTAGATGCACCTAAAGGGACGAGTGGTACGAGTAGTAGCACATTGGGCGCTGGTGCTGGAGTGAGCGGCACAATTGGTGGAACTGCGTCGGACGGCGCATCAGGTGCTGGTATGAAAGGTGGCACATCAGGCGGTGCTACAGCTGGCAGTAGTATGAAAAAGAGAATTTTAGTCGTAGATGATTTGAATTCTACTCGCGAATATATGAAGAATATATTGACGGTAATGGGCTATGAATGTGAAACGGCAGATTCTGGCGCCAGATGTATAGAAATGCTAAAAGAAGCAAATTTATCACTTGTTTTAATGGATTATCTTATGCCGGATATGAACGGAGTGGACGTTTTGAAGAATATTAGACAGCTGGGTGGAGAATGTGAGACGATTCCGGTAATAGCTGTCTCGGGTAATATTTCTGCTGATTCAGCCAGACAGTTTAAAGAATCAGGCTTTGACGATTTTGTCTCAAAGCCTGTTAATGTCAATAAATTGGCGGATACGTTAAAAAAGTACCTTTAGGGTACTTTTTTTATTCATCGATTTCTCTAAAATGTCCGGCCATAATGTCAAAAGCGCACCATATACCACCTGCGGCTGTTGATGCGAATAAAATCTTGACTATGCAAACGATGATAAGCTTGAGTGTTAGGGTATCATTTAGGTAGCCTGTAATTAACCAGTATACAGGCCTTATTAATAGCCAATAACCGCCTAGATATATTGCTAAAAGTGATCCTGAAATAGATAAAAATTTCTCCATGAATTTGTTTGAAATTTTCTTTACCTTGTTTTCCATATAAAACCTCTTTATGTATAAAGTGTAGGCATTATGTGACTGCTTAATAAACAATAATATGAAATGCCTTTTTGTAATTGTACAATGTTATATAAGAAACAGCCCAACATAGCCAGCAAATATGGCGATAGCTGCTCCGCTAAATACATCCCTTATAAAATGAACCCCGCCGACTACTCGAAGTATGGCAAGCACTAAGCCTAAAAATAGGAAGAATAATCCTAAAGGTAGGCAGAAGCGTGTAAATACCATTGCTATCATAAAAATCGAAAAGACATGTCTGCTAGGAAAACTCTTTCCTTTTGTCTCCTTTTCAATAACTGGTTCAAAGCCGTAAATCTCATAAGGCCGTTTGGCAGAGTATAGTTTTCTGAAAATGGAAACAATAATAAATGCAACGGCTGGTAATTGAATAAACTGAAAAACTGTATAGTATTCATGATGTAAAAACAGCCAGATTAATAGCACTGCGTACGAAATAGCAGTAATATAGGTGATTGCTTTATCTAAAAATCTGATAAGGCTAACCACCCATTTTTTTTTTGAAATTGCTGTATTTAATTTAATATATAAAGAAGTATTCATATATTGATAAAAACTATAAAAGTGCTGCTATTGCTTCATCACTATGTTTTGAAACCTGTTCTTCAAATCTAGCTTGAGCTTCTGAAATATCTATTCCAAGAGAAAATGCCATTTCTTCGTACAGCTTTTTCCCTGCGATGGATAACATTTTCTCGTCCTGAGCCATAACCTTTTTTCCAGCGGCTATTCGAATCCATTTTCTAATGAGTACTGTTTTGACAACACGTGCAATAGAATTAGGGGTGAAGTCGGCCATAACATTTTTAAAGACCTCAACTCTTTGTCTATCGTTTGGTTCAATAATAACCTCAAGAGCATCAACATTGTCTAAGAGCTTTTCAAATTCTTCTTTGGCTGTTACTTCTCTCAATCGAACCTTAGTACCGTCTACTGGCATAAAGACCTGTGACGATGACTTATAAATAGGAGTCATAACGTAGTAGGTGCGCATAGAACCCTTGCCTGCAAATTCCATATCTGAAATATCAGATATCTGGCAAACACCACTATTCTCGTGGACTAAATAATCACCTACATTGTATTGCATTCTTCACCATCCTGTTCGTAAAACAGCATTTCCCAAAACTAACTACATTATCATTATATCACGCATTTTGGTAAATTGTCAGAATTTTTTTTGAATTGACAATATAGTGGTTGTTTGGGTATAATTGAACTATATTTTGTGGTCGTGACAGCTATTTGCAATAGCTTTGAATAGTAGACACCAGTTAAAGGGAGGATAATTTATGAAATGTCCATTTTGTAATTGCAATGATACGAGCGTTATAGACTCTCGTCCGGCTGAGGATAATACATCCATTAGAAGACGTCGTCTCTGCCCAGATTGCAATAAGCGTTTTACTACATATGAAAAGGTCGAGACTATTCCACTTATTGTTATCAAAAAAGATAATAATCGTGAACAGTACGATAGAAGTAAAATTGAAGCTGGTGTTCTTAGAGCCTGTCATAAAAGACCTATTCCTGCAGAAAAGATTACTCGTCTTGTAGATGAGGTAGAAACAGAGATCTTTAGCCGTGAGGAAAAAGAGATTTCTAGTGACGATATCGGTGAAATCGTCATGAACAAGATGAAGGATCTTGAGCCAGTTGCATATGTTAGATTTGCATCTGTCTATCGTGAGTTCAAGGATGTAAATACATTCATGGATGAGCTGAAGAAAATGTTGGATAAGTAATATAGCAAGTAGTTATAGTTGCTTTTAGTCGGTTGGGGGACTGATACGAAATTTGTCATTTGAATTTGCTTTTTATTTTAAATGACGGGTTAATAAATTGGCCTTGCCACCGATAATATTAGTGTAAGTTATTTGATGACTGATACAGATTAGAGTTATAGGTGGTTTCGTAGTGAATATCTCAGGAATTCGTCCATTAAATGGATTTTACGATTACAACCAAATAAAGCCGGTTTCAACAGAACCAATTAGCAAGCCAGAAGAAGCTGTTCAAAAGGTCCAGCCACAAGCTGAGCCTATAAAGGTTTCGGATGAAGAGATTGCAGCAGCAAAGTCTAAGCAGACTTTTGGAGCTTATGACTATGCAGAGCAGTACAAGCCAGGGGTTGCTTATTCAATGAAAGGCTCTGAAAGCGATATTAGAGCACTTGATGTTGAAAAGGCAGTAAACGATATGCAAAAGGATGTTGCACTGCACCAGTATCAGTATTTTGTTAAGGATGCAATGGCATCTGAGGCAGCAGCATCTGCCAGAGGATCAGAGAATTTCACATTGTAATTATAGAGTTGATAATAGGCGCACCATTTAGGTGCGCTTTTTTTGCAAATATTGAGAAAGTAAGGCATTTTTGGTAAAATATAAAAGATTATGTACAGCGACGAGCCAAAGTACACATGACCGTGTCATTAGGACCGTCCCCATAGAAAGGAATACAGACATGGAATTCGAAATTAGAGACATTGAACTTGCACCATCAGGTGAAAAGAAAATTGACTGGGTTAGAAAGAATTGCCCTCTTTTGAGAAGCTTAGAGGAGGATTTTTCAAAGACAAAGCCTTTTGAGGGCGTTAGAGTTGCATTATCTATTCACCTTGAGGCGAAAACAGCATATCTTTGCAAGGTTCTTGCGGCGGGCGGAGCAGAAATGTATATTACTGGCTCAAATCCTCTTTCAACTCAGGATGATGTAGCTGCGGCTCTTGTAAAGTCAGGGCTTTCTGTCTTTGCCTGGTATAACTCAACAGAGGATGAGTACAATCATCATATTGAGTCAGTTTTGAAGCATCATTGTAATATCATTATTGATGATGGTGGAGATTTGGTTCATATGCTTCACACCACATTAAGAGATGAGTTACAGTATGTAATAGGTGGCTGTGAGGAGACAACAACAGGTATTATCAGACTTGCAGCTATGGACAAGGCAGGTGAGCTTGAATTCCCAATGGTAATGGTAAACAATGCTCAGTGTAAGCATTTCTTTGACAATAGATATGGTACAGGCCAGTCAGTATTCGATGGTATTAATAGAACAACAAATCTTATTGTTGCTGGTAAGTACGTTGTAGTTGCAGGCTATGGCTGGTGCGGTAAGGGCGTTGCTATGAGAGCAAAGGGTCTTGGCGCAAAGGTTGTTGTAACAGAGGTTGATCCAATAAAGGCTATTGAGGCAGTGATGGATGGCTTTGAGGTTATGCCAATGAATGAGGCTGCTAAGATAGGTGATTTCTTTATCACAGTAACAGGCTGCGCTGGCGTTATTACAAAGAAGGATCTTGAGGTAATGAAGAATGGAGCTATTCTTTGTAATGCAGGTCACTTTGATGTTGAAATCGATATGGCATGGCTTGAGGCAAATGCATTGTCAAAGATTGACCAGAGAGCAAATATTGTTGGTTATGAAGTAACAAAGGACAAGTTTGTATATGTACTCGGTGATGGTAGACTTGTAAATCTTGCGTGTGGCGATGGTCATCCAGCTGAGATTATGGATATGAGCTTTGCAATCCAGGCTCTTTCAGCAAAGTATCTTGTTGAACATAAGGGTCAGCTGAACGAAAAGCTTATTGTAGTACCTGATGAGGTAGACAATGAAGTGGCAGTTAGAAAACTTAAGTTTTTGGGAATTGAGATAGATAAGCTTACAGCTGAGCAGGAAGCTTATTTGAATCAGTCACTTATCTAAAGACAAAAAAATTATTATATAAATATAACATTTACGTAAACAATCATTGATTTAAGAAAGGATATAATTTGGACCCCAGTATAATAACCCGTTTTGGAATATTAATTGTATTACTGCTTCTTTCGGCATTCTTTTCATCTGCTGAAACAGCGCTTACTACAGTAAATAGAATAAAACTTATAAATATGGCCGATGAAGGAGATAAAAGGGCTCAAAAGACATTGCAGGTTATTGAACATCCTAAGAAAATGTTATCGGCAATTTTGATTGGCAATAACATTGTTAATCTGTCTGCTTCATCACTTGCAACTACTCTTGCTGTTGATCTTTTAGGTTCAATGGGTGCAGGAATTGCGACTGGTATTTTGACATTGCTTGTTTTGATTTTCGGAGAAATCACGCCAAAGAGTCTTGCGACTATACATTCTTTAGAGATTAGTCTTGGCTTTTCGAATTTTATTTGGGTGCTCATGATTATATTTACTCCAGTTATAGTAGCTGTTAATTTTGTGGCAAGTTTGGTTATTAGATTGTTTGGTGTTGATCCAAACCTTAAAGAAGAGGCTATTACTGAGGATGAAATCCGAACAATGGTTAATGTTAGTCATGAAAGCGGTGAAATCGAGCATGACGAAAAACAGATGATACATAAGGTGTTTGATTTTACAGATGCAACTGCAAAGGAAATCATGATTCCTAGAATTGATATGCAGATGATTGATAAGGCTTCAACATATGAGGAAATAATGGAAGCCTTTCAGAAGGATATGTATACAAGAATGCCTGTCTGTGATAAAGATACAGATCATATTGTTGGAATGATTAATATCAAAGATATGATATTTGCTTCTAAACAAAGCTTTGATATAGATTCAGTTATTAGACCTGTTTATTTTACATATGAGCAAAAGAAAATAGCTGAATTGTTTGACGAACTCAGAGAACAGGGCATTGCACTTTCGATTGTATTAGATGAATACGGAAGTGTGGCTGGTTTGCTTACACTTGAAGATTTGATAGAGGAGATTGTTGGAGAAATCAAAGATGAATTTGATGCTGACGAAGAAGACCCTCTTAAAAAGATAAATGATAGGGAATATATTGCTCTTGGCTCTATGAATTTGGAGGATTTGTGCGATATTTTACCACTTGGTTTTGAATCAGAAGACTATGACACAATAGGCGGCTTTTTGACAGGCGAATTTGATCATTTCCCGGCAAAGGGAGAAACATATGTAAGTGCTGAAGGTGTCATAATTAGAGTGCTTGATGTGGATAATAAGCGTATTACAAAGATTAAAATAAAGCTACCACAGGTTTTAGCTAAAGAGGTGGACGAGGAGGATCTATCTTGACGAAAAAAAGAATATTGATGGTTCTTTTGACAGTTATGTCTGCCATGCTGTTTTGCGCATGTTCTGTTGCGCAGTCTCAGATAGAACTTAGAGAAGAGGGAATAGCCCTGATGGAAGAAGGTAAATATGCTGATGCGGCGGAATGCTTTAGCCAGGCACTTTTGTTGAGCAGAGGTACTATTACTGAAACTGAGATTGACTTGTGCTATTACAAGGCAGCTGCTCTATATAATGCAAAGGAATTTGAAAAGGCTGCAGATGTATACACTGCTCTCATAAAATATCAGCCAAAGGCTTATGTACCATATTTGTTTAGAGGAAGCATTTATGCCAGTGAGGGCGAGATAGAAAAGGCTATAGCTGATTATAAGTGCGCCATCAAGGAAAATCCAAATGACTACAATCTATATATTGAAATATACCAGAATCTGAATGCACTTGAGTATAGACAAGAAGGTATAGAATTTTTAAATTATGCCTTAGAGCTCGGCAAAGATGATGGCAAAAGCCATATGAACAGAGGCAGGATTTATTTTCTCTTGCAGCAGTATGATCAGGCTGTTGCGGAGCTGACGATAGCTGTAGATAAGGGCACAGATGAAGCCAATGTTTATTTGGCACAGATATACCGTATGCAGGGAGATGATGTTACAGCACAATCTCTTCTAACTGATTACCTGGCCTCCGATAGTGCAGATAGCACAGCACTAGGAGAAATGGGCGACCTTGAAATGGAAAATGGCAACTATGAGTTGGCGTTAGGATATTACGAGACTGGGTTGAAAGACGATTCAATTGACAATTATTCACAATTACTTAAGGGGCGAATTTCTGCACTCGAGCACCTGGGAAGATTTCCTGAAGCTAAGGAAGCTTTGGCACAATATCTAGAGAACTATCCAAATGATGAAGCAGCTCAAAGAGAGCAGCTGTTTCTTAGCTCGCGATAGAGGGGCAGATAAGATATATACTTCGAAGCCAGATAAGACATTGTAAGATTTACTGTCCGTTCGTCAAGTGTATTCTAGACAAAGCTTTGCAGTCATAATGCACCGGCGCTTACGGTACATCCGTGTACCGGGCGCGCCTGACTCTGACCTCCTGTCAGAGCCTGCATACTGACTAGCAAAGTCTTTTTCAAGAATTCACTAGACTTACTCCCAATGATAAATCTTACATATGTCCTATCTGCTCTTCGAAGAATCATAGCTTACATAGCTTACATAGCTTATATAGCTCATCACCGAGCTAAGAAACCATACAAAAGGAGCACTACATTTAGTGCTCTTTTTTCGTGCCAGTGCACCATATGTGGTAGTAGTTGAAACGAAATTCTACAACAAATTAAATGAAAAGCAAAGTAAAATTGTGGTAAAAATGACGAAAAACACTATATATAGTTAAAGCTCCTTGACTGGAGATACCATATTTTGATATTCTATAATCACGCGAAAAGGTGTGTTGTCTGGGATCGGGGCCAGGCATGTAGAGAAGAAAAAATAAGGAAAAGGTGAAAGTCGTGTTTGAAGTTGTAAAAAGAGATGGGGAAGTTGCTGAGTTTAATTTAGGAAAGATTAATTCAGCGATTGAAAAGGCATTCGAAGCTTGCAATATGTCATATAATGATGACATTATTGGTTTGCTTAGCCTTAGAGTCTCTGCGGATTTTCAGAAGAAGATTGCAGAGAATAAGGTTTCTGTTGAGGCTATTCAGGATAGCGTAGAAACAGTTCTTGAGCAGACAGGCTACACAGATGTTGCAAAGGCTTACATATTATATAGAAAGCAGCGCGAAAAGATGCGTAATATGAAGTCTACATATCTTGATTATAAGAATGTCGTTGACAGCTATGTAAAGGTAGAGGATTGGAGAGTAAAGGAAAACTCAACAGTTACATATTCTGTAGGCGGTCTTATTCTTAGCAATTCAGGCGCGATTACAGCTAATTACTGGTTATCAGAAATATATGATGAGGAGATAGCATCTGCTCACAGAAATGCAGATATTCACATTCACGATTTGTCAATGTTGACAGGATATTGTGCAGGCTGGTCTTTAAAGCAGCTTATAAAAGAAGGATTAGGTGGTATTTCGGGAAAGATTACTTCTGCCCCAGCAAAGCATTTATCAGTTCTTTGCAATCAGATGGTAAATTTCCTTGGAATAATGCAGAATGAATGGGCTGGTGCTCAGGCATTTTCTTCATTTGATACATACCTTGCTCCTTTTGTAAAGATTGATAATCTTTCATATCCAGAGGTTAAAAAGTGCATAGAAGCATTTGTATATGGCGTAAATACACCTAGCCGCTGGGGTACTCAGGCACCTTTCTCAAATATAACATTAGACTGGACAGTTCCTAACGATTTGGCAGAGCTTCCTGCTATTGTCGGTGGTCAGGAGATGGACTTCAAATATAAGGATTGTAAGGCTGAAATGGATATGGTCAATAAAGCTTTCCTTGAGATCATGATCGAGGGCGATGCAAATGGTCGTGGCTTCCAGTATCCTATCCCTACATATTCTATTACAAGAGACTTTGACTGGTCAGACACAGAAAATAACAGACTCTTGTTTGAAATGACAGCAAAGTATGGCACACCATATTTCAGCAATTATATTAATAGTGATATGGAGCCAAGTGATGTTCGTTCAATGTGTTGTAGACTTCGTCTCGATTTAAGAGAGCTTAGAAAGAAGTCTGGTGGTTTCTTTGGCTCTGGAGAGTCAACAGGATCTGTTGGTGTTGTTACAATCAATATGCCTCGTATCGCATATCTTGCAAAGGATGAGGCAGATTTTTACGATAGACTTGATAAGATGATGGATATTGCTGCCAGATCTTTAAAGATTAAGCGTGGCGTTATTTCAAAGCTTCTTGATGAGGGCTTGTATCCATATACAAAGAGATATCTTGGAACCTTCAATAACCACTTCTCAACAATTGGTCTTATCGGTATGAATGAAGTGGGCCTTAATGCTAATTGGCTTGGTAAGGACCTTACACATGAGGAAACACAGAAGTTTACTCAGGATGTACTCAATCATATGAGAGAACGTCTTTCTGATTATCAGGAGGAATACGGAGATCTTTACAATCTTGAGGCAACACCAGCTGAGTCTACTACATACAGACTTGCAAAGCATGATAGAGAAAAATATCCAGATATTCTTACAGCAGGTAATGAGGGTGATACACCATTCTATACAAACAGCTCACACCTTCCTGTAGAGTACACATCAGATATTTTTGATGCACTTGATATTCAGGATAATTTACAGACACTTTACACATCAGGAACTGTATTCCATGCATTCCTTGGTGAAAAGCTTCCTAGCTGGGACGCAGCTGCAAAGCTTGTTAGAACTATTGCAGAAAATTATAAGCTTCCATACTATACAATGTCACCTACATATTCAGTATGCAAGGAACATGGTTATCTTTCAGGAGAGCAGAAGGTTTGCCCTCACTGTGGAGCAAAGACAGAGATTTACTCTCGTATTACAGGCTACTATAGACCGGTTCAGAACTGGAATGAAGGAAAGACTCAGGAATACAAGAACCGTAATCTCTATGATATTGCTTCTAGTATGAAGAATAGAAAGCCAGAGGATGCTACTTCTTTTGCAAAGATTGAAAAAGAGCAGAATATTGTCATTGATTCTGTTGAGACAAATGCTGTTATTGAAATAAATCTTGAAGATAATACAGATTATGTTGGAAAAGAAACAACAGGTATTAAGTACCTCTTCACAACATCTACATGTCCAAACTGTGCAATAGCGAAGGAAATGCTTGCAGATGAGGAATTTGTTATTATTGATGCTGAAAAGGAAGTAGATATGACAAAGAAATATGGAGTAATGCAGGCTCCAACACTTGTTGTTGTAAATGACGATGAAGTGAAAAGATATGTAAATGCTTCAAACATTCAAAGATATGTTGATGGAGAGTAGTTTTTAGCATTACAAACAAATAGAAATAAATTAAGGGCTTGGCTAAATGCCGAGCCCTTGTTGATACTATGATGTTATATTAAAACTGTGTAATTATACTAAAACTGTGTAATTATACTAAAACTGTGCAATTATATTAAAACTGTGTAATAATATTAAAACTGTTTAATTAGATATAAATATAGGAGAATGAAAATGATCTTTGGTGATTATAGTGAGTGGACTGTGACGAATATTATCGTCAGAATTTTGGCTTCTGTCATATTGGGAAGCATTATAGGTATTGATAGAGGACGTAAACATAAAGGGGCTGGAACTAAAACAAATGTGGTAGTTTGTTTGGGGGCTACACTTGTTATGCTGACAGAACAATATATTCAGGTGAATTATCCAGGACTTGCAAACATGACACGTATGTCAGCTCAGGTTATAAGTGGAGTAGGTTTTCTTGGTGTTGGAACTATCATTATATCTGATCACAAGGTAAGGGGACTGACTACTGCAGCTATGCTTTGGACCTGTGCTTGTATTGGTCTTGCAACAGGCATAGGATTTTTGGATGGATCTATATTAATAACATTGGCCTTGCTTTTGGCACTCAGATTCTTGCCATATATTGAACAGCTGATGACTAAAAATAGCCGCTATTATAGTGTGTATTTTGATATTGTAAAGCCTCAGACTATGCATAAGGTTATAGCAAAGCTCAAGGAAAATGATTATAGTATCGAAGATGTTGAGCTGTATAAGAGCGATGTGAAGGAGATGCCAACAACAGTGTTTTTGACGCTGCGTTCTAAGACTTTGGTTCCGGACGAGGAACTTTACGCCCTTTTGGATGGCTTTAAGGATGTAAGCTCTGTAGATATCCTGTAGAAATTTTTATAGATGTTATAAAAGAGAATACATAAATTTGCAAAAGATAATGCATATCTTGTAAAAGAGAATGCATATCTTGCAAAGGAGAATATAGATAAAAAGAGTATATATTACAAATGAGGAAATAATATGTGGGCTGATGAGAGTGTATTTTATCAGATATATCCATTGGGATTTTGTGGGGCGCCATTTGAAAATGATGGACAGCTGGCTCATAGGATTCTAAAGGTTAATGAATGGACAGAGCATATAAAAAAGCTAGGAGCTAATGCTATCTATTTTTCGCCTGTTTTTGAAAGTGATACTCATGGATATAACACCAGAGACTACAGAACTATTGATAAAAGATTAGGAACAAACGATGATTTTAAACAGGTTTGTGATAATCTGCATGCTAACGGAATCAAGGTGGTTTTGGATGGTGTTTTTAATCATGTAGGCAGGGGCTTTTGGGCCTTTGAAGATGTTTTAAAAAACCGACAGGCGTCGGAATATGTAAACTGGTTTGCAAATATTTCCTTTGAAGGAAATAGCAATTACAATGATGGACTCTGGTATGAAGGCTGGGAAGGCAATTATGACCTGGTAAAGCTTAATCTTTACAATGAAGATGTTATAAATCACATATTTGATTGTATAAAGGGCTGGGTCGAGGAGTTCGATATTGATGGGCTAAGACTGGACGTAGCTTATTGCCTAAATCATGATTTTATCCGAAGACTTAGGAGTTATTGTGATGGACTGAAGGCAGACTTTTTCCTTGTTGGTGAGACCTTGCATGGCGACTATAATCAGCTGATGAATGATGCCATGCTGCATTCTGTGACAAACTATGAGTGCTACAAGGGCTTACATTCTAGCTTTAATTCCATGAATATGTTCGAGATAAACCATTCACTTTTGCGTCAGTTTGGACCAGAAGAGTGGACTCTTTATAAAGGCAAGCATCTTTTGTCATTTGTTGACAATCATGATGTAACAAGAGTTGCGTCTATATTAAATAATAAGCAGCATTTGCCACTGATATACGCAATATCTTTTGGTATGCCAGGTATACCTTGTGTTTATTATGGCAGTGAATGGGGAATAGAGGGCAGAAAAGAGGATGGCGATCCTTCGCTTAGACCTTGTCTTGAAGGGCCACAGTGGAATGAGCTTACAGATTTTATTTCAAGGCTTGCAAAGGCTAAAAAGGATTCAAAAGCACTCTGCTATGGTGATTTTAATAAGGTAGTATTGACGAATAGTCAGTGTGTGTTTAGAAGATGGGCTGACGGAGAATGCGTTTTTGTATGCATCAATGCAGCAGAACAGCCTTTTGAGGCCTGGTTTGACCATGGCAAAATGATAGACCTGATTTCTGGTGAAGAAGTCGAAGGTGGAAATAACGTGATGCTAGAGGGCTATAGTGCATTCTTATATAAAGAGGTATAGATTGGCCATAAACGAGCAGATGTTAAAGTGACTGAAGGGTAGTGTGATTTTATGACAGAAATTCCATATTTTTCTGTGGTAATTTGGACAAAGGATACGAATATTGATTACTTCCGCGATTGTATGGAATCTTTGGTACAGCAGACACATGATAAGTGGGAGCTATATGTCCTCGATGAAAATCGAGGGGGAGAAATCGCTGCTATCTGTAAGGAATTCTTTCCAGAAGATATTAGAATGCATTATCGACGTCTAAAGAATCCAAAGGGAGGAGCCTATGCCTATAATATAGGCTTTCATTTTGCTGAAGGTGAATATGTAGTATTAGTAGGCCAGCATGACAGAATAAGTCAAAATGCTTTGCATGATATTTCGCTTGAAATCATTAGGTCGGATGGTGAGCTTCAGGTGCTGTTTACAGACCACGATGAAATAGTAGGTCAGGACAGAATGTATCCACATTTTAAGTGCGGATACAATAAGGAACTTTTACTAAGAACGCCATATATAGGCGAGTTTTTGACTATATCGTGTGATATGTATAAGAAGGTGGGACAGTTTAATGAAAAGCTGAATTATGCATATTTATATGAGTATTTGCTTAGATGTGACACTAAAAACGTAAAGTTTGGTCATGTTCAGAGTCTTTTATATCATCATAGAGTTAATGAATCAAAGCTTGTAACACCTGAAGAAAAGAAGCTTAAAACTAAGAAATACAAGGAACATATTAGCGTTGTAAAGAAATATTATAAGCAACAGGGGTTGGAGGTGCTGGTTGAGCCTGATAATCGTGAAAGCTTTTGGAATGTTACTATAGACGGAAGTGATTATAGAAAACATAGAAAGGATTATATCCTGATAAGAGAGGACGGAATACGAACTCTTACAAGAAAAAATGTTGAGAGAATGTATGGCATGCTAAAGCAGGATGATGTTGCAGTGGTTGGCTGTAGGTTCTTTAGCCGAGCCTTTACTGTAGACAACTGTGGGTACATTTTTGATAAGGATGGTTTGATTTTTCCGGCTTTTAATGGTCATAGAGTGTTCAGGGATTCGTACGAGGGACTGGATATTCAGCCAAGAGATGTTGCTATGGTGGATCCGGGATACATGATGATTGATGCTAGGGTATATAGAGGTCTGCATGGCCTAAATCCTGATATGTTGCCAAGAGATGCTATGCTGGATTTTTGTATTAGGGCTAGAGCTCATGGCTATAGGACGGTAATAGAGCCTCGTGTTATTGCCAGATATAAAGAAAAAAATATAGAGTCGACTGAAAGCTCGCATGCACTTTTGATGGAAAGAAATGGTGAGATTATCAGTAAAGGAGATCCTTTATATAATAGCAATTTACCTGTAGGACTAAAGAATTTTGTGCTACCGGGAGAAGAGGAAGAAAGTTAAGGCACTGCTTAGGCAGTGCTTTTTTATATTTTATTAATATATCTGTTGTTATTATGTCAACTAGTTGACATATCATGTTGACAGGGATGTTTACCGAATATTTGACATATCCTTTGTGCATAACATACAAATAATAGACTTATAAAAACTGCACATTTAACAAAAAGTGTGCAAAGGCTACACAAATATATGTTAATCGGTTGACACATATATAATGCGGTGCTAATATTGCAACATCAAAAAACAAAAACTAAGAGGAGGAAAAAATGAAGAAGAAGTTTTTGTCATTATTATTGATTGGTGTTGTATCAGCATCATTCATGGCATGCGGTGGGGAAGCATCAAAAGGAGACGCAGCAGAAAAGACAGGCGTTTCAATCACTATTTTAAACTCTAAGTCAGAGGTTCAAACAGCGTTTGAGGATATGGCAGAAGAGTACACAAAAGCAACAGGTGTTGAGGTGGAAGTATATTGTGCTGACACAGATACAACAGTAGCATCTCAGGTTGCAACAAGATATGCATCAAATGATCCATATACACTTACTATGGTTGATGCAAAGGATATTTATAATTTAGCTGATGACTATGCATACGATCTGTCTGGAGAAGATTGGGCTAGTCATACAAATCTTGCTATTGATGTTAACGGAAAGCTCGCAGGTTTTCCTGTTTGTGTAGAAGCAAGAGGTATTATTTACAACGCTGATGCTATTGAAGCAATTACAGGAGAAACATTTGATCCTGCAAAGGTAGCAACCCTTAGCGACTTTCAGGCTCTCTTAGATAAGCTTGTTGCAGGCGGAATGGAGCAGCCAGTTGGTATTCTTAGTGAGTACTGGTCACTTGGTGCACATTATGCAGCTGAATTTTATGAGCAGCAGGAAAATCCAGACGAATTCGTTAATGGCTTGTTAGCTGGAACAGAAGATCTTGCATCAAATGAGAAGTTTAATTCACTTGTTGATGCGTTTGATACATTGATTGCATACAACTATGCAAGAGGCTCAGCATCTAATGCAGAGCGTGAGACATCAGAGATGATGCTTGCTGAAGGCGAGATTGCATTTATGTTTGGTGGTAACTGGGACTGGTCTGAAATCAATCAGTACGATTATTCAGAGAATATGGGTATTATGCCTATTCCACAGAATGTAAGTGATGGCACAAATGAGAAGCTTGTTGGTGGTGGTTCAAAGTACATCTTTGTTGACGCATCTAATTCAACATCTGATGCACAAAGACAGGCAGCTTTAGACTTCCTAAACTGGTTAGTATTTGATGAGGCTGGAAATGAGTTCTTAACAGTTGACTGTGCACTTGTTCCTGCATTTGATAATATTGACGCTTCAGCACTTGATCCACTTTCACTTTCAGTAAAGAAGTATGCAGATGCTGGAAAGCTTATTGATAACTACAATTATCTTCCAGATGATCATATGACAGTTGTAGGTCAGGAAATAATGCAGAAGTATCTTGATGAAGCTATTTCAAGAGCAGAGCTTGCAAAGCAAATTGTTGATTACTTCAAGGGAGCAACAGCTATACCTCACTAATTAATATTTATTTCTTGGAAGGGGTCGCTTCAAGCGGCCTCGTCTTATCAAATAGGTTAAGGTTTAAGTATTGAGAGGAAGCATATGAAAACAAATACACTTTCATACAAAGTAAAACAGTACTTACTTTTTGCTGGTCCTACAACGGCAATATTTTTAGCGGTAGTAATTGTGCCTTTTATATACGGTCTTTACTTGACATTTACAAGTTGGGATGGAGTGTCAAGGTCGAAGCCATTTGTAGGTGTTCAAAATTATATTAATGCATTCTCTGATGTTGGCTATTGGCAATCATTGGGAAGAACATTTATTTATTCTGCAATTGCAGTTGTGCTAGTAAATGCGGTGGCTTTTATTCTTGCTTATATGGTTACAAGTGGAATAAAAGGTCAGAATTTCTTTAGAGCAGGCTTTTTTATCCCTAATCTTTTAGGCGGAATAGTTCTTGGCTATGTTTGGAAATTCGTATTCAATAAAGCATTTGTTGAAATTGCGAAGATTTTTGTGGAAGGACATCCAAAGTCTTTGCTTGCTACTAGCACAGGGGCAATGGTTGCTATGATTATTGTTTCAGTATGGCAGTATGCAGGATATATGATGCTAATATATGTGGCTGGATTTATGAGCGTATCGGAGGAAGTGATTGAAGCTGCAAAGATAGATGGATGCACTGGAAGACAGTCGATATTACATATATCTATTCCACTTATGACATCATCTTTTGTACAGTGCCTGTTTTTGTCAATAACAAGATGCTTCATGGTATATGATGTCAATCTGTCATTGACAAACGGTGATCCATACGGTGAGTCAGCACTTGCGGCTATGCACGTGTACAATCAGGCATTTATAAATAAAAACTATGGAACAGGCCAGGCTGAAGCACTGATTCTCTTTGTAATATGCGCAATTATCGGTGGCCTTCAGGTATACATTGGTAAGAAAGGGGAGGTAGAAGCATAATGGATATTAATGAAAAAGCAGCCAGAGCCAAAAAAGCCAGGCATATCATTATGATTATATTTTTGATAATCCTATTAGCAATGTTTATCTTTCCGTTTTTTATGGTAATCATAAATGTATTCAAGGTGAAGGCGGATATTACAGCTAATCCATTAGCACTTGTAGGTAAACATGGCTTTACGTTGAAAAACTTTCCAGAAGCAATGAAAAAGATGGATTTCTTTAAGGTTTTTGGTAATTCGATTATTATCACTACCCTCTCAACTATAGGAACCATTATTTGTGCAGCAATGACAGCGTATCTTATCGTTAGAAACAACTGGAAGGCTAATAAAATACTGTTTGCAGGAATGATTGCTTCAATGGTAATCCCATTTCAGGTACTTATGATTCCACTTGTATCTGTTTATGGCGGAATATTTGGTATTTTAAATCATAGAATTACATTGATCTTAATGCATATAGGTTTTTCGCTCTCAATGGCAACATTTATGTTCCATGGAGCAATACGTACAAATGTGCCAATATCCTTAGAAGAAGCAGCGACAATTGATGGCTGTACAAAGTGGCAAATATTTTGGAAGATTGTTTTTCCGGTATTAAAACCAACTATAGCAACTGTAGCAATTATAGATGCAATGGCATTTTGGAATGATTATCTATTGCCAAGCTTAATTCTTGGAAGAAAGGATTTGTATACAATTCCGATTGCGACAAAGGTATTTTATGGAACTTTTTCGACAGATACAGGACTCATTATGGCGGCGCTTTTGCTGGCGATGTTGCCAATTCTTATCTTATATCTGTTCCTTCAAAGATACATTGTCGAAGGAATTACTGCTGGTGCAGTTAAATAAAGGAATAGTTTTACTATGAGAAAATTAGAAAATAAATGTATGCTTATTACTTACTCAGATTCTTTAGGAAATAATTTGAAGGATTTGAATGCAGTCGTAAATAAACATTTTAAGGATGCTATAGGAGGAATTCACATATTGCCATTTTTTCCATCATCAGGCGATAGAGGATTTGCTCCTATGGATTACCATAAGGTAGATGAGACATTTGGAGACTGGTCAGATGTAGAAGCACTTGCTAATGATTATTATTTGATGTTTGATTATATGATTAATCATATATCTGCCCAAAGCGAGTATTATAAGGATTTTCTTAAAAACAAGGATGAATCTAAATACAAGGATTTATTTATTAGATATAAGGATTTTTGGGAAAATGGTGAGCCTACTAAAGAAGAGGTGGACGCGATTTATAAGCGTAAGCCTAGAGCTCCTTATGTAGATGCTCATTTTGCGGATGGAACAAGCGAGAAGGTCTGGTGTACCTTCGACGAAGAGCAAATAGACATAAACTGTAAAACGGATACAGCTAAAGAGTTTATAAGGGACAACTTAATTACTCTTTGCAATCATGGAGCGGCTTTGATTAGATTGGATGCATTTGCTTACGCTACTAAAAAAGCCGGCAGTAGTTGTTTTTTTGTTGAACCAGATGTATGGGAATTTATAGGAGAGTGTGAGGATATTGTAAAGCCATATGACGTCACCCTTCTTCCCGAAATTCATGAGCATTATACAATGCAAAAAAAGATAGCAGATCAGGATTATTATGTGTACGATTTTGCACTTCCAATGCTATTAATTAATGCATTGTATTATGGAAAAACACAGTATTTGAAGCATTGGCTTACAATTTGTCCTAGAAAGCAGTTTACTACTCTTGATACTCATGATGGAATCGGTGTAGTGGATGTAAAGGATCTTTTGCCAGACGAAGAAATAGAAAAAACTAAAGAGGATATTTTCAAGTTCGGAGCAAATGTAAAAAAGGTTTATAATACAGCAGCCTACAATAATTTGGATATATATCAGGTGAACTGTTCGTATTATTCAGCTCTTGGTGATGACGATGATGCATATCTTTTGGCCAGAGCAGTACAGTTTTTTGCACCAGGTATTCCGCAGGTGTATTATGTGGGACTTTTGGCTGGAAGAAACGACCTAAAGCTTTTGGAGGAGACAAAGGTTGGCCGTAATATAAACAGACATTATTATAGCTTAGATGAGATTGATGAAGAGGTAAATAGGCCTGTAGTTCAAAGCTTGTTAGCACTTATGAAATTTAGAAATGAACATCCAGCATTTGATGGAAAATTCATTTTAGAGGAATGCAGTGATAATGAACTTGTTATCCTGCGACAAAATGAGGATAAGTTTGCAAGACTAAGAGCTAATTTTAATGATAAAACATTCACAATTGAATCGAATTAGTTTGGACCCCCGTTTTTAAACGGGGGTTTGATGGGATTAAAAGAGACAGATTAAATGGAAAGATTAGTATCAATAAAATCAAATAAACTGTATTTGCCCATAAAAACAGGCGATAATGAAGAGTGGCTGGAAATTTTTTGTGAGGGCAAAAAGGTTTTCGAGCTGGCCATTCCATGTGAATTCTGTGAGGATGAAAATCACAAGAATTCATATGAGTACAAGGCAGAAAAATATGAGAATATAAATGTAGACAAGTCGTGCAATGGCAAATATAAATATGATTATAAAGCAGAATTAATAGTTGAAGATTACATAGGAAAATATTTGCTTTTTAAGGGGAAGTTTCCGGTATCTTTTTTTGAAGCTATTGATAGTGAAAATAGTATTGATGAGGATGCAGATGTGCTTAGTAATGGCAATGACGATAGGCCTAAGCTGCATTTTACAGCTAATTATGGCTGGATAAATGATCCCAATGGATTGATTTTTGATGGCGAAAAATATCATATTTATTTTCAGTATAATCCCTTTAATACCAAGTGGGCAAACATGTCGTGGGGTCATGCTTCAACTAAAGATTTTGTACATTATGAACAGCATGATGATGTTATGTACCCGGATGAGCGAGGCATGATATTTTCAGGCTGCGGATATATTTTAAATGATAAAATGCTTTTTCCATATACGATTGCCGGCACATCTACACCTTGGTCAGAGGGCAAACCTTTCTATCAGGGACTTGCAGAAAGTAATGATGGCGGATTTACCTTAGAGAAAACGAAGGTCTCGTTAGGAAACCCATTTTTGGGTATCACTGGAAAGGATTCTAGAGATCCAAAGGTGTTCTGGCATGAGCCTAGTAAAGCATACATTATGGTGCTTTATCTTGAAAAAAATGATTTTGGAATTTTTAGATCAAAGGATTTTTATAATTGGCAGCAGACTTGTCATATGTCAATTGATAAGGCCTGGGAATGCCCTAATCTCGTAGAGGTAAAAACAGATGAGGGTGAAAGTGCCTGGGTATTTTACACGGCTGATGGATTTTATTACTGGGGCGAATTTGATGGATATGAGTTCAAATCAGATTTTGAAATGCATCATGCATACATAAATGATGTACCATATGCGGCACAAACCTTCTTCGGAACTGGCAGTGATGTGATAAATCTTGCTTGGCTCAGATTAGGAAATAATGGTAATATATATTGCGGAGCTATGAGTACGCCAAGGCTTTTTTCGGCACAAAAAACAAAGGATGGACTAAGGCTTGTTCAATCGCTCTTACCTCAGGTGAAGAATAGGTTTGCTGAGGTAGATACTGTTCCTAAAGATGGAGCATTTATGGTCAGGTTAGAAGCGGAGGATAAGGCTGCTGAAGCTTTAGGTGAAGCTGTTAATAGGGTCACAGGTGAGACAAGACGTAGTTGCCTGACAGTTAATGGAACAGACATCATAATTGATTTTTCGAAGCAATTGCTTGCTGTGGATGATGAGGAGTATCTTATCGAGGTTGAATTTGATTTTGTAGAGATTATTGCTGACTATAATATTCTAGAGATTTCGGTAGGGGACTTTATGATAGGAGCCTTTAATGCAAAGGACAATCATAATATGCTGCAATCTGCTGATATAGATAAACTGAAAATTTATAAGCTAGACGAAAAATAAAGCTTTGATAACAGGGGGACGTAATGGCAACATTAAAGGATGTAGCTGCTGAGACTGGATTGACGGTGACTACAGTGTCACGTGTATTGAATAATAGGGGCTATATAAGTGAGGAAACCAGAGCTAAGGTGTACGAGGCTATGGATAAAATTGGCTATACACCAAATGAAGTGGCTCGTTCACTTTCGAAAAAATCAACAAATACTATCGGTGTTATTGTGCCTCACATTAGTCATCCATATTTTAGCGAGATGCTTTCTCATATAGAAAAGCAGGCTAGCAATAAGGGCTATAAGATTATTCTGTGTAATTCTAAAGAGCAGAAAAACAAAGAAAAAGAATATCTTGAAATGTGCAGAAGCAATAGAGTGGCAGGAGTAATATTGTTTTCGGCAAGTGTTGCTGTTGAAGAGTTTGCAAAAAGTAATATACCGCTCATTACAGTTGAGCGCTTTATAGAAAATGGAACAGCCGCAGTTGAATGTGATAACAGACAGGGCGGAGAGCTTGCAGCAATGCATTTGATTGAAAAGGGTTGCAAAAATCTTATGCACATTAGTGGTGTCAGCGAGAGTGCGATGCCGGCAGACGATAGAGCAATAGGCTTTGCTGGTGTCTGTGAAAAAAACAATATTTCGTACAAGCAGGTTGTAACTAATATAGTTCAATACGATGCTATGGAATATAAAGAGCTGATTACAAAAGCGATTGAAGAGAATGAAGAAATAGATGGAATTTTTGCCAGCTCTGATCTTATTGCTGCACAGGTATTACAAGTATGTAATAAGCTTGGAAAGAAGGTTCCACAGGATATAAGGCTTGTTGGCTTTGATGATGTAATAATCTCTAGACTTACAACACCACAGATTACTACAATTCATCAGCCAATAAAAGAAATGGCGGCAGTTGCAGTAGATACTGTTATAAAAGCAGCTGCAGGTGAAACTGTTGCAAAGCGTTTACTTTTGCCAGTTGAATTAGTGGAAAGAGAGTCAACATAATGAAAAAATATGATATTACAGCGCTTGGAGAACTGCTTGTAGATATGGCAGGTTTGGGTATGTCTGAAAATGACAATATGCTTTTTGAGGCATGTCCAGGAGGTGCTCCATGTAATGTACTTGCTTTTTTAGCAAATCAAGATGAAAAAACAGCATTTATCGGAAAAGTAGGAAATGACTTTTTTGGTAAAATGCTAAAGGAAACAATAGATAGTATCGGGATTGATACCAGAGGGCTTGTTTTTGACAATGAGGTAAATACAACGCTTGCTTTTGTTCAAAAAAAAGCTGATGGTGATAGAGATTTCTCATTTTACAGAAATCCTGGCGCGGATATGATGCTGACAGAAGCAGAAGTGGATGAAGAGCTGATTGCCCAGTCGAAAATATTTCATTTTGGAACCTTGTCGATGACCTCAGAGGCCGTGTGCAAGGCTACTAAAAAGGCAATAGCTGTTGCAAAAAAAGAGGGCTGCATTATTTCCTTTGATCCAAATCTAAGAGAGCCTTTATGGGGCGATTTAGAAGCGGCCAGGGAAGCGATTTTATATGGCATGCAGCAGTGCGATATTTTGAAAATATCAGATAATGAAGTAGAATTTATTACTGGAAAAATAGATTATAAAGAAGGCCTTGAGGAGATAAAGAAGCTTACCACAGCTAAGGTAATATTTATGACTCTTGGCCCTAATGGTAGTGTCGGATATAGCGCAAGCTCAGGTCAGGTATATGCTGAGGGCGTGAAAATGGAAAGCATAGTAGACACTACAGGCGCAGGCGATACATTCTTTGGCGCTGCTCTATATATGCTTTTGCAAAGGGATTTAGATTTTAATCTGACAGATGATGCAATGAAGGAACTTTTGCAATATGCTAATGGAAAAGCTGCAAAGATAACCCAGGTCAAGGGTGCCTTGAAGGCGATGCAGGGAATATAAGAGAAGAAAGAATAAAAAGACTCCTGAGTAATCAGGAGTTTTTTTTGATGTGCGCCTTGCGGCGCATGTTTCTAATTTTTTTAGTATACAAGATAATAGGGTGGAAAGTAGGAATGGCGAGAAGTATACGTAGAGATGAGTGGGAAATTACGGGTGAAAAGTAGGAATGGCGAGGAGTATACGTAGAGATGAGGGGGAAATTACGGGTGAAAAGTAGGAATGGCGAGGAGTATACGTAGGAAG
>JAZQOU010000016.1:0-33363 GCA_045628025.1 Lachnospiraceae bacterium | reverse complement strand
CGAAGTAAACAATACCGCTTATGACCATTGGACTAATGCCCCCAACCTTAACGGGGGCAAAGGTTTTATGGCTAACACGAAGTTGGATTCAAGCGGTAACGTACAGAGTGGTAGCGGTTATGCAACAAGCGGTTTTATTCCGCTTTCACTTTATTTAAAAATCCACATATCCGATATGTCGAAAATAAATATCGGACAGAGTAAACTTTATTGGTTTAAATCGGATAAAACCTATTATTCCAAAAAGGACTTGTCACAAGTAATTGACGAGTTTGGAGCAATCAACGGAGAAGTATATAGCGGACAAGGCAAGTATGCGGTGCTTATGCTCAAGACTTCAAGTAATGATTTTAGAGTTACTTGCGAATATCCAAAGGACATTCATTCCGTAGATAACGAGTGGTTGCATAGTTTTTGGAATAACACACAGTACAACAAGCAGGACTACACTTCGTCTGACATTGATTATTACGGACACTTAATCGACAATGACCCTTACTTCCCCGTAGGACACGTTCGTCAGCCAAAGCCCGCTTACTTCCCCGTTTCTTACAAAAAGGATTTTGCAAGTTACAAGTTTATGATTGCGGAAGTACCCGATATGACAGGTGCAAAGACTTACACGTTTGATGTTTACAGAGAGTATTTCGAAGTTATGAACCTTAAAATTAACCGCACATATTGGGTTAAGATTTTCGGAGTTAATTCAGACACTACGGAAAGCCTTATTGATTACTACTCTTTTGATACAACGGGACTTGTAAGGCAGATAAGCATGGCTTCCAATATGCGTGACATTGGTGGACATAAAACATCAAAGTGGGGCGAAATCAAACAAGGCAGAATTTTCCGTTGCGGAAAACTTGACGAACTTTCCGCAGGTTCTTTACAAGCACTTGTTGACTTTGGAATCACAGGCGAAATCGACTTACGATTAACTTCCGAAATCGCAAGTGATTATGTTTCTCCGTTTGACAGTTATTATAATCACTCAATAGGTTCGGCACAGAGTTTGGCACAGAACGTACAAGTAGGCATTGAGAACTATGCTACTATCTTCCTTAAAATCCTTGAGTGGTTAAAGGCAGGCAAAGTAATGCTTTACCATTGTAAGGGTGGTGCTGATAGAACGGGAATAATCAGCGGTATTCTTGAGGGTGTTCTTGGTTGTTCTATGGACACTATCGACAAGGATTACGAAACCACTAACAACAACACTATCGGCGGTACTGTTCGTGATGACTTGGACGATGACGGACACTGGTGGAGCGAAGGAATGTTGGCACTTCAAACAAGAGAAGGCGCAGACGATACCGAAAAATGGGAATCCGTTCTCTTACAAGGTGGAGCAACCGCACAGGACATTGAGGACTTCCGTTGTATCATGCTTACTGATTACATGGGTTCAGAACCCATTGAAGATTAACACAAAGAGGAAGGCTAACAACCTTCCCCACATAATAAATCTGAAAGGAGATTTATATGAGATATTATATTTTTGAAGCAACACACTCCGCTGCTGGTGAAAACAGAGACACTTGGGGCAAGGATACAAGAGATGAAGCTATTCAGCTTTATCACTCAAGAGTAGCTACTTGTATGGCAGCACCTACTGTTTACGATGTACTCCTTACTGTTGTTAACTCAGCAGGCGGTATCGAAGTTATGGACCACTGGGATAGACCAGCAGAAATCCTCGACACAACTACATTCAACTCTACATTAACAATTACCAGAAATGGAAAAGTTCTTCAGAATGGTGATAAGATTTATCCTGGTGATGTACTTACCATTTCAGCAGATTTTAATGAAGAAGTTGAAACCGCAGACCTTATGGTAAATGGTTCAGAATTTACAAGCGGTGCTACATTCACAGTAGTCAACGGTTGTAAGATTGAAGCTATGGGATACCTTCCTGTACCTGAACCCGAACCTGAAGAATCCGAAGATCCTGAAGTAACGGAGGAGTAATATGGTATACACCAATAGTCCTTTAGTAAACTATACTAGGATTAGTCCTAATAAACATTCCCCTAGAAATCACGTAATAGACACAATTACGATCCACTGTTTTGTAGGACAGGTTACAGTTGAAAGAGGTGGCGAAGTATTTGCTAACCCTTCCCGTAATGCTTCTTGTAATTACGTAATAGGCTACGACGGAAGAATAGGACTCATCGTTGATGAAAGAGACCGTTCTTGGTGTTCAAGTTCTCCTGCCAATGACCACAGAGCAATTACTATAGAAGTTGCCTCAGACACAACAGCTCCTTACGCTATTACGAATGCAGCTATGGATGCACTTATTGAATTGTGTGCGGATATCTGTAAGAGGAACAATATTCCGAAACTTCTCTGGAAAGGTGACAAGTCCCTTATCGGAAAAGTAGACCAGCAGAATATGACAGTTCACAGATGGTTTGCTGCAAAGAGCTGTCCTGGTGACTATATCTATAATCGTTTAGGGTGGATTGCAGACGAAGTTAACAAGCTCCTTGGCATAACTCCTGAGACAAAGTACACTACTCAGATTAAACATACAGTTGTTAAGGGAGATACGCTTTCCAAGATAGCAAGCAAGTATGGAGTGTCTTGGGTGGAGATTATGAACTGGAATCCGATAATCAAGGATCCTAACAAGTTATCAGTCGGATGGGTTCTCACAATCAAAGTTTCTACAGATAATATTCCTAAGACTTACACGGTTGTTTCTGGAGACATTCTTTCGAAGATCGGAAAGCTAACAGGAATTCCGTGGAAAAAGATTGCAGAGTTAAATAACATTAATTTCCCTTACATCATTCGTAAAGGGCAGGTTCTTAGATTACTATAAGGAGTTTATTATGAAAGCAAAAATCTGTTTACAGTTAGGCACTGGTTTTGCTGGTGCCGCAGTAGCCGCATTGTTCGGCGGATGGGACGCAGCGATGACAACATTACTAATCTTTATGGGCCTCGATATCGTTACGGGTCTTATTGTAGCCGCAGTATTCAAGAAGTCTAAAAAGACTTCAGGTGGTAAACTTTCAAGCAAAGAATGCTTCAAAGGTTTATGCAGAAAGTTCGCAATATTGGTGTACGTGCTGATAGCGTACCGACTTGATCTTATGATGGGGATTGATTATATAAAAGACTTTACTGTAATATTCTTCTGCGTAAATGAAGCTTTAAGCATTGTAGAAAACAGTTCGTTAATGGGAATTCCTTTACCGCCTGTTGTTCAGAAAGCACTTGAAATTTTAAACAATAAAGCTACAGAAAAAGACGTAGAGCAGTAACACTTGAAAAATAGCATAAGGTACTATATAATAGGAATTGAAATAAGAAATCAATTCCTATTATATGACCTATAAGGAGGTAAATATAATGAAAGAATATAAAGATATTGCAGTTGTAATTCCTGGTTTAACCCTTAATAAAGAAGATAACAAACAGGTACAGTTAATCTTTAAAGACACTTTACGTCAGGTTAAAGACTTTGCAAGAGCAAAAGGTCTTAACGAAGATGCTCTTACTTGTTACATTTCAGCATTCGCACCTGTAGATCCTAGCAATATTATTGCACCTTCAAGTATGGCTATAACAACTCAGGCTACTAAGAAGACCTACAATGCTGGTGATACATTTGTTAAGACAGGCCTTAAGTGTACTGTGACTTATAGTAACGGTGCTACAAAGGTTATTACAGCTGACGGTCTTACAGCAGATACGACAACTCCTCTTACTGCTACAGACACAGCAGTTACAATCTATTACAATGAAGCTGGTGTTACTCTTACAGCTAGCCAGGCTATTACAGTAACCGCAGCATCATAAGCGGAGGTGACTTAAATGGCATATAAAAATATGTACGTTACCGCTGACTCAGGAGCAGGTGGTGCAGCGAAGAAACCAACAACTACCAGCACTACTAAAGCAGACTCTACAAAGCAGAATCTTTCAGATTATGCAGCAGCATTAGCAGCCGCTGTTAAAAAGAATACTTCAACGGCTGTGCCGAAGCAAAGCAGTGTTTATCCTGATTCTACAAAGCAGAATCTTGCAGACTATTCTTCAGCATTAGCAAATGCCGTTAAAACTAACACTACGACAACTGTGCCAAACAGTAACATCTATCCCGATTCTACAAAGCAGAATCTTGCTGATTATTCTGCAGCGTTAGCAGCCGCAGTCGAAAAAAACACTTCAGCAGCACGAACAACTACTCCTAGTACTCCTGGCACCACTGGTAACAATAGTGATGGAGGTGGTACTACAGGTGGTAATGGTAGTGACGGAAGTGGTCCAGATTATGGTACTTATATGAGAGGATATACTTATGGCTCTCCTGCTAATACGGATTACCTCGGCGGAATAGATCAGTACTTAACCAATATCTTCGGTGATTACAGTTATGATAGATTCCTTAACGAGAATATAGCAAACGCTAATAGGTACGTTTCAGATACTGAAGCATTAAGCGATAAAATGCTTAATAAACAGTACGACATAGATGAAGCTGCTAAAAGAAATCTTATCGCTGGATTATTTAAAGCAAGAGGTTCTGCAAACTATAGACAGGCTAATGCTGGTAAAGACGCTGCTTCAGAAATAGCTATCGGTAATGAGGCTCTTAATGCAGACAACTCTACTATAAGTGCTCTTAACGATTCAGCATTACAGTTGTTAGCAAACGCTATTAAGTATCGTGATGTTGATGCAACTACTGATGCAAGGTCACAGGCTAACACAGTAACTGGTGCTTTTGATAATCAGGGTTACGGTGATTATCTCGGAGCTATTGAATCAGCGGCAGCAGCCGTTAGAGCAGCTGAACTTGAAGCTGCGGCTCAGAGATATGCTGCTGATAAGAATTATGAAGCTGCTTCTCTTACGTATAATGGCGGATCAGGTAGTGGTAGTTCTAACGGTCTTCCTAGTACTCTTCAAGTAATGTATGAAGAGGGTAAACGAAGATATCCTGATGATGATAACAAAGCTTGGGCTTATGCTTTAAGTGCAGCTTCTGGCGAAGGTACTAGACCTGATGATGTTCTTAACGCTCAAGACATAACTTCAGTACTTCCTACAAGACAGAAGTATTATGATGAAGTATACAATGCTTATATTAGAGCAGGGTATAGTCCTGAGGCAGCATCAAAGGGTGCTACAAATTATCTTAATGATAAGACGGCTCTTGGTTTGGCATTTGGCCTTAACAGAAATGATGCTAAATGGGACGAGAATATGGCTTTATTCTCTAAACACTTCGATAAGTATACAAAACAGTAATCGGGAGATTGTGTATGGATTTTCTGAATAACATATCCACTATACAGACTTTACAGCCTAATATGTTAAAGCCTATGCAACAGTTACCTACTTTGCAAAAGCTTCCTACAATTAAAAGCATTACCCCTACGCCTAAAAGCGTAGGGGTTACTTCTATGCCAGAAGATACAAAAGAGTACTGGTACTCTTCTTCAGATCCTACTCAGGTAAATTCATTACTTGATGTTATTTCTAATACCTTAGACCCCATAGATAACCACGGAGATATTACAAGTGCATTTGCAAATAATATGTCTGAATGGTGGCGTAGACATTTCTCTAAACCTATAGAGTACCGTGACTGGGGTATGTTTTTTAATAACACACTCAGAGGTTTTGGTGAAGACGTTGATGTATTAGCTAACCCTGTTAAAGCATTACTTCCTACAGAATGGACCACTGCAAAAGAATCTGATAAATATTCTACAGCTGGTCAGCGTTTTAAAAAAGCTATCGGTTTTGGTGTTAAAGGCAGATATAACTATGACGCTGATACAGGAAATGGTTTATTAAACTTGGCGGTAGAAACACTGGCAGATCCATTAAATATAATAGAAATGGGTGTCGGTGGTGTATTAAAGTCTGCTTCAAAAAAAAGTTTAAGTATAGGTTCTGGTCTTGTTGAAGATGCCGTAAAAAATAGTAATAGTGTTTTATCAAAAGAATTATTAAGTAAAGTACCCTTAGACAAACTTTATAAGAACAAAGATATAACTGAAGCTTGGCTAAAAGGAGATATCGATACTTTTGCTAATAAATTTTACAATTATTTTATTTCAAATTTAGATGATGGTGCTGTATCTAAATATGCTCTTGAAACTGTAGAAGGTATTGAATCCATAACACAGCTCGGACGTACAGTATATAAAAAGGCAGGTACTATTGCTACTCATTCAATAAATATTGATTTGATGAGAACGCTTTATAAAGTAGACGCTGCCGTTGAATCTATAGATAAAGGTATTTTAATAGTAGCAGGAACTCCCTTCTTTCCTGCTGTACACGTTTACAAAGAACTAAGAAAAGCAAACATACTTGAACCTGCTGTAACAAAATATGTAACTGCTAATATTTTAAGAAACGCAGAGGACCTTATGGGTTCTTCAGAAGGCATTGGCCTCGGTTTCAAATTAGACAGTTATGCAGAAGCTCTTGAAAAAGCTAATAAGGTCATAGACGATATTGCTCTGTCTGGAAAAATAACACAAGCCGAAGTAAGCGCATATAGAAAAATACTTCCTGAGCAGTACGCCGCTTCAATGGCTTCTCAGTTTAAAGCCATATATAAAATAATAAATAAAATAGCTGATGGAAGTTATACGGCCGATGAAGGAATTATAGCATTACAGACATATTTTTTAGACAATGCTGTGACAAAAGAAATGGCTGAAAACGTAACAACTCCAGGAGCTTTATCAGAATATTGGAGAAGAGTAGTTACTAATAATGAAGCTTTACACGACTATCTCGATTTCAATAATATGCAACGTGCTATAGATAAATGGCAAGAAATATTAGATAACCAGATATACCTTAATAGTGTCACTGAAATAGCTAAAGATTTTGAAGACGGTATAAAACTGTTAAAAGAAACTTATAAAGATAACTTTCTTGATAATATAATAAGTAAGAGTGCTTCTATTATCAAAGATGCTGATGATATGGCTGCTTCAGGTAAAGCTGGACGCAATTCATTATTCTATGCCGTATTTAATGATATGCTTCAAGCGATAGGAGATACCCATACTTTTTATGAAGGACATACTGCTACCATTTTGAACAAGGACACCATCAAAAATGCCCTTGAACAATTTAATTATTTTGAAGAATTACTTATTGATTATTATACTAGGATAAATGCTTTATCTGAAACATACCACATTCATTTTAGTAAAGTCGCTGATCCTAGTGAATTCATACACACTTTAGTAGCTAACTTAAAAAATAAATATACTGCTATGTGTGAAACAATGATATATGCTTATAATCACGGTGATTTTAAATATACTAAAATTCAAAATAATATTGAAAATATTCGTCATATAAAGAAGCACTTCAAAAAAGAAATGCGTGCCACTTTGATTAACGATGAGTCTGACTTAATTAAAAATGAAGCCAGACAAATTGCTATGAAAAATCTTATAGCCGATGAAATTGAAAAAATTATTAATGTTATGGATAATGATTCATACGCTGCTATAAGAGACACTTATCAAGATTTTATAGAAGCTGCTGAAGGTTTAGAAAAATGGATAGATGAAGCAAAGGATTACAAAGAAACAATTCTTGATACATTAAAAATTAGTTATGCAACGTCTGGTATTATGTCTGACGACGACAAAGTAGTTAACAAATCAATGGAAATAATAAAAGCATTTGTTGACAGTAACATTATGAAACACGTTAACTATAAAGACGCTGTAGACAAGCTTGATTATGAAGACCTCAGAATGTCCTTTTCTGAATTCTCTGACGAAGACATAGCATATATTTTTGATGACTGTCCTAATCTAGTAACATTTTTATTAAATAAACCTACTGTAGATACACTTACAATGACTGATGACATACTTGAAGAAATTGATAATATCAGAAGTAATATAGTGGATTATGAAAATAAAATGTATATTACTAAAGATAAATATAATTATGTTCTTCAAGGACCTAAAGACTTAGAGACACCTGTTCGTATATCTGCCGAAGAAGTTTCATCTCATAAATATACTACAAAGTGGTATGAAGAACAAGGCACTATAAAGTATAAAGATTATATAGATGACGTTGAAGTTAAAAGAAATAATATTGAAAACGAACATTTGCCACAAGAAGGTTTAGACATTAGTGATTTTCGTAATACAACTCGTACAGTACAACGAAGTGGTTGGTATAAAGATGTTGATGGCACCAGAAAATTCTTTTCAGGTGAAACAAAAATAGATATAAAGTCTAAATCATTCGATCTTGAACGTATTCTTAATGACGCTTATGTAAGCATAACAAAAGCAGGAGATACTTATAAGGCATTTCAAAATGATTATCAGACTTGGGTATCTATCCAGATGAATGCTTATGAAAGAAGAAGGAAATTCTTAAACAGTACTTTAAGTAGACTTTTAAGAGACATCTCTCCTAAGCACTTTAAAACAACAAGCATAGCTTCAGCATCTTTAAATAGAATAAAGAAGATGTTAATAGCTAAATCTGATAATTCAGATATAGCATATATAAGTGATCTGTTTGAAGATTTATCTAAATACGGTGATACTATTGAATATGAAATGTCTTTAAATGCAAGAGCTGCCCAGTTGTTATCAGACTCAAACGTATTTAATGCATTTATGGAAACTATGATGAACTTTGAAAAGAATCCTGCTGATATGATTATATCAGAACAGTACGTAAGGAACTTCATAGATTCTATGAATATTAATATGTATGCCAGATTTAGAAATAAATCATTAGCTCTTGATAATTTAGTACGAGGAAAATACGTCGGCAAACAGGAAGAATTTAAAAAGTTACTTCAGAAACATTACGGACTTTCTTACAAAGACGCTTCATCTTTATCTACAAGAATCCTTGAAATGGGCCACGTTGATTCAGGTTCAGATACCTATGCTACAGAATTAGCTATATTATTAGAATCTAAATCGTGGTATAATGCGCTCTTAAATAATCAGAAATCTACAGGGCGTCATTATATTATATATGATATTGAAACATTTGACCCTGCTTCTAAGGATATGGCTAGTAATGCAAAATACGGCTCCATTCATCAGATAACCATAAAAAGATTTAATGATGGTGAACCTATAACATTTACTACAGAAGATCCTGAAATAATTAAACAACGTTTTATTGATAAAGGTTTACCTGAGCCTACAGTTATAAAATGTGAAGATGAAGCTGATCTTCTTTTAAAATTTGATTCTAAACTTTTAGATGAAAATCCTTTAGGCCTTATAGGTTATAATACACATTCTTTCGACCAAGGTTTTATAAGAGAACGCTGGAGAGCTATTAATGATGGACAGGGTTCATTAGACACTTTTGATAGACTCTGTGGTGGATTATTAAATCCTAGTATAGCTTCTACTAATATAGACGTGTTACCTGTTCTCAAAAGAATGTACGGAATTCCAGTAGTATCTGAGAATGATGCTAAAAAGATTTATACATTATTAGAAGACCGTGCTAAAGCATATGCTTCAGATTTAACATCTTTAAAACTCAGTGATATAAAAGAAACAATAGACGATTTAACTGAAAGTATAAATAAATATATAGATGACTTATCTAATGAAAGTGCTGTAGCCATTAATGAATTATCTGAAGAAACTGGATTATCTGAGGCAGAACTTAAATTAAAAAGTAAACTGTCAGAAGATGAATGTACTCAATTAAAAGCATTTTCTGAACATTTATCAAAGACATTTTCAGATGCTAAATCGGATATGAATATATTATCCAATATATCCCACGATTATAATGGGGACGGGGATTATATTCTTCCAAATTTCTTTACAGATGTTAATTTAGATTTCAAGCAAAGAAATGCTAACGGATTGTACTATCCTGAATTTGATACTTATAAATTAAGATCAACTAATAAAAGAGCAGTAGGCGAAGATGTAATGTCAGAGATAGCATTACAAAAATATTACAATGCTGCCTTTGCTCCTGGTAGCGAATTCGCAAAGGCGCATCCTGAAATACAATCATATAAAGATTGGTATAGATGGTTACAGGGTGGTGTGGATAAAGATATCGTATCTCTTCAGGACTTACTTAATGCTGGCTCTAATTCATCTAGAGTAGGTTATAGGTATTTTTATAACAAACAAAATATAGAACGTTTCTTTGAAGTAGATCCTAAAATGGATTTGCCAAAGAAAGCAGCTAAACGTTTAACCGATGTATCTAAATCTATGTCTGATAAATTAGACAGACTTTTAAGAGATCCTGAAAAGCTATTCTCTGAAAGTTCGGTAGAATCTTATGGTACCAAATACTTTAAAAATTTTGATGATTTAAAAAATACTACCACTAATTTAATAAAGGCTATCAGCAGTATGTACCCTGAGCACTGGGTTACAAATCTAAATCTCAATAAAATATTAAGATCACCTGCGGAAACATTTGTATTATTTTGGCAGATAATTTCTGAACACGGGGAAGGTTTATACGCTAATGTACCTAAAATAATCAGAGAAGCATTATGGTTTATGCCTAATTTTAATGAAAGTTTAAAAACCTTAAAACCTTTTAAAGGCTCTGATATTTTCAAAGCGTCTTCAAAATTTGTAAAAAGATCTCCTACAACTTTTGATGAGTATTTAAGATTACCTTATAGTGATCGTTTAATTACATTAAATTCTAGTATCTACTCGTTATCAGATGCAGCTTTTGATGAAATGAAAAATACATTAGCAAGCTATATGTTTAGATCTGAAATATCAAAAACTACAACAAGCTATGCAAATAAATTATCTTTTGGTGCTGATGCGTTTTCATCAGAATTATGGAAAACTGTTTCAGCAGGTGAGCGTATGGATAGATTTAGTGCTATGCTTAATGTAATCCCTAATGCTAATGCTGATATGATTTTAAGACGAAACATACTTAATAACTTATCCATAGTAGCTAAAAAATTTAATAATATGAGTGGGTATGTACAAAGAAGATATGTTACAAATCTTAATAGGACTTATGCTAAATCAGTAGACTTATTAAAGCTTAGCCAATTAACAGAATTTGTAAAAGATCCTAAACAGATGGTTGGCTATATGCTTTATAACAACGCACCATTTATAAATTTAAGCACAACAAAATATTCAATTAATAATAACGATAATACTACTTACCTACAGTTAGTTAAAGCATTAAAAAAACAAGCTAAATTATTAGAATCTGAATATGGCATAGAATTAATTGACACACCTAATAGAATCCAGTTCAGATTCAAAAAAGATAGCAAAGCACCTATAATAAAATACAGCCCTGATACTGATACATATATCGTAGGTAACACTGTATTTAATAAAGATGAATTAATAATACATAAGATATCTAATATGGATTATTTAGATAACCGATCAGAATTTTTCCTTAATGGAATAAACGATGATATAAATAATCTCAACAGTATGTTAGGTAAAATATCTGACTCGAGCGCATTTTTAGGTTCATCAAAAATAGTATCCTACGATACTTTTGGAAACATAAAAGAAGCGTTTGGACCTTTATATGATGATAAAAACTGGTGGTCCATTGATGACCTAAAAAATATGGGCTTCTTCAGAAAAACCCAGTTTGCTACTTATGATTTCAGTATTGATGATTATGTTTTATACGGTTATCATAATTACAGTTCATCATTAGAAGATATAACTAGGTCCTATAAAACAACCATAAACTGTATGGATGCTAAAACATTATGTGTAAGCTCATTCTTCAGCAATAACACAGGCGTAGATCTCAGTAATAATATCGGCAGTTTCTTTTATGGTTTATCTGATAGAGAAATTGTAGATGTATTAAACGCAGACAATGCTCCTATAGTTGCTGTACTTGTTAAAGATAATTCAAAACAAGGTTATCATTTAGAATCTTTAAATATTCTTAATGAAAAAGATTTAGCTAGAGCACGTAATGTAAATGCCCGTATAATGCCTTATCAGATTTATTCAAGAATGTTTACTGAAATAAATAATAATGCAGATGCATTATCAAGTGGCTTCTTAAATAATAACTTTATAAAGTCTGTCTTATTCGCATATAAGATTGGATATCTTATGAGTCCTGGTACTTGGTTAAGAAACGTAATTGACTCTAACTTAAAAGCTACCATCGATACTAAAGATCCTGTCGGTATGGTTAAAAATACTTGGGCTGCTGATAAGTTATTAAGACAATATGATACAACTATCAGCATAATGAAAGAAGCTAACTTATCCAGTGGAGCTCGCCTTACCAATACAGATATCGAAGCCTTCTTCGAAGATAGCAAGTATAAAGCACTTCGAAACAAATGTCCGTTAGATAAAGATACCTTTTATGAAATAAATGGTTTCGTAAAATACGGTCCTTCTGCAGGTGAGACGAAAGCTCTTTCAGATTGGATGAAAGCTGATAAAAAACTTTCAGAACAATTAAGTATGATTCCGACAAATATGACATACGATAAATTAGTAGACCTTGGTAGCCGAGCTATGACACCTATGAGCTACATAGAGTCACGAGTAAGATTTGCCCAATACTTAACTCTTATGGAACAAGGCGTTACTAAATCTGACGCATTTAAACGAATATCACACACCGCATTTGACTACACCATTAAGTCAAAAGCAACACACTTTATTGAAAACATAATACCGTTTTATAACTTCCAAAAATTAAATATTTTATACTGGTATGAAGAGTTATCAGCAAAGCCTTTTTATGCTAAAATGATTGATGATTTTATAGGAGATGTTCTTGATAGCTATGACTTAGAGCCTTCTGAAGTAGCTAAGAACAGAGGCGTTCAATATCATATGTATAACGGAAATCCTATGATTGATCCTGAAACAGGTATGGTTCTTAAATTGAATCCTTCTTATATGGACTTTGTAAACTTTATGACTAATCCTGTTAATAATGTATTAAGTAGTACGTTAGCTCCAATACAGGCTATCGGTCATTTAGCTGAAGGTAAATTACTTGCTGGTACTAGTATAGCAGATACTTCTGAAGCAGCTAACTATGCAGAGCTTACTCTTAAAGATGTTATGGATCCTCAGTATGCACCTTTAATCGGACCTATTATACAACGTTTCTTTGCTTCAGATGATCCGAATACTATAGCCAACGAAGACTCAACCGCTAAAAAGAATTATAAACGATTATCCAAAAAACCTGTTGAAGCTGTGATAGGTGCGATGCTTCCTTCACTATTCGGATCCGTTACACGCTGGGAGAAATATAAACAGAATACTAAATACTATGACACCCACGGATATTATAATAGTAACTCCTTCAGAACGTACACACGTCCTGCTAGAAATTACAATTACTATACTCCGAATAGGCGTTATCCAGGTTATCGGATTAAGCACAGTAGAGCTTACTGGTATGCGATTAGAGTTATGAACGCTCCTGCAAGATACAGATATCAGGTAACTTACTACTAACAAAAAAAGGGAGAGCATCTGCTCTCCCTAATTTATTTTTTTTTATTTAGTTATCACTGGCTAATACGCACGCCACACACAGAAGCCCAAAGGCTCCTATTAAGCCTATAAATACTCCTAATATAAATTCCATTTAATACTCCTCGTCATATGTGTCAAGCCATAAAGTTATCCAAAATACTCTATCAAGTTTTGTTACGTCTCTTAGCTTATTTAAAAAATCTACCGTTATCTTATAAGTTCCTTTGCACACTCCATATGTGTGTGCTTTGCTATAACCCATTTGTAAGGCAAGTTCTTCATAGGTCATATTGGTCATTCTGAGAAATAAATCTATTGCTTCTTTAAATGTTTCAGCTTTCTTTATATCCCCAACAGAGACCATTTGTTCAAATACATTATAATTCCGTCTCGGCAATTTTTGTAAAAGCAGTTTTACGAGATGCTTCAGCTTCTTTTTTAAAGTTGTTTAGTACAGGCGTAACATCTTCTCTATTAGGGTCGTGGGCTAACTTACATACCTTTTCCCACGCTTGCCAACCCTGAGTCAGTATTGTTTTTATACAAGCATCGTCACGCCATACAAAGAAACTTACGACTTCCCAATAGGAGTTTAATAAAACTGTAAGATGTCCATAGGGTGCTTTAAGTCCAAATATCTGCTGCTGTAACTGAGTGTAATAGTAGGGCGGTATACCGTATAAGGACGCTTTAGTTTCTATACTGTTATTTGTTTTTGAATAATCTTCAGGAATATTTAAAAATCCCTGGGATTCTCTGAACCAAGCCTTCGCTGCATTGTAGTGTTTTAAACCTGCCTGAGTTACTACTTTAATTTCTGCTGGGATATACTGACCTTCAATCTTGTCAATAACACCATCGAAGTTAAATTTCAGCCAGGGGTAATCAGCGTGTACATACATATCACTTGGTTTTACAATTCTCTTACCTATTATCTTTGAGAATTTATCAATAATAACAGGTTCTAAATCACGTCCCTTTTTAACTGCTACCTTATTACCTACTGCCTTCTCTTCTTCAGTAAGATAGTTTCTAGCTTTCTCCTGAATAAGTTCTGGTAATGTAGTGTACGGATTTACGCCACATAATATTGAGCTGTCAGAAGTTCCCAGTCCGTGCTTACGAAGTATAGCGTACTGTTCATTAGGATAAAGATTTATATCAGCTACATCTATTTTTAAATCTAATCCTTTTAAGTCCAGTTTATCGTAATCATAGTTCTGGCCTTCATACATTGGATCTTTTCTTTCGATGTCGATCATCAGTAATTACTCCTTTCTTCTAAATTTATTTTAGGTATTTCTTTATTAGTTTTCAATTTAAAATTGATATAATGTAAAACGTGTCTGTAAGCATCTCGGCTGTGGTGCTGTATAAGAACTCCTTCAGGAGTATAAGCGTGCTTACCTTTTCGTATAAGTCTTTCGGTCTTAAATAAAATATCATCACTCCATCTTGTTTTCACTTCTGCTGCCATCTGGAAATATAATGGTATTTTATATTTATAACACGTGTACTTTATTGCTCCGATTATTTGTGGAGTTTCAAGATTAGAGTTTATCTGCTCAGATGCTTTGGTTTCATACAGTCTATAGTCTTCACATAATACGACATACGTGTCATTATCTTTAATCGTATTTTTATTTATACTATATATTAAAGTTATTACTTTATCCCAATATGACATCTGTGTCGGATATTCTGAAGCATATATCTCGCCAGCATCTACACATACTTTATCTTTTGTTAAGCACCAACCTGTAGTGCCTTTACCTTCGTTGAAGTTACCAGAGGGGTCTAAAGATAATATATAATCACTCATCTTTTTTCCTTACTTCTAAAACGTGTCCACATCTTTCTATAAATCTAAATAAGTCTCTTGTTCTTATTTTACCATAGTTTGCTGCATTGTAGGCTACCCACAAATTGGTAAACCCTACTCTTGCTGCAAACTCTTTGTAGTATTCACCAGGCTTCATAAGTGTTTTAAACCATTTACTAATTTCGCCTAAGTCTATTTGCACGCCATCGATATAGGTTTCATATCCTAACTCATAGACTACTGCTTCAAGATTTAATAAGTTAGGTACTACTCCGTGTTTTTCCCAACTTACAAATCTTTCTCTTTCTAGGTTAAGTCTTTTAGACATTTCTGAACGAGATATGTTTTGATTTTTTAATTCGTCCGCTATCCACTTTCCTAAGTTATCTAATGTTAGTACCATCATATCCTCCTATATATCTAAATCACGTTTGTCTGCCCAGGTTGTATTTGTTACTTCAGCTTCAGCAACCAGAGGTACTAAAGCGTCGTCCCAATCTTCCATAATGCGTTTGAATTCTTTTGCTAACGGTGGATCATCTTTGTCAAGCTGCCATACTAATTCATCGTGAATTTGTAACTGCATTCTCGATTTACAATTTATTGATTTCTGATATTCCCATAATTTTCTTATTTTTAATTTTAAATAATGGGCAGCAGAACCTTGTACTAATATGTTTCTTAACTTATGTCCGTTAGCACCGTATATGCGTACACCAAATAAGTTCTCAGTATAAGCGTAATGTTCTGCTCTTGTAAAGCAATAATTGTGGTATTCTTTAACACCAGGGAATGCTGCATAATACGCTGCATCAATTTCTTTACACTGCTCTACAGTATACTCAGGAAACATTTCTATTATCTTCGGTAGAGATGCTCCGTAATTTTTAGCAAAGTCCACTCTCTTACCTACATATCTTAATGCGTGGAAATTAGGATCGTCTTTGGTTAAGCCTATGCTCTTGAACGCTTGTAGAGTTGTTGCTCCGTGTATATCTGTCTTAGTCCATAACTCTTCAGGATTTTCATCAAGATACCAGTCCTTTGTATTCCAGTCTTTGATGTGTTCGGTATTATTAAAATCAAATTCAGTACCATCTTTTCTATGGCACTTATAAGGCATATATGCTCTACACATATTTAAGTCTGGGTGTCCTACTAAGATTGTGTACATAGCCTGAAATCTTAGTTCAATCTGAGAGAAATCAAGATATAATAATCCTTTACAATCGTCGGGAACTCTCACTATTCTTCTTGGGTGAAACAGTTCGTTTCCTTCAGAATCTACTATAGGTTCTTTCGGGAATTGCTGAAAGTCTGAAGTTACTCTACCAGACACCGCACCGACTTGATGGATTTGGGTATATAATTTATCTGTATTTCTTAAATCATATTGAAATCTTAAGATATATGTAGCATACCACTTTTCAAGTGTTCTTAATGATGATAGTAAATCTATAAACTTTATTATAGGACTATCAGGATCTTCACGCAATAACCTACTCTTATATTTTTCAAGTTCTGATTTATCGGTACTACTTACTTCAGCATTAAACTTATTCTTTAAAGTATTCAATAATGCTTCGTGCTGTCCTATTGCTATTTCAGAACCTATTAATTCGTGAAATTCTTTTCTTAATTTAAAAGTATAGTTACGTACTCTTATCCTTGATTCTTCAAGGTACTCTTTATTTACTAGGAATCCTGTGTCTTCCATATCTAATAAAGGTAATATTAAAGATTCTTCAAGATGTACCGCCCACATATTCTTACGATATTCTACTATCGGTAACATCAGTTCGTAACTTTCCAGTAGATATATAATATCATAGTGAGCGTACTTATAAAGATTTTCCTTACTTAATGTATCGTACCTTATCATATCTTTTTCTACTCTGGAAGTAACTCTTTCTCGTAGATACTGAGGTAAGTCTTCGTTCTTCCATTTAAGATATGCTTCTTTTACTTTAGGTTCCAAATCATCTATATCGAATAGAGGATCTTTAAACATCATATCAAGAACCTTTAAAGTATACGATTTAGCTTTATATTTTTTATCTGGCACTCCTAACGGAGCCAGTCTATTTTTCAATTTAATATTATAGACTTTTACTTGTTGAGATTTTTCATTGTCAAGTAATTTTTCGTGGTACTTGGCAGCAGGATCTATGTACTGTTTAGCAAATTTTTTAAGTGCTAATGGTGCACCACCATTATCTTCCTGAATAGCATCTGTGCCATACCTTATGAAAAATTCTAAATCAGATAGGTTATCATCTTTCCAGTCTACTCCGATATTGTCTAACATATGTACGTCAAACTTAGTGTTCGTAGCTAAGTTTATTGAAGCCTCTTTAGCAATATCGTGCCATTCATCTATAATCTTTTTGAAGTCTTTATTATATCTGAAATCTAATAGGAAAGTGTAACCTTTTGTAGAATCGGTTGGATGTAAAAATCCAAACTGCAATAAGAAGGGTTTGTCTTTTTTAATATGCAATCCTGTAGTCTCTGTATCAAAACCACATACTGAGGGTTGCAGGGCAATAATGCCCTGCTTAACCTCAAGCCAATCTTCATAAGTGTTTAGATTTTTGCTTATCCATTTACGTTTAAGCATAGTCTTCTCCAATCTTTTTAAGACGAGTGTTCTTATTTATCTTGGCTACACCAAGTCTAAATCTTTCTGTAGGAATAATATCATATCCTGAGAACTGTATAAACAATCCTTTTGTCAGTTCATTCAAAGATTTATTTAATTCTTCGTGTGTCATACCTGCTGCCGCTTGTAATACATTACGAGTCGTCGTAGCAGATTGTTCTAGCTGAAGAACTACCATAGGTGTTTTATCATAAATGTTCTGTAGATTCGCAATACCTTCTTCATCTATTTCAGAATATCTCTTTTCGTGCTCTACATATTCTTTCAGTTTAAACGTACTATTATCATATATACGTTTGAAGAATTTTACTGCAAAATCTACGTGTTCTTGTAGCACTATGATATTCTGGTAGGTTTCGTCTGTTGAAACCACATACCCTGCAACTGCTATTGCAAGTCTTGTTATTTTCTTCCAGGCTTCTGTACCGAATATCTTTATATGGCAACCGTATGTTTTATTCAAATCGTTTGCCTGTGCTACAATGTGTTTCGCAACTGTATCAGAGATTATGATCTGGTCTGGGGTACGAGACCATACCCATCTGATACGGGTGCGATACACTTCTTGTGCAAATGGCGTATCAGGAACCCATAAGGGATCGATAGCATTTGCACCTCGGTCAGATAAAATGACAATCATATCATATCTTGCTATGTCTTCAGCAGATGGAACTAATTCTGTAAGAATTTCTATTCCGTTAGGATATGATGCTATTGACTTTATCTGACCGTTTACTGTTTTTGGATTTGTCAGAGTAATCATTCGTACTAATGCGGGTAATGTAATTGTACCTGATACTCTGGCAATCCTGACTTCATTAGATGAACGTATGTCTGTTAATTCTGCTGAGATTTGGTGAGAAGATTTACCAAACTCTTCGAAGTTTATTAAACCTTTATGGTTTTGCGGAATAACTCCTGCCCTTGTCTGGTAGCCTGTAGTGGTTTTATTAGAACCTCCTACCAGACCAGGGATTGTAGCAGAATTACCAGCTAATGAAACTATTGCTCCTAACCCGTAGGTTCGTCGCAACGTGTCCGTTGTACTTGATTTACCTACTCTGGATTCAGACACTACTAAGGTGTCTATGTATCCACGTACATTCTTAAATGTTCCGAAGTTGAACTGAAGCACAGTGTTGTATGCCAGATCTAATGCGGTTATTAAGGTATCATTACCATTATAACCAAGTAACCCTTTTACTTTTTGCACCTGTGTATTAATCTTTTCTTCTACAGAACCTTCAATACTCTGAATAACTTTTAAGTTAGTCACTTCTGTTTCATCTACAACGAAGTCTGTTATACTATCACTGGCCTGACTGTAGTCCATAGCTATGCTTATTAGCTGTTGTCCTTTATATGGGTGGGGTACTAATTTATGAGTAAGTCTGTACTTTTTACCAGATTCTAATTTCTTACCTATTGAGTACACTACGTACTCCATCGGTTGTGCTGAAATATTATCTGTAGTCTCAAATAAGTCTGTAATGTATGCCTTGAATACAGTCACTGATTCTATGATCTTAAATTTAACATACTTTTCTTTCTGCATTATTTTCATCAGATTTCTAAGATGTTCTTTAATCTTTTCTTCAGTGAAATTATTATCGACTAAATGTAAGACGTCCTTTAAATTATCTTCTTGTAACTCCCACTGTCGGATTTCTCCAACCGCCATAAAGTCGTTACCGCCTTCGCTTTCCTTAAACTTTTCCGCTATTGCTATTTTAGGACAAGCGAAGGTATCTTCTGATACAGATACAACTTGGACATTTGTTGTTACGGTCTTTCCAATATTGTTTGCTTTACTTGCTTCCAGTAAATTCATAGTAGGACGCTTTTGTTCAGCTTCAGTATCTTCTTCAATATTATAGCTCGGGGTGTTTTCTATATATTGGATAAGTTTGTTTTTGTCCTGACCATACTTTACAAAGAAGTCAGTAATGTCTTCCTTTTCTTCTTTGCAAATTTCGTGGAATCCCGTAACAACTTTAATAGTCTTAGCATACTTGCTTAAAGTCCTTGCAAGCTTTTTAGCTCCGTTAATACCTGTACTATCATTGTCATAGACTATTGCTACATTTCGGTCTTTGAAGTAATTTAATTGAATAGGCTGAGTGCCCTCGCCACCTGTGATTGTTATCGCATTAAATCCGTGGCTTCGGGCTACAGCCATATCTTTTTCGCCTGCACAAATTAAGGTCCATCGGGTTACTGGAGATTCTCTCCAAATGTCAAAGGGAATTATTAAACCTGCTGGGCAACCCATACGTGATTTTACTTTTGGTTTGCCACCAGGATTATAAGTTCTGATATCTAATAAATGGTCGTACATAAACACGGGGTACATTAGGTGATTTGTTAGATCTTCAGAAGCTACATCTAATTCTGCTAGGACTTTTTCAGATATACCTAAATTTGTTGCTAGGTCTTTCGACTCTTTGGTTAATGTTGTTTCATTTAACCAAGTTGGCCTGTCCTCGGTGTTTTGGAAACAACGCTTAATTTTGGCTGTGCTTGCGTAATCACAGCCAAGAATTTTCATTATAAACTGAGCCTCGTTATAACCTTGCCCGCAGGCCATACAATGAAACAACTGATTATCAGTATCCACTGAGGCCGACGGATTTGTTTCGTAGTACTCCAAACCAGAGGACGTATGGTGAGGGAACGGACAGCATACAGGGTGTTCTCCTTCTCCCTCACATATGTCAAAGTACTCAGTTAAAAAACTCATTAATAGCTTGCATCGGATACAGGCTCATCAGTTTTTTCTCCGAAAGGAATGTCTGTCTCTTCAGGGACATTCATAAAGTCATCGTCTGCCATTACAATCCTTGTGTAAGGATCGTTAAAGATATCGATTTCATTTCTATCGTTATCCTGCTGGTCCTTACCAACCTTTACATTGATATAGCACTTTTTATTCTTACAAACTCTGCTCAAATCTTCAAGCTCGAAGTCGTCGCCAAGGTTTACGTTAATAGCTTCCATAAACTTTCTAAGTTTAACTTCTGTAAGATTTGAAGCGGGCACTATAAGATTATCAAATACACAGCCTAATTTCTTGGACATATCCTCATTGTATACGTCCCAACGGAGAGCTAAGTAATCAGGCTTCTTTGTACCGTCTGCAGGCTGCTTAGGGGTTTTCATTTCTGCGTTTGCAATAACTCCAAGGTACTTACCAGCAGGTAAACACTTGTGATTGTTTTCATATTCTGATGCTAACTTACTAAAACAAATTCCCATATTAGTCCTCCTTCATCACCATTAAGATGCTCTGGTGAGCTACCTTTAAGGTGTCCTTAATGTAGTTTGTGATTCGTGAATACTCAGCAGCAAGTCCGTTAAGCTGCTTTTCCTTCTGTTCGAGCTGCTCTTTAAATGAATTAAGCATTCCTTTATAAGCGTCAGCTTTTGTTTCTGCACATACGAGTTCTTCGTTAAGTCTCTTAATTTCCTTTTTAAGTTCCTTCACAGGATCTTTTACTTTTGCGGGTTTCTTGGGTTCTTCTACTGCTACTGTTTCGTTTTCAGCAACTTCAGTAACTTCAGTATTAATAGTATCTGCCATATTAGGCCTCCTTTAATTTGTTAATGCTGAGAAAACTTTCTTCATTTCCTCAAGGGTCATTTCGGATAACTTCTTTGTACCACATCCTGCGTCAGTTTTCAACTGATTCCATACAGGAAGTGCTTTTTTGTTTTCGTCAAGGTACTGCTTAATGCCTTCAGCATAATCTTTTCTCTGCTGTTCAATAAGCGTTTCAGGGTCTACACCCTCATCAAGATAAGCACTTAACTGGTCACATAATTCAGGTGTGAACTCGTAAATCTCATCTTTCTTGAAGATGCTATAACGTGACTTTTCAATGCGTGCTTTAGGGTATACAGGTTTTTTACCTGCTGTGTTACCAGGTTCAAGCATATGCAATACTAAGTCAGGTTCATACTTCAGATCAGGCATCTGAATCTGCTGTTCGCCTAATGATTTGAGTTCCTTCTTACCGTTGTCACCGTCAATCATTTCGAACTTTTCTTTTACTCTTACTGTACATATCATATGTACTTTGGGGCTTCGGATTACTGAGTAAATGGCCTGTTTCTCAGCCTTTACTCTCTCCTCGCCCCAGGCCGTATAATTGTTGTATCGTCTGCTATCTTTAGCCTGAGCGTCTGATACTAAATCAAGTACACCGCCTTCCTGAACCCACATATGAGTAATACTATCTGCAATAGTAACTTCAACACCTGACTTAATAAGTAAATCACGTGCCTCAATATATGTGGTCGGAGCAAATCCTGTATCTTCATTCAGGTCTACTACCAGATAGTCGTCGAACTTTACACCATCTGTGTCGGGTAATCCCTGAAAGAGAGCTAAGGATTTGTTTTCGGAATCGATAGCGCCGATTTTTGACTGGTCGTGCTTCGCCAGGGCTTTTGCTATTGATAATGCAAGTCCTGACTTACCACGACCAGTTAGGCCCTCGATTAAAATCGAGGCCTTACATTTCTGACGTTTAACTTTTCCGACAGTTAAATTGGGGTTGCTCATTGGTTTTCCTCCTTTATTTTATTAACTGTGCCTTGAAGTCATTAACTACATCAGCTACAGTTTTTTGCTTTTTAATAGACTCTAATATTGTTTCATCGTATGAGTCTTGCATAGTAAGATAATATATCGTATGCGGTTTATCCTTTTTATCTTTTGTCGTTGCGATAAACCTATCTTCTGCTTGGGCTATATCTCCGTGAGGCGGAAAGACGTCTGTGAAAATTATAGCTTCTGCTCTATCCAGAGTCAACGCTTCTTTTCCTGCTTTTATGTTTATTAAGAAAACATTAAACTTTCCTTCTTGGAAGTCTTTTTGGAATAACGCACGTTTTTTAGGATCGACATCGCCTATTAATAACGCTTCTTTTACAGAATGTTCCTTTAATATTAGAAATAACTTCTTTAAGTATTCTGTGAAATTGCTAAATATAATAACAGGCGTTTCTGGATTATCTTTTATAAAATCAATAATCCATTCTGTTTTCGGTGACGTTCCTTTTAAGCCTATTAACATTGGATCATTACATATCTGGCGATATCTTATTAACCTATCTAATACCCCTTTTGTGACCATAGTGTCACTTTCAAAGGTTTCTTCCAGGTCTTGTAAGTATTTTAATTGTTCCTTTGTTAATGGTATATGAATTTCCTGCTTATCTTTTTCAGGTAACCACTTCATTACTTCTTTTCTTTTACGCTGTGTACAGTGCACTCCTAAAAATCCCTGTATTTTCAACTCTCCTATTTCAGAGAATTTTGCGTTTCGGTAGTCTTGTTTTGTCTGAAGACCGTCTCTATTCCAGAATTGGACTATTTCTGGTTGCAGGTATTCTCTTCTGAAAGCCCATACACTTTTAAAAATATCAGGGTATAAGAAGTGTAAGATACCGTACAGGCCTTCTGGTTTTGATTGTATAGGCGTTCCTGTTAAGGCCAGTCTGTTCGGTATTCTTATAAATTTATACAGTGCTTTTGCTGAACACGTCTTAGGGTTGGATATCAGGTGAGCTTCATCAAGTATTACCATTGTTGGATTTTTTGATAATAATAAAGCCTCGTAACCAGTCTGGCGTTGTGTTTCCTTTAAAGCGCCTATACTGATTATGAGGCCGTTAGTCCAACTCTCATTTATTAGTTTAGTACGTCGTTTTGGGGTTCCTTCAGCAATTACACAAGGTCTTTGTAACCATCTTTCATATTCATATTTCCACTGATATAAAGATGATTTTGTCGTTATGATTATTACTTTTGTGTCTTCCAAATGCTTAGCTGCTATCGTTTTTAGAGCTGTAGGTGTTTTTCCTGTACGTTGCTCATTGAAGCAGCCAGCAGTTGGAAATTTTGAAAGGAGAACGACGTCTTGTTGTTGGTAAGGTCTAAGTTTTAAGTCTTCCATATTCATCCGTTTCTATAACGTTTGGTGCGTGTGATTGATCTTCTGATAAAGGTACGTGACAGTAGATAAATACTGGTCCGTCGCTTTCATCGTTATCTTCATCTATTTTTGTTAATGTATTTAGTAACTGTGCTTGTCCTACTGAGTGATTAGAACTTGCACCACTTACAATCTGGTTCACTTGTTGTTTTCTTATGATATCCATTTCTTTCTTTATTGCTTCTTGGATATCGGGTTCAGATAGGAATGCTCCCCATTCTTCTGAAGAGTAGTCTGGGCAAGCTGCTTCTAAGTCGTAATGGGTCATACCTAATGCAGCTTTTCCCATTAGTTTAAATGCTCCATACATAGCATCTTTGTCTATAATTAATTTTTTCATATCTTTATTCCTTTTAAAGTTTTATGTGCTTTAATTAATTCTAACATTATTTCGACGTCTTGTATAGAGTATTGTGGGCTTACATATAACTCTGTCGGTACTGTTTTTAATAACTTGAAATAAGTTTTCTTGGAAATACATAAAGTCTGAATAGTTGTCTCTATTGTTTCCTTATGTTCTCTTGCCAAACTTATATATTCTAAAGCGCTCGGTGCTATTCGGTTTTTCTGAGTTACGTTTTGTAATTCTTTGATAGCTTGTTCACGGGGCACTTTTGCCATATCCGCTAGTAGTTCTATGTACTCTACTACTAAAGGGTACTGTCTTATAATACTGTACAGACTGTAACAAAGTGTAGCAAACTTTATTTCAGTCCATCTTTGTGTGTTTTTATTCATTTAATACTCCTTTTACAACTAATTAATAGTGATTATAAGCTATAGTGCTACAGAGGATCGGATACGATTGAATTGAATTGATAAACTTAATGTTTATTTAGATGAAGCAACTTAAATACTGTTGAGAAACATCTTAAATTTTCAGGAACTGGTTCAATTTATACCATTAATTTGAATTAAAGTTAATTGGTTCCAGGCTGTGGCGAAGACACCTGCTGCGGGCTTCCTGTTTATCCTTTTTGATCCAAATTTTACATTAGTTTTCAACTTAATGCTTCAAAATTGCTTTTGAACATTTCTTGTAATTAAGAGTATTAGTATCAAATACTTTTAAATTCTGTTCTATTTTAGGAAAGGAATTTAATATTAGTCACGCAGCTCGGGATGGGAGGAACGATCTGGGGTAGTGGAAGCTTCTAACGCTCTGCTAAGAGCGTTTCAAGCTGGAACGGACCCAGAGTCGGTTCCTCTCATCCGAGCTGATGTGACTAATTGTAAATGGCAAAGCCATTGTTTAGTTTTCAACTTAAACATCAGATTGATAGTGAAGAGTCCTATTAGTCTGCTTTTGCTATTTGATACTTTAGACGATTTACATCGTCTTTAGTAATTTCTTGATGCTTACTCCGTACTTACTTTCGTAAGTTTGGATAACGTGTGAAACGTAATCTGCCTCGATGCTGGACGCATAAGCTATCTGGCCCTGGAGAATCATCTTATCTTCAGCGCTCCATTTTATCTGATTTAGAGAGTCCTTACAGAGATTGTTAATCATAGCTCTGAATCGCTGGTTTTGTTTGTGACCTATAGTTGTTACGTTATCCTTGTTTAACATAATTCCTAAGATCCAGTTCCTACCTGCTCTAGAGCAATAGTGAGTCTTTTCTTCGTTTAGTGAGAACGGAGCGTTAAATTCTTTTAAAATATCTTTAATCTTTGATTGTAATGTCTTATAATCAAAGTCGTATGGTGATGAGATATAAATATCATCTGCATAACGAGTATACACCATTTTTGCTTTTAATGAAAAGCATAAATTTTGTATCTTGTAGTCGATTGGTACTGCTAATATGTTTGTTAGCGTCGGGGATAATGGAGTTCCCTGAGGTAATTTACCGTTTAAAAATGCGTATTCCAGAGCATTACTTAGGTTTTCTTTATACGTTTTATTCTTCATTAATACGCACCACGGGAATATCTCATTTAGCATTTTCATTGTGTAATCCAAAGTGTGTGATCCGAAGAAGTCGTGGAAATCTAACTTTAAGAACCAGTTGGATTTATTATTCTGATGCTGTCTTACACAGGTTACAGTGCTTCTTTCTTTTACGTATGCGTGAGCTGCATTGTGTGTTAAGCCTAAACACGTATACTCGAAGTAGTACTTTAACTGAGTTAAGTATAAAGACAACTCTTCATCAGGTGCGTTTATTTCTCTTAAACCGCCTGTCTTTTTTGGTATGAAAAAGGTCTGGTAATGCTCTGCTATTTCTGAAGTAGGCCAACTTGGCGGTTTTGGGATATCAAACATTTCTGCTGTTACCTTAAAACCTTTTCTTACTTTATCATAAGGTAATGCTATTGTTAACTTTTTCTTTGCTGGAGCTAGTTTGTACTGATTTTCATCATCTAATCCTAAACCCATTAAGAAATCTTCTAAAGATAGCTGCACTACTTTTACGTCAGGCGCACATTCTTTATAAAACGTTACGTATTTCATCTTTTAACCCTCAAATGATTCCAAGAACGGCTCATAGCCATCAATCTGCATCATTTTCTTGTATGTTTTGGTGTTAATGAATTTTATCCAGTTGCTTACCATTAACGCTGCTACGATTCTTGGTGTGATAACAACTGAAAGTGTTAATCCGCAAGCGCTTACAGGTGTCTCAGCAAGTACTTCTTCGTGGGTGTACTGCATTGACTTAATGAGCAATTCTTTTGCTTCTAATACCTGCCAGTTTGCAGCGTAAATAAGACCTGAAGTTAATCCCATACGTCCGTCACAAATGAACTTTATATTGGGGTTTGTTTTCCATTTTGTACAGAACTCTCTCCTAAGGTCTATATTATCTATGCAAAGGAATATATAACCTTTTATCTTCTGGTCTGTTGTGTAAAATCCTTTTAAGTCCAATTCTATTTCAGGATTTATCTCGGCTAAGATTTCGGCCAGAGCTTCTGTCTTTTTCTTCTTTACGTCTTTATTTCTGAACAACTGGTTTCCTAAGTTATGTGGTGCTACTACATCTTCGTCCCACAATGTTATTTTTCTTAATCCCAGTCTTGCCAGTATTTCCGCCAGTGCTCCTCCGACTGCTCCGCATCCGATGATGTGAACTTCCCCTTTGCAGTTTTCGGGGTTGAAGAATTCGATGCTTTTGAGGTTGTTGAACATTGGTATTTTTTCTCCTTTACGTATATATTTGATACTTCTTCTGCCCAAACCTGAGCTTTCGTTATTACTTCAGCTTCTTCCCAGAGAATCTGGATATCCGAGCTGTCAAAGATCATTTCATTCTTCAGATCGTACATCTCTATGTTAAATGCATCGTTTTTGTTTCCTATTAAGAAGAAATAAAACGGATTCTCAATATCTTCATTGAGATTAGCCATTAAATCTTCTCTAAATTTCAGGTCTACCGCTGAAGGCGATACGGCCATTCTTACGTGAGAGTGTCCGTGCATTCTCATTTTATTGAACTGGTCCAAATGGTTCGTAGCCTGCTCATTTATCCAGTTATTGTACTCTTCTTCCGTAGGCTCTACTGTAGCCCCTGTTACAAACTGAGGATAAAGGATTATGTCGTACAGGTAGTACGTATTATTTCCTAAATCTTCAATAAATCCGTGCCAGCCTACTTCTTTGTCGCACGTTTTTATTAAACTGTGTATTTTGTAGTTGGCTAACGGTGCGATTATCAGTGTCGGTGTTTCTACGTTTCTTTTAATTAGTGGTCTCATCGTTATTGGTCTCCTTTTCGTTTTGTTTTGCTAACCAGTCTGATAAACTGAACCAGTTACCTTCTTTGTCTTTGAAACACTTTCTTGCAGGATTTCTATCTATTTCTTTCCAGAACTGCTCTCTTACTGCTGAGTCATAAGAGTTAATTGTGTTCAATACTTCTCCTACCTGGTCTACCAGTGCTACGATATCATTCTTTGATATACACTCTCCGATTACCGTGTTGTAGTTTCCGAAGCAGTTGTAGTAGTGTAAATGAGGGTGGAATAACGAGTTGTCGTTTGTCCAGTTATCGTAACTTCCCAGGCTCCAAGTATATGATTTAGGATTTTTACCTTTTTGGAAGGCTATTGTGTCTTCTACGTATATATCAAATTCCTTATCTACTAAGGCCGCTATAGTTATTTTTGCTCCAGATGAGCCGTAACTTGTAGCTGCTTTTTTCCAAACGTCTTCATCTGAGCACTCAACTTTCGTATAATACGTTACAAGCATACCGTAGTTCTTATCGAATGTGTACGTACTGATATTCTTGTAAGTATTTAACGCTTTTATCAACTCTGTTGATTCTTCGTCAGGATCTTTATCTTCTAAAGCCTCTATTTCCATTAGAAGCTTTTCTATGCTGGCACTTGATGTTGTTATGCTGTCTAAGTACGTCTTTACCTGTGATTTAAAGTAATTAACATCGTCTTTCTTGGCCTGTATTAACTTGGCGTAGTCTTTTGCGAAATACTTCTTTAATTCTTTTTCTACGTCAATAGTCCATTCAGGCCTTGATTTCATATAATCCAGGATTACTGTCTTGAATTCTTCGAAATTAGGCTTTTCTGTCTGTTTTAACAATTTTGATAAAGTAGCGTTTAGGTTTTCCATAAGGTCTATTTCATAAACGTACTTTTTATCGTCGGTTAAGTAACCTCCTTTTTTATTGTTAGCGTACCACATACACATCAGTATTATGGGTACTAATGTGGAGGTTGTATCTGATAAAGATGACTTGGTTATTGTAAGCAGAGCGTCTTTTTTGAAGCTTATCAGATATATTTCTTCTTTACCGATAAGCTTGTTTAAGTACTTTATGAACGCATCAGGCGTTAGACTGTACTCTTTACTTAACAGAAATCTTTTTTCGCTTTCAAGTTGGCCTTTTATTTCTGATAATGTACCTGATACGTGATTTCTTTCCCAGTCACTGCGCCCGTGCTCTATGCTATAATTTTGTTTTCTAATAGAGTCCAGCAACCAGTGATTATCATAGTCGCCTTCTAACGTGTATTGAACGCTTGAACATTCACTCAGACCATACCTGCTTGTTAATCTTAACATTGCGTTTAAGACTATCTGAGCGAAAAAGCCTGTGGTTGTTCTTCCTACTTTTTCTACTACGGCTTTGGAGCCTCCTTCTAATGCTTCTCTAAGTTGAAGTGATGAGTCTGAGCAGTATAATGATTTGTTTACGAATTGTTTCCACATAATGTTATACTCCTATTATGTATAATAACGATAATACTAATATTATCTGTAATAATCTGATTGATAGTGTCTTTATAAGTACCATTGTCGTTTTCCTTCAAAGTGGGGGCGCCAACCGCCCCCGCCAAGTTTAATGTATGATTTGATCGCCCTGCATCCCTTATGCAGCAGCGTCAGCCTTTACGGTAACTGTAAGAGTTGCCGATGTAGCTCCATTGAGCAGAGTTGAGAGAGGTGTGTTCATTTCTGTTGCTGAAAGAGAACTTCCGTCAAGATGAACTGCTCCTCTGTTGTAATCGATGCCTTCTGCTTCGAATACCTGCTTGGGTGTCTTATCTCCTGAATAAGCCTTACGCTTTCTGTTTAAGTTTGTACCTACTGTTAACTCGATCATTGTTCATTCCTCCTGGGTTTTTATTAAGCGATTGTTACGTTTTCAAGCAAAGTAGCTCTTGCTGCAATTTCTTCAGCGATCTTTGCTGCTACTGCTGCTTCATACTTTGCAAGTGCCTTGATGCCCTTGTCTGTTGAAATAGCTTCCATAGCTACAGCTGCGTTTGTAGAAACGTTCATATTGAACGCTGCAAAGCCGTCTGCTGTGCAAAAACCGAAACCTACGCCTGATTCAACTACGCCTGCGCAACCTTCTGAAGTTGCTGATGCTGAGTAAATGGTTTCATTGTGCTCATCTTTAAGCTCAACTTCCTTTACTCTCTTGAGATCCTCAAATTTGATTGTTGTAGACTTTACGGTAGCTACATTACCGTTGATTGTAATCTGCATTTGTTTTCCTCCTTTTTATCGTAAATGCATTTATGAATAAAGGATTATTCCTTTATTTTCTCTAACCTTCCCTGCTGCCTCTCATATATCGTTAATCTGATAATATCTGAAGCCATTTCCAGGGCTTTATCCCATAATGCCATTTCTTCTTCGGCCATCGGGATGTCTACTTTTTTCCACTTTATAGCGTCTTTTAAAGGGATACAAACCATATTTTTATCTTTATATACCTTTATTCTTTCTATTAATGTGTTTTTTAAATCTTCTTCTGATTCATTTAATAATCTTACAATCTCTTCCATTACCTCTCCTACTTCAGTATGTTTTCTATTTTACAAACGGAATCTAAACACGCTACTGTTAAGTTTTTTGTGATTCTGTTAGTTTGCTCTAACCAAAAAGCTAAACGTGTTGTTGATACGGGGCTCTCGTCTTTTGTTTCTGATTTGTATTCTTTACGAACCTGATCCCAAACGATTCCGTAATTATTTGTCATATATGTAAATGTCTTTGACATTAATGTCTTATAACTACGGAAGGCGTCTCTGTTATGCTCCTTCATAGTCTTTATTAATGTTTCGTGAAAATCTTCGTATGATGCTACTTCTATGCTTTCAGGCTTATCTGCTGGTTTTACTTCTTCTTTAATAGATATTGCTCTTTTTTCTACATAATTTTTTAATACGTTGAAGTCAATCAGCATTGTCTTTCCGTCAAAGGTGTGTGGTAAGTTACCACGTTTAATGTGATAACTTAACGTGTTCTTTGCTTTACCAAGTGCTTTTGAAGCCTCTGCTAACGTCGTCAAACCGTCCTTATTGGACTTTACAGGTTCTTCAGCCTTTACAATGTCTTCGATTTTTTCTTTAGGATTTTTTATCACGTTTATCGGATCTACGTGAGATTTTATTTCTTTATTAAATAGTCCGATAAACTGTTTAAATTCTTCAAGTGTAAAATCTGTTAAAGAAATGTTCATTTACTTTTCCTCCCACCATTTTCTGAATTCTTTTTTGCTTTTTTTTGTCATCAACTTTCTGAGGTAATATCCTTCAGTATCACAACATTTAGTTGCTTTATACATTTCTGTGAAAACTACAACCCATACTGTAATCATTAAAATCGTTGCAAGTATTACTGCAACTTCTATTGATATCCAAATCATTGTTTGCTCCTTTCATAAACCTAACTAAACCCCTCATTTTCGTTAAGCATTTTTAATAAATCATTACGATAACTTTCTTTGTAATAACTTTCAGAATAGAGTTTATTTATAAGAATATTAACACAACGTTCTTGTTCTTTTGCTCTGATTTCAGCATCGTGCCTGTCTAAGTCGAATGTCGGTATTGTTTTTATTTGTTCAGCGAATGCTATAAGATGATTATTACACCCTTTGTTATAGCCTTTTGAAATCCAACAACGTTTGAATTTTATTTTGCTTGCGTCAATTAGTTTCATTTTTCTCCTTTTCTATGAATAATAAAGGATAAATTCCATTATACTCCATACTAAGATTGCGCCGACGTGTAGGAGTATAAACCAAACTGTTACATCAGGACAGTTATCAATCCTAAATTTGCTGTGGATTTTTATATCAAATCTTATTTCGTCAATAAGTCCTTTCATTGCTTCGAATAGCCACCATAAGTAAAGTGCAGCGATAATAACAAGCCATAAGTATTTAAACATCAGGTTTCTCCTTTCATAGGCAAATAAAACAACCAACCATTAGTAGCCAAAAACTAAATGCATACGCAATTAATAATGTCCATAATGGCTTATCGTTTCCTTCTGCACAACATATTATTGCGTATATTAACATCATTTCTGCTCCTTCATTTCATCAAGTACTATATTAATAAAATTGAATGGACAATTTGAAGTATTAATACCTTTTCTGTATTTGTTTAAATTTTTTCTTACTTCATCGATTGTCATATTGCGTTTATCTGCTAACCATTTTTCAACTATTTTAAGTTGTTCGTTTGTAAAGGAAAGGTCATTATAACATTCTTCGTTATGTCTACAGATACCTTCTGAAATACATTCGTTATTACAATTCATTATTCTCCTCCTTTACAAGTCCGCCTAACTTACCATATTTTCTACAATACTTCCAAGGCCAGGTTGCACCTGTTCCGTTACTGTTCTGTCCATTAATGAATGCTAAAAATTCTCTTTCGCCTTTTTTATTTCTTGTCATATTTGAAAAGTATCTTAAAGACCAATTTACTCCGTCACTTGAGACTTCTACGAGTTCGTCTTTTTTGAAATCGCAGTGTTCTTCGTATTCGGCGTTGCACCATTCCCGCACTGCTGCGGTATGTGATGTCCATAAACAACTTTTTTGGAGTGCGCATTTTGTACAGAGTATTTCGTTGCAGTCGCAAGGTGTGTTAGTGTTTTTATTAACTGCGATTTCCTTTCCTTCACACGCTAACTCACAAATTTTTTCTTTAAATATTTCTTTGTTTTTCATTCGATACCTCCGTAATGGCCGTCAAGCCATTTGTAAAACTTCTGCAACAATTTTTTAAGCATTGTTATGCTCCTTTCTCCATCTTGCGTTAAAGTCTTTATCAAACTGTTTCCACCACTTCCTATTTTTATAGGATCTGGCGATTCTTCTACCTTTGTTATTTCGCTGAATGGCTTTTAAAATACTTTTTCTTTGCTGTTCGTATTCTACTACTTCTTTATGGATTACATTTTGTCTGGTCATTGCTGCTGTTCCTTCCACTTTTTAACTTGCTCTATTATTATTGTGTGTGCTTTTTCTCTTAGATTATGTTCAAGTTTTTTGTCATAGATCGGAGCACCGCATTTTTCACAATATGGTGCTTCGACATCTAACTCAAGGCAGTAGCCTTCTCCTTTATATTCTCTTTTAGATTTGTAGTACTTCCAATTTCCAGAAGTATTTCCGCATTCAAAGCATCTATGTTTTGTCATTCTGTTTCTCCTTCAACTGTCTTCCGCACATAGGGCAAAAGTTAATATCTATTTCCCAAAGCTTTCCGTATATTGTTATTCTTAATTTGTTTTTCCAAATACAAATATGTCTGTTTAATACTTTGACATATCCGTCTCGGTCTGTTTCACAAAACATACACATATTTTATTCTTCTCCTATAATAAACTTTCAAAGGGTGTATTCAGGTTCTCTCACTCAGCATAGTCTCCTATAATCTTTTCAAGATATTTTTTAGAATATACTATGTTTTCTGTGTGACAATATTTACACTCACGTTGAAACCAATAACCGTAGTTATTAATTTTAAGTTGTGATCTCTTTTTAAACTTGCGACATTTTTTACAGTAATATTTAGGTATCATCTTATTGCTCCTTTTTAAGCACGTAATACATATATAATAAGAAGGATTACGACTATAAACCATATTCTTATAGTCCA
>JAZQOU010000015.1:0-82246 GCA_045628025.1 Lachnospiraceae bacterium | reverse complement strand
AAGAAGCTTTACATGCTTCAGTGCCGTAATGGTAAGAGAACAGCTCCAGCTGCTCTTAAGATCGCTGTAGATCTTGTTAAGGAAGGACATAAGACTGAGGAAGAAGCTGTTGCTATGATCGATCCTCGTAACCTTGATACACTTCTTCATCCACAGTTTGATGCTGCTGCACTTAAGGCTGCAACACCAATCGGAAAGGGTCTTGGAGCATCTCCAGGAGCTGCTTGTGGTAAGGTTGTATTTACAGCTGATGACGCTGTAGCTTGGGCTGAGCGTGGTGAGAAGGTAGTTCTTGTTCGTCTTGAGACATCTCCAGAAGATATCACAGGTATGAAGGCTGCTCAGGGTATCCTTACAGTTCGTGGTGGTATGACATCACACGCTGCCGTTGTTGCTCGTGGTATGGGTACATGCTGTGTATCTGGTTGCGGCGACATCAATATGGACGAGGAGAACAAGAAGTTCACACTCGCTGGACAGACATTTACAGAGGGTTCTGAGATCTCTATCGATGGTTCAAACGGAAACATCTATGCTGGTCTTATCCCAACTGTTGACGCTACAATCGCTGGTGAGTTCGGCCGTGTTACGGCTTGGGCTGACAAGTTCAGAACTCTTAAGGTTCGTACAAATGCTGATACTCCAGCTGATGCTAAGAAGGCTAGAGAGCTTGGTGCTGAAGGTATCGGTCTTTGCCGTACAGAGCACATGTTCTTCGAAGAGGACAGAATTGCTGCATTTAGAGAGATGATCTGCTCTGATACAGTAGAAGAGAGAGAAGCTGCTCTTGAGAAGATTCTTCCTTACCAGCAGGGCGATTTCAAGGCTCTTTACGAGGCACTTGAAGGTAACCCAGTTACAATCAGATTCCTTGATCCACCACTTCACGAGTTCGTTCCTACAGAGGAAGCTGACATCGAGAAGCTTGCAAAGGCTCAGGGCAAGTCAGTAGAAGAAATCAAGGCTATCATCGACTCACTTCACGAGTTCAACCCAATGATGGGTCACAGAGGATGCCGTCTTGCTGTTACATATCCAGAAATCGCTAAGATGCAGACAAAGGCTGTTATCCGTGCAGCTGTTGAGGTTCAGAAGGCTCATCCAGATTGGACAGTTAAGCCAGAAATCATGATCCCACTTGTATGTGAGATTAAGGAGCTTAAGTATGTTAAGGATGTAGTTGTAGCTACAGCTGATGCTGAAATCGCTGCTGCAGGCGTTAAGCTTGAGTACGAAGTAGGTACAATGATCGAGATCCCACGTGCAGCTCTTACAGCTGATGAGATCGCTAAGGAAGCTGACTTCTTCTGCTTCGGTACAAACGATCTTACACAGATGACATTTGGTTTCTCTAGAGATGATGCTGGTAAGTTCCTTGATGCTTACTATGATGCAAAGATCTTCGAGAACGATCCATTTGCTAAGCTTGACCAGACAGGTGTTGGTAAGCTTATGGAGACAGCTATTAAGCTTGGTAAGCCAGTTAACCCTAATCTCCACGTAGGTATCTGTGGTGAGCACGGTGGTGATCCTTCATCAGTTGAGTTCTGCCACAAGATTGGTCTTAACTATGTATCATGCTCTCCATTTAGAGTACCAATCGCAAGACTTGCTGCTGCACAGGCTGCTATCGCAAACAAGTAGGCGAACGTTCATTCGGAGAAGTTCAACTATTTTAAAAGCGAATAAGCTTAAAAAGTAAAATTAGAATCCCTCATTAAGTTTAATGCTTGATGAGGGATTTTTTCGTTGGGCTGCCACTTTTGGCGGCTCTATTTTTGAAAAGTGCCTTGTTAACTAGGAGTTCTTCATTACATAATGATAAAGTGAAAACAATGCTGAGTGAATCGGTAATTGTAGGGGGGTATAAGTGGTAGGGTATATAGAAATATTTATCTAGGGACTATTAAAAGAAATAACAGTCAAATGAAAAACTAACTTCTAGTTGGTCCTATAAAATGGTCTCTAATTCTAAGAGAATTCCATTCTTTGATAATGATATCATTATATCCAGCAGCCTCTAAATCTTTCAGGGCATAGCCAACAAGGGCTGAGACATACTTTATATATGTTTTAGATATAATGTATACTAATGATGAAAAATAATTGACACAACAGTAAAGATTGCATACAATATGGTTGTATCCAATTAAAAACAGAGTTGCCGAGGATATTGAACCCCTTGCAAAGCTGGCAATGTAAGAATGCTGTTAGATATATAATAAAACGTGGTGGAGTTATAAATGGAAGCGAAAGAAACATTTGATATACAGGAGTATATGACAAAGGGCGTGGAGCGTGTTGTTGCTGATGCAATTAAAGCGACCCTTAAAAATCCTAAGGAAAGCGCCTTTATGCTGAAGTTTGCGGCTGCAAGCAAGCTTGCTTCAGAAAAAAGAAAAAAAGCTCAAAATGACGGTGAGCATAGACCACCATTTTTAATTACAAGTATTACCAGTAGTTGCAACCTGCATTGCGCTGGATGTTATTCAAGATGCAATCATGCTACTGTAGATTCAGAGCCTGTTAAGCAGTTGACCAGTGAGGAATGGCTGAAAATATTTGATGAAGCGGATGATTTGGGCGTTAGCTTTATCCTTTTAGCGGGCGGTGAACCTATGATTCGAAGGGATATCATAGAAGCTGCTGGCAAAAAATCAAATATTTTATTTCCTATATTTACAAATGGTACATATATGGATGAAAGGTATTTCGAGTTATTTGATAAATCAAGGAACCTTATTCCTATTATGAGTATTGAAGGCGAAAAAGAAATAACAGATGCCCGTCGTGGAGAGGGAATTTATGAGAAATTAATTTCAAATATGGATGAACTCAACAAGCGCGGATTGATATTTGGCGCATCAATTACAGTAACAACTGAGAATATAAAAGAAGTTACTTCAGACAGTTTCTTAAAGAAATTATCTGATCGAGGCTGCAAGGCAGTAATTTTTGTTGTATTTGTTCCAGTGACAGACGATAGTAAAGAACTGGCGCCAGATGAAAAGGAACGTGAGTACCTTAAGAGTGAAATTGATCGTTTGAGAAAAGAGCATTCTGAGATGGTATATATATCATTCCCAGGCGATGAAAAGAGCTCGGGCGGATGCGTTGCTGCTGGTCGAGGATTTTTCCACATTAATTCTCATGGTGGAGCTGAGCCTTGTCCTTTTTCACCATATTCAGATATTAATGTTAGAGATACTTCGTTAAGAGAAGCTATGAATTCAAGGCTTTTTAGAGAATTACGCGATGGCGGATATTTGCTTGAGGATCATCCGGGAGGGTGTACGCTTTATGAGCGTCGTGCTGATGTTGAAAGAATAATGGCAAACAAATAGTTGTGAACGATTTATAAAAAGATGAGGGACGGATACCATGACAGAAAAGCAAAAAGAAGTGATTTTAAAATCGCAGCAGGGTGAACTTGATGCAGTAGTTATGTATCAAAAGCTGGCAAAAAAGATGAAAAACGAAACAATAAAAGAGACTCTTTTGCAGCTTGCAGCTGAAGAAGGAAGACATGCTGCAGTTTTTTATAAATTGTCTCAAATAAAGCTTGAACCAAAGAATAAGAAGGCAAATATGGTCTCATGTTTGAGATATTTTATAGGCTGGAAATTATTATTTAAGGTGATGGCTAAAGGTGAATACGACGCTGAAAATAAATACATTTCGGTTGTAAAGGATTTTCCAGTGGTTGAAAGTGTAAAAAATGACGAACATAGACATGGTGATATTTTGCTGTCGCTACGACAACAGCTTTAGTAGACACGTGCGACTTGTGTTTTGCAAAAATCATGTTATACCGAATCTAAAATTTGGGTGAAGCTGTACATATATGTGGGTAATTGTTTATTAAAGGGAGCTAGTAGCTCCCTTTTTTTATGTGCGTGCCAAAGTACACATGTGCGTGCCATTAGGACCGTCCCCAATAAATAACCCCCATGGGGGCTTGTGAGGCTTTAATTACCTCTTTACAATACAATGGTTAGAAAAAATATTATAAGGCGTTTGTAATGAAATATGTTCTAAAAAGATTAATGCAATTGATACCTGTAATACTTGGAATTACCTTTTTGTCATTTGCGATGATGCGAATAGCAGGAAGTGATGCAATTACTGAGATGTATGGAGACAAGGGGGCTGTTGCCCAGGAAATAATTGATGCAAAGAAGGCTGAGCTAGGTTTGGATAAACCATTTATTCAACAGTATTTTTCTTGGATTGGTGGACTGCTTACAGGAGACATGGGAATAAGCTATGTTTCTGGGAAAGAGGTATTTTCAACATTTGTATCAAAGCTTCCGGCAACCTTATTACTTACTTTTTTATCAATTGTTGCAACCATAATAATATCCATACCACTTGGTGTGCTGGCTGCTGTTAGGCATGATTGTTGTACTGATTATATTTTGCGTTTTATTAGTTTTGTGGGCAATTCCCTGCCGAATTTTTTTGTGGCGCTTCTGTTGATGCAATTATTGGCAATTAAATTACAATGGCTTCCAGTTATTTCAAATGGAACAGGTATGCAAAGTGCGATTATGCCAACACTTACTCTGGCCATTGCTATGTCAGCTAAATACATGAGACAGGTTAGAGCAACAGTTTTGGAAGAAATTAATAAGGAATATGTGGTCGGTGCAAAAGCAAGAGGTGTGAGAGATAGCATTATTCTTTGGAAAAATGTAATTAAATCATCAATGCTTACAATTATTACCTTACTTGCTTTATCTATAGGAAACCTGTTAGGCGGAACAGCAATTATTGAAAGTATTTTTATGTGGGATGGTGTTGGAAAGCTAGCAGTTGATGCCATTACTATGAGAGATTATCCAATGATTCAAGCTTATGTGGTTTGGATGGCAATAATCTATGTGCTTGTAAATCTTATTACTGACTTGTTATATCATATCCTTGATCCAAGAATTAGATTGGGGGTGACAAGTGAATGAAAGAACCTACAATCAGAACTCAAAAGATTAAAAAGAATAATGTTAAAACTAGACTGATCATATTTGGTGGCTTGGCGCTAATATTGTTAGTTTGCTCGATATTTTCAGAATATCTTACTCCGTATGATCCATATTTACAGGATTTATCTAATGCCAAAGCCGCCCCATCAATGGCGCATTTATTTGGAACAGATCGATATGGAAGGGATATGCTTTCTCGTGTAATTATTGGAAGCAGAACTAGTATATATTCGACCCTGTTACTTGTTGGAATTATCACTGTCATAGGTACAACAGTTGGCGTTGTATGTGGATGGTGTGGCGGTTGGATTGATTCAGTATTAATGCGAATTTCTGATATGTTTTTGGCATTCCCTGGATTAGTATTTGCTCTTGCAGTCGCAGGTGTTTTAGGCGGTGGCTTGCAAAATGCAATAATCGCACTTGCAGCTATTTCATGGCCTAAATACGCAAGAATTGCACGAAGTCAGACGCTGACCCAAAAGGAAGCTATATACATTAGGGCGGCAAAGTTGGCTGGCAGCAGTACCTTTAAGATTATTTTTAAACATATATTACCTAATATAATTGGTCCGATTTTGGTTACGTCAATGCTTGATATTGGAACAATGATGATGGAACTGGCTGGACTTAGTTTTCTGGGACTTGGAGCAAAGCCACCTACTGCAGAATGGGGAAGTATGATGAGTGATACCCGAAGTTTAATCACAATTGTTCCATGGGTGACTCTAGCACCTGGTTTTGCGATTTTTGTATCAGTCATGATATTCAACCTTCTTGGAGATACAGTTCGTGATTATGCAGATCCTAAAAATAGAGGGGGTATGTGACTATGAGCCAAATACTTCGTTATGAAAATGTGGATGTGTCATATAATGGAAAAGTAGTTGTTAAGGATATTAGTTTTACACTGGATGAGGGGGAAATCCTTGGAATTGTAGGTGAATCTGGTTCGGGAAAATCTACATTAATAAAGGCTGCCATGGGATTGCTTGGCAGTAGCGGATTAGTTACCAAAGGTGATATTTGGTATAAGGATAAAAACCTGCTAGATTTGTCGCCTAAGCAGATGAGGGAAATAAATGGTTCTTTGATTGGTATGATTTTTCAAAATGCAGGTAGCTCTTTTTGTCAAATACGTACTATTGAAAAGCAATTGTATGAGTTTGTATCAGAGCATGAAAAGCTTTCTAGGAGTGAGTTTAGAGCGCGTGTAGATGATTTGTTTGAAAAGCTTGGTTTTGAAGATAAAGAGCGTATATTAAAGAGCTATCCGTTTGAACTATCTGGAGGTATGCAGCAAAGAATTGGCATAGCTGCAGCAATGCTAATGAATCCGAGTATTTTGCTGGCGGACGAGCCAACATCAGCACTAGATGTAACCATTCAAAAACAGGTGGTGGAGGAAATTTTAAAAGTTAGAGAATTGTTTAAAACCTCCATGATTGTGGTGACACATAATATAGGAGTCATTAATGCAATGGCAGATAAAGTGATTGTTATGAAGGATGGGAACATGGTTGAATATGGGCCGACTAAGCAGATTATTGAATCACCATCGGAGGAATATACAAAGAAACTAATGGCTGCGGTGCCAAGACTAAAGAGGTGAATTAATGGGAAATGTTTTAGAAGTAAATAACCTCACAAAGATATTTAGTCGGAAGGGACAGGAGGATTTTACCGCAGTAAAGAATGTTAGTTTTCAGCTTGCAAAGGGAGAATGTCTTGGAATAATAGGCGAGAGCGGAAGCGGAAAAAGTACAGTTGTAAATATGATAACGAAACAAGTAAACATAACTGACGGTACAGTTGTGCTTAATGGAAAAAATATTACGCATGTTAAAGGTGTAGAGCTTCGAAAAGCATATAAGGAAATGCAAATGGTTTTTCAGACACCTGCAGATTCTTTTGATCCAAGATGTACACTGGGAGATGGAATTGCTGAGAGCATGAGAAATAATGGATGGAATAAAAAGGATGCTAGACGAGAGGTTATCAGATTACTTGAAAATTGTGGACTTACGGCCGAGTTTGCTGATAAATATCCATATGAAGTGAGTGGTGGACAATGCCAAAGGGCTGCTATAGCCAGAGCACTTGCAATAAAGCCTAAACTTTTGATATGTGATGAAGCAACTTCGGCATTGGATGTTACCATACAAAAAGAAATTATTGAATTATTAAATGAACTTCGTATGGAACATAAGAATGAACTTTCTATTCTGTTTATTTGTCATGACATAGCTCTTGTTCAAGAGTTTTGTGATCGTGTGCTTGTTATGTACAAAGGAGAGATTGTTGAACAAGGAGAAACAGATGAAATTATCAGTAATCCACAAAATGATTATACAAAGAGGCTGATTGATTCAGTTTTATAAAAATGATTTGGTATAAAAATATAAATGTTATTTTTAAGTAGAGAGGAGTTAAATTATTATGAAGAAGAAATTATTGGCATGTATTCTAATGCTTTCGATAGCAATTGGATTACTTGCTGGCTGTGGAAAGGAAAAAAATGATAGTGATAATGCTACAGCACAGAGTTTAGAGCAGTCAGGTCTAAAGAAAATGGTTATAGGTGATACAACCTTTAATGCTGAGAACTGGGAGGAGACAATCAATCCACATGTGACATATAATGGATGGCCATGCATTCGTTATGGTGTAGGTGAAACCTTGGTTCATTACACAGATACAATGGAGCTGGAGCCTTGGCTTGCAGCATCCTGGGAGAATGATGGAGATTTAATATGGACTATTACGCTAAATGAAGGAATCAAATTCTCTTCAGGAAGAGATATGGATGCAGTGGCTGTAAAGCAGTGTATTGAGCATTTGCTGGAAAACCACGATAGAGCACCATCAGATACAAAGATAGAGAGTGTTGAAGCAGATGGACTTGTATTAACAATTAAAACCAGCGAACCAAATCCTGCTTTAATGAATTATTTAGGTGATCCATATGGTTGTATTATTGACGTAGATGCATCGGATTTTGAGGCAGGAATTGTAGCCGGTACTGGACCATACAAGGCAATAGAATTAGTAACGGATGATCATTTGTCACTCGTACCAAATGAGTATTATTGGAATGGAACGCCAAAGATTGATGAATTAACTATTAGAACAATTTCTGATGGTGATACTCTTTCAGCAGCACTTCTTTCAGGTGATATTGATGCCGCATACGGAATGGCATATGAGGCATATCCAAATTTTGAAAATGACAATTATCAATTTTCAAGCATTCAAACCTCGAGAGCATTCTTTGCTTCTATGAATATGACAAGTCCTATAATAAAGGATGAATCAGTGCGAAAGGCGATTGCTATGGGAATTGATAAAGAAGGCTTTGTTTCAACGCTTCTGGATGGACATGGCGTGCCAGGCAATGGGGCTTTTCCTAATGGATTTAGTACTTTTGGTGGAGAAAAGGTTAAGACGGAAGGGTATGATCCGGAAGGTGCTAAGGTTGTTCTTGAGAAAGCAGGCTGGATAGATACTGATGGAGATGGAATACGTGAAAAGGATGGTACTAGGCTTGCTATCCGTTGGCTAACATACCCAAGTCGTCAGGAGTTACCTCTTCTTGCAGAGTCAGTTCAGGCAACGCTTAAAGATATTGGAATGGATGTAGATATAAACTGTACAGCAAATCGAAGAGATTTTCTTGCAGATATGTCATCGTTTGATATTTATGCATCTGCACTTGTTACAGCGCCATCTGGAGATCCTCAGTATTTCTTTACAACAAGCTGCCTTCCAGATATGAGTTACAATTTTGGTGCATATGAAAATGCTAAGGTAACAGAGCTAATTCATAGTCTTTCGACTGAATTCGATACAGCTAAGAGGGCTGATATTGCAGTTCAGTTACAGCAGTCTATTTTAGATGATAATGCATATGTCTTTTGCTCATTCCTTCAGATGAATATGATATCAAAAGCGAATGTTTCTAATTGGACAGCACATGCTTGTGATTATTATGAGGTAACAGTTGACCTCGATATAAACTGAGAAGGGTATGCCCCCCCTTCTTCTTAGCTATAGCCTCTGGCGGATGCGCACTTGAAATTAATTAATAGTGCGACTATGCAGACTTAAAGCTTTTGTATAGAGAAATGGAATATGAATAATTTAGAAAAAGATAATCACTCTTACTGGGATGGGAGAGCGTTAGGATACTCTGAAGTAAATATTGAAGAACTTAATGGTGTGCAGAGAGCAAATTGGACTAAGCTTTTAGTTGGCGAAATTGAGAATAAATATCCTTCTAGAGATAGAAAAAGTATTAGGATATTAGATATTGGGGCCGGACCAGGATTTTTATCAATTATTTTAGCACAGCAGGGCTTTGATGTAACTGCAGCAGATTTTTCTGAAGAGATGCTAAGTGCTGCAAGAAATAATGCGAGTGATATTGGGGCAAGTATAACATTTTGTAGAGAGAATGCTGAGAATTTGAGCTTTCAAGATGGATTGTTTGATGTTGTGATTTCACGAAATCTTACTTGGAATTTGCAAAATCCTGACCTTGCATATAAACAATGGATTAGAGTATCAAAAGATGAAGGTTTACTATTGATATTTGATGCCAACTGGTATAGTTATTTGTTTGATGATCAAAGTCGAAGTGCATACGAACAAGACCGAAAAAATGTAGAAGCCAGCGGCCTTGAAGATTATAATATCGGAGAGGATTTTGATAAAATGGAGGCTATTGCAAAATGCTTGCCGCTTACCGGACAGAAACGACCTGAATGGGATAAGTCATTTTTAGAATCTATTGGTGTAAAAAATATAGACACGATAGAAGATATAGGCGCCTTAGTCTATTCTCAAAAAGAAAAGTTGAATTATGGTTCAACACCTATGTTTATGATAAAGATTAATAAGGGGTAAAGGTGTGAGTGAAATAAAAAATATTGCCTTTGAAGAGCAATCAGAAGCAATAAAAGACAAGGTGACAGGTTATTGGACAAAGCGCGCAGAAAGTTTTTATGAGCTTAGGCATGATGAAATAGAGAGTAATAAGGCAGACAGGTGGCTTGCTGAAATTTCTAAATATATACCTAAAGGGGAGAAAATTAAAATTTTAGATATTGGCTGTGGACCAGGCTTTTTTGAAATAATTCTCGGACGAGAAGGACATTCTGTAACAGGGATTGATTTGACAGAAGAGATGGTAATAAAAGCCAATGAGATGATTGAGATATATGGATTACTTGGTGCTCGTGTACAGGCAAGGACAATGGATGCAGAAAGGCTTGAATTTGAAGATTCAACCTTTGACATGATTATAACCCGCAATGTTACGTGGACCTTACCACACCCTATAGAAGCTTATAAGGAATGGCACAGAGTATTAAAGCCAGGCGGTATTCTTTTGAATTTTGATGCGGAGTACGCAAAAAATGCTCATATTAATTTATATAGCCCAGAGAATCTGGCTCATCGAGATGTGAGTGATGCTATGAAGGATGAGTGTCATGATATATATCATATGTTAACCATTAGTGCCCTAGAACGTCCCGCATGGGATTTGGAGATTTTAAGGTCAATTGGTTTTGATGTGGTGTCTTCTGATATAGAATTTGGAGACAGGATTTACGTGGATAAGGATAGATTTTATATGCTGGATAAGATGTTTAGCATTAAAGCTGTAAAAGAGAAATGACAGAATAGCAGTTTTAGTAAGTAGGGTTGTGTTTTGCAAAAATCATGTTATACTGAATCTATAATTTGGGTGAAGCTGTACATATATGTGGGAAATTGTTTATTTAAGGGAGCTAGATAGCTCCCTTTTTTTATTCATTATAAAACGGGGCAGACTTATTAAGGCCAAAGTACACATGTGCGTGTCATTAGGACCGTCCCCACTACAAAGGAGGGAAAAATTATGGATGCAAAAGCAATGTACAAGCTCACCTATGGACTTTTTGTTCTAACAGCTAAGCGAGGAGAAAAGGATAATGGCTGTATAATTAATACTGCAATACAGGCGGCATCAGAGCCTAATCAGATAAGTATTGCAATAAATAAGGCCAATTTCACTCATGACATGGTAATGAAAACTGGCGAATTTACAGTTTCGGTGATTAGTGAAAACGCATCTTTTGATTTGTTTAAAAGATTTGGTTTTCAGTCTGGACGCGATGTAGAAAAATTTGATGGATTTTTTGGTATGCAAAGAGGGAAAAATGGTATTTATTTCATTACTGAAGGTACAAATGCCTATATTTCAGTGAAGGTTGAAAAAACTGAAGATCTAGGCTCGCATACGATGTTTATTGGAACAATTACAAATATGGAAGTACTATCTGAGGATAATTCTGTTACCTATGGATATTATCAGGAGCATATAAAGCCAAAGCCTAAGGCAGTAGGCAAAACTGCAGATGGACAGACTATATGGAGATGTCGAATATGTGGTTATGAGTATGTAGGTGAAGAATTGCCAGATGATTTTATTTGTCCTGTTTGCAAGCATCCGGCATCAGACTTTGAAAAAATAGAAAATTAGAATATTATATAAGACAAATAAGAATATTCGTAAGGAAGGGGGACATATGGATACAATTATTTCAGAAGCAATAAAATATATAGGAGTAGATGACACAGATTTAGATTTGTTTGAAAGTCAATATATTATACCTCAGGGAGTTTCTTACAATTCTTATATAATCCTAGATGAGAAGACCTGTCTGATGGATACTGTTGATGCAAGAAAGACTGATGAATGGGAAACGAAGCTAATGACAGAGCTTGCTGGTAGGACATTAGACTATTTAGTAATTCAGCATCTTGAGCCTGATCATGCAGGAAGTATATCTAGAGTGCTAAAACTATTTCCTGAAGTTACGTTGGTTGGAAATGCTAAAACGTTTACAATGCTTCCTCAATTTTTTGCTGAAGACATTAGTCAATATGAAAAATTGGAAGTAAAAGAGAACGACACGTTATCACTTGGTCAACATACACTTACCTTTGTTATGGCTCCAATGGTTCACTGGCCGGAGGTTATGGTTTCGTATGAGAGCAAAGAAAAAATTTTGTTTTCAGCAGATGGATTTGGAAAATTTGGCGCCCTGAGTTATAAGGATGATGAGGACTGGGCTTGCGAGGCTAGAAGATATTACTTTAATATTGTGGGAAAATATGGCCAGCCAGTTCAGGCGCTTTTAAAGAAAGCTGCAACACTTGATATTCAAATGATTTGCCCTTTGCATGGACCTATACTTAAAGATAATCTTGGGTATTATATTGGTCTGTACGATACATGGAGCAAATACGAACCTGAAGATGAAGGAATTTTTATAGCTTATGCATCTATTCATGGAAATACAAAAAAGGTGGCAGAGAAGCTTGCTACTTTGCTTGAAGAGGCGGGTGCACCAAATGTTTCAATAGCAGATTTATCAAGAGATGATATGGCAGAAGCAATAGAAGATGCATTCCGCTATGACAGACTTGTACTTGCAGCTCCGACTTATGATGGTGGTTTATTCCCTGCAATGGACGATTTCTTACATCATTTAGCGGCAAAGTCATATCAGAAAAGAAAAGTAGGATTGATTGAAAATGGTTCATGGGGACCTATGGCTGCAAAAAAGATGAAAGAACAGCTTGAGATTATGAAGGATATCATTATTCTTGAACCTGTAGTAACAATCAAGTCTGCAATGAAGGATGAGAATGTTGAGACATTAAAACAGCTAGTGGCAGAGTTGACAAAGTAAGAATAAGAAACATTTATTTAAAATTGATTATGAAAAGAATAAACATATTAGCTATTGTAATTATTATGTCTGTGGCGCTTTGCAGTTGTGCTCATAAAAATGATGCTACAGTCAAAACTAAAGAAGTGACGATTGAGTCAATCTCAGATGAGCAGGCGGTAGAAGCAATCAGGAACTATTGCTTTACAATGAATCCTGACCTGGAGAGTATTGCGGCCGAGGATTATCCAGTATACTGGGAGATTGTTTCAAGCGAAGATAGTGAGATCGTTGTTTTGTTTAGATCATATACCGGAGCACAGGTTCGTTATTACATTGATCGTGCTACGGGAGATACAAATGTCACAGAGTTTGTTCCAGGAATTACTGAAGAGGAAGAGCCTACTGACGAGAATTTTAATGTAAAAGACTATATATAATCCATGAGGTGTTCAGAAAAAGAACACCTCTTTTATTGTTTAGGCGAAAAATGGTATGATAATAGATGAAAAATGATTTATTATATAGTGATGGGAAGGGTGAATACCAAAGATGGGCTTTAAGCAAAAAACAAAGGATTATCTGAGACCAAATAAATATGAGCTGGATGACAGATTTATAATAAGAGATGGTAAAAAGCATAAGTGCGCTATTATTTGCCCGGGAGGCGGATATTCTGTGGTATGTAGCTTTGTAGAAGGAGTTCCTTTTGCTAAAAAGCTTAATGAAATAGGAATCTCAGCAATAATTGTTTATTATAGAGTGAGGAAAAGAGCCGCATTTCCAAATCCGCAGGATGATTTAGCTAGAGCTGTCAAAGAAGTACATGACAGAGCTGAAGAGTATAATCTTGACATGGAAGGGTATTCTGTGTGGGGAAGCTCGGCAGGTGGACATCTAGCGGGCTCTTTTGGAAGCAGTTTTATGGGCTATAAAAAATATAATCTGCCAAAGCCTGGAGCTATAATCTTGATATATCCAGTTATAACACTAGAATCAGATATTACTCATAAAGGGACAAGAGATAATTTGATTGGAAAAGAGGCCTCGACTGAGGATGAACTAAAATATAGTGTTTATACAAATGTCGATGAATATTATCCAGATACGTTTGTGTGGTGTGGAGCTGCAGATAAAACAGTTCCGCCTGTAAACACACAGCTAATGATTGAGGCGCTGGAGAAAAACAATATAAGACATAAATCAAAAGTATATTCTGGCATAGAACATGGTGTTGGACTAGCAACGGATACTGTAGCAGAGGAGTGGTTCACTGAGGCGGTAAATTTTTGGATTTATTAAGGCCAAAGTACACATGTGCGTGACATTAGGACCGTCCCCACTGCTAGGAAAGGGTGAAGTGTGATTGTGAATACATATTATTTCTTTTTGACAATTCAATATATTTTAGTGTTTGGTTTGCTGTTTCAGTGCCGTTGTATGCTTATGAATTGGAAAAATAAAAAGCATGGGGCTTTATTTTTTTACAGCATGGTTACTTTGATTAATAGTGCTGGATATCTGGGTGAAATGCAGGCGACAAATTTGGAGGCGGCTGTTTTGTGTCGTCAGTTTTCGTATCTTGGAAAAGCTTTTGTAGCATATGCACTCTTGTTGTTCGTTATATATTATTGCGGAATAGAAAAAAGCATGAAGCCTTATATAATGATTCCACTAATATTTATTCATGTGATTACTTATTTCAATGTTCTTACAATGAAGGTGAATCATTTGTATTATGTATCTTATTCTTTCACAGAAAAAGGTATGTTTCCACATATTCTTACTGTACATGGTGCTTGGCATCGTTTATATGATTTGACAATTATAGGATACATTATTTATGGTTCATATCATCTCATAAAGAAGTATTTAAAAGATAATAATCAAATGACAAAAAAATGCACTGGTTGTATTATACTTTCTATAATTTTTCAGTCTATATTCTTTGTGCTGGAGGCATCTAAGGTTGCTGACCCATATGATTTGACAGTAATGTCATATGGAATTGCAGCAGTACTTATTTTTATTGCGCTTAATAAATATGATCTTTTGGATGCGTCTAAAATAGCAGAAGATTTTGTAGTGGAAAGATTGGAAGAAGCTATTATTGCTGTTGATATAGAGGGAAATGTTAGCTATTACAATAAGCTAGCTGTGACCTTGTTTTCTGAAATTGAGAGCAAGCCTATAGAGACTATGCAGTTTGTAGAAAAAGCTATATATGAAGATGAACTGTTACTTATCAATGGCAGAAAATATCGTTCAGAACAAAAAGAACTAAAAGATGGCACTTCGATAGTAGGCTATGCGTATGTGTTTATAGATGAGACAGACCATCTGGCATACATGGAAGAATTAGAGACACAAAAACAACGAGCAGATGCTGCAAACAAGGCAAAGTCTGCCTTTTTGGCAAATATGTCTCATGATATTAGAACGCCTATAAATGCGGTTCTTGGAATGGATGAAATGATTCTTCGCGAGAGTAGCGAAAGCAATATCATCTCATATGCTTCTGATATACAAATGGCGGGTAAAACGTTACTATCGCTAATAAATGATATCCTTGACTTTTCAAAAGTTGAGGAAGGAAAAATGGAAATCATTCCTGTACAGTATGAATTATCGTCATTGATAGGAGATCTTGTTAATTTAATTAAAGAGAGAGCTTTGAATAAAGGTCTTGAATTAAGGGTTGAAGTAAATGAAAATATACCTCATTTGCTCTATGGAGATGAAATCAGGATTAAACAGTGCATTCTTAATCTTTTAACGAATGCGGTCAAGTATACACACGAAGGTGAAGTGAAGCTTTTTGTAGACTACGAGGATAAAGGTCAGAGTATTCTGTTAAAAATCAGCGTTAAGGATACTGGCATAGGAATGAAAGCCGAAGACATGAAGATTCTCTTTTCTCCATTTGACCGTATAGAGGAAGAAAGAAATCGCAATATTGAAGGAACTGGTCTTGGAATGAGCATTGTGCAGAATCTTTTGTCACTTATGGACAGCGAGCTTGAGGTGCATAGTGAGTATGGAGTTGGATCAGAGTTTTCTTTTGAAATAATACAGCAGGTAGTTGAAGCTCAACCTGTTGGTGATGTTGCAAAAAGATATAATGCTATGCAGGTCGAAAGAACACAGTATCATCAGTTGTTCAATGCACCTGAAGCTAGAATTCTTGTTATTGATGATACTGAGGCCAACCTTGTTGTTGTTGAAAATCTTTTAAAAAGAACTGAAATCAAAATTGATACGTCAACCTCTGGCAAGGATGCGTTAGAGCTGGTTAATAAATGCAAATATGATTGTATTTTTGTTGATCATATGATGCCGGGAATGGATGGAATTGAGACTTTAGGAGAAATTAAAAAAATAAAGCTCAATGAGAATACACCATGCGTAGTTCTTACTGCAAACGCTGTTTCAGGTGTGAGAGAAAAATACCTGGAAGCGGGATTTTCTGATTACATGTCAAAGCCAATAGATGGAGAAAAGCTAGAAAAGCTTTTGCTAGAAATGCTGCCTAAAGAAAAGTGTGTTGAGTACCAAGAAAAGCATACACTCACAGAAAATGCTGTGATTCCAGAAGAGATTAATAACATAGCAGCACTTGATGTGAGCGAGGGAATAAAAAATTGTGGCTCCAGGGAAGGCTTTCTGTCGGTCCTAAAGGTTTTTCATGATACAGCCATTAATAAGGTTGAAGAGATTGAAGACTTATATAATAATAAAGATATTGAGGGCTATACTATAAAGGTACATGCTCTAAAAAGTGCAGCCAGAATTATTGGAGCAAAGACGCTTTCTGAGCAGGCAAGGCTTTTAGAAGAAGCTGGAAAAAATAATGATATGTCATTTATTTCCAGCAATACAAATAAATTGCTGGCAGATTACAGAAGCTTAAACGATGAGCTTGGCTTTTTTGATGATAATAATTCAGATAAAGAAAAGATATCATCTGAACTTTTGAAAGATGCATACACAACATTGCTTGAAGCGTGTGATGCGATGGATTATGGTATGGCTGAGGATATACTAAAAGAAGTCTTTAAATATAGTCTTGAGGAGAAAGATAAAAAAACATTTGAGGGAATAAATGACGCATTATTGCAGTTAGACTGGGATGAGATAGAATGTCAAGTTAAGGGGAGATTAGAATAATGAGTGGAATTGTAGCTATTGTAAGCGAAACAGAAGGATTTTTTACAAGAGGTATAACGACAAAATTAAACGAAAAGAACATCACAACAATTTTTGTTGGTGCAGACATAAAGAAACTGAACGAAATGAAAGATCAGATAGATTTGTATTTAGTCTGTGCTGGTGATGAAGTGGAACAGCAGAGAAAAAGCCTTGTTTTTTTGAAAGACCTGGCAGAAGATCTTGACAAAGGTATTGTGACTATAGGAAATCCAGACGAGTTGGAAGTGATTGATAGTATTATATCTAGTGATACTGTCATAAAAAGCTTTACCAGACCACTTGATATGGATGCTTTCTTAGAGTTCGTAATGGATTATTTTGATAGTGAAACTATAGAAAATAGAAAGAAAAAGATATTGATTGTCGATGATGATATCACATATATGCGACTTATTTATGGCTGGCTAAGCGATAAATATCATGTAGGAATGGCATCATCAGGTATTCAGGCCATAAAATATATAGCAAAAAATCAGGTGGATTTGGTCTTGCTCGACTATGAAATGCCGGTTGCTAATGGGCCACAGGTTTTGGAAATGCTTAGAGCTGATTCAGAAAATAGCACAATTCCTGTAATGTTTTTAACAGGAAAAAGTGACAAAGACAGTGTGTTAAACGTTATTAATCTACAACCTGTTGAGTATTTGTTAAAGACTATTGACAAAGAAACATTAAGAGAAAAGCTAGATGTTTTCTTTGCTGCGAGCCATTAGGACCGTCCCCACTTAGGAGTAGAGTATGAACAAATTATTAGACAATGATCTTTTTGAAGCATTTGCAAATTCATCGGACAAAACCTATATTTATGTGTCCGACATGAAGGGAGGAGTAACCAGATGGTCAAAGTGTGCAGTTGACTATTTTGGACTCCCAGGAGAATATATAGATAATTCAGGCGAAGTCTGGGCTGAGTATGTTCATCCAGATGATAGAAGCGTGTATTTAAAGGATATAGGAGCGGTATTGAATGGAGTTTCCAGGTACCATGATTGTCAGTATAGAGCCAGAAACAGATATGGACAGTTCGTCTGGGTAGAATGCAAGGGCTCTGTAATATTTGATAAAAATGGTACACCAGAGCTGCTTGCTGGTATTATGACCAGACTGGATAATCCAAATAAGTATGATCCAGTTACTCATTTGTTAAATGGATACGAGTTTTTTAGAAATGAAATGAGTGATGACGGGACTCTTATGCTGCTTGGAATCGATGATTTCAGAAGGATTAATAGCAGGCATGGATTTTCATATGGTAATGAGATACTTGTTCATTTAGCAGATTTACTTGTTGAACAGTCAAAAGGAGCTACTGTATGCAGATTCGTAGGCGATGAATTTTTCGTTTATGGCAAGGATATGACTTCTTCTGATATGATAGATATCTTTGAAAAAGTAAAAAACGAATGTGCAAACGTAAATAAGGTGGATAATAAGATTCCTTTCTCAATCACCGCTGGAATTATTGAGTTTTCGACAAATAATAGTACAGTAGAGAATGTTTCGAAAGTTGAAGTGTGTTACAACTATGCGAAAGAGCATTCAATAGGTTCCTATACGGTCTATTCGGAAGAAATAGAAAATAGGATTAATAGAAAGAATATTGTTTCGGAGACATTGCTGAAGGCAATTAAGGATGATTTTAAAGGCTTTAGGCTGGTATATCAGCCAATTGTTGCAAATACAGGTGATAAAGTGGTTGCATGTGAGGCCCTGCTTAGGTGGAAGACTGACAATGAGATTATAGGTAATTGCTATCCAGATGAATTTATTTCAATACTTGAAGAAAATGGCGGAATGAGACCTGTTGGATATTTTGTTATGAGAGAGGCAATCAGACAGGCAGCTGAATGGCAAAAGATTTATAAGGGATTTAATGTAAGCTTTAATGTGTCATATACTCAGTTAGAGGATGCAGAATTTGTGCCTGCGGTGATAGCTGCAATAGAAGAGTTTGGTGCAAATCCTAGAAGAATTGTAGTAGAACTTACTGAAAGTATATTGAATGTTGATACTGTAAAGGTGAAGCAGTCATTTGAAATCCTTAGAGAAAAAGGCATTATGATTGCTCTTGACGACTTTGGTACAGGCAATTCTTCCTTCTGGATGCTTCACAATATTGATGTTGATATAGTCAAGCTGGATCAGTCGTTTATCAGAAAGCTCGATATGGCTGATACAAGGATTGACAATGCAATAGTAGAAAGCGTTGGTATTATGTGCGATCGAATTGGCTGTAAGACTGTTGCAGAAGGTATAGAAACTGACAAAATCTGGAAGCTTGTTAGCGATTATGGCTTTACTGGATTACAGGGCTATTTGTTCTCAAAGCCAATTGAGGTTCCTGAATTTGAATTATTCTTGGATGAATATGGTATGAGGAAATAATGGGAAAAATTCGTATAGGAACAAGAGGCAGTGCACTGGCTTTAAAGCAGGCAAAGATGGTAGAAGAAGCCATACAAATGCGGGCTAAGCTTTTGGAACAGGCTATGCAAAATCAGACTGAGCCAATCGATCAGATAATAGCAGGTGCGTCTGATATAGAAACAGAAATAGTCATTATTAAAACACAAGGCGATAAGCTTTTGGATAGGCCACTTATTGAATTTGGCGGCAAGGGCGCCTTTGTGACAGAATTTGAGGAAGCTATATTAAATGATGAGATAGATATAGCTGTTCACAGTGCAAAGGACATGCCTATAGAGCTTGCAGCAGGGCTTTGCATAGGAGGAGTCCTGCCACGTGAAAATCCTGCTGATGTTTTAGTTGTTTCAAAGGATAAGCTACAAAATGATGCAACAAAATTGCCTGAGAATGCGGATGTTATTATCGGTACCGGCAGTCTGCGAAGGCAAAGCCAGCTGAAGGAATTGTATACGAATATGTCATTTGAGCATATTCGAGGCAATGTTCCTACTAGATTAAAGAAGGTTTCAAATGGTGAAATTGATGGAGTTGTTTTAGCATATGCTGGTTTGAAACGATTAGCATTGCTTGATGAACCAGAATTTATGTATCAGATTTTGTCTACTCCAAAAGTACTGCCAGCAGGTGGACAGGGGATTATAGCGGTAGAATGCAAAGAAGATTTTAAATATAGACAGCTTTTAGAGCAAACCTCCTGCCAATCTACAATGTATGAGCTTGAGACTGAAAGACAGGTGCTTAAAGAATTAAATGCAGGCTGTCATGATGCAATAGGTGCTTATGCCAAGACTGAAGGCGATATGATAAGCCTGGATATTTTCCAAAGTTTAACCAGCAATAATAAGATGATTCGCAAAGCTGGAAAAGATAAAGTGGAAAATAGAATTATGCTTGCAAAGCAGTTGGCCAATGAACTGTTGGAGGAACTGTCTAAAACAAGCATTTAATATGAAAGGTTAAGCTTTTGAATAAGGTATATTTGGTTGGCGCAGGACCTTCAGATCCTTCGCTGATAACTGTAAAGGGTTTAGAACTCTTGAAAAAATGCGATGCAGTTGTATATGACCATTTAGCCACAGCAGAACTGCTTGAATATGTGAAAGAAGATTGTGAAAAAATCTATGTAGGAAAGCAGGCCGGAAAGCATTCAAAAAAACAGGAGGAAATCAATCAGATTCTTGTTGAATGCGGGAAAAAGTATTCATGCGTGGTTCGCTTAAAGGGTGGAGATCCATTTGTTTTTGGCCGCGGTGGCGAAGAGGTAGAAGCTCTGCAATTAAATAATATTTCATATGAGCTTGTCCCTGGTGTAACATCTGCAGTTGCAGCAGCAGAATGTGCAGGAATTCCTGTTACTCAAAGAGATGTAGCCAGAAGCTTTCATGTAATTACTGGTCATACTAAAACATCATTAGATTGCCCTGATTATGATTATGAAACAATTGCAAGAATGGAAGGCACGCTTGTGTTTCTGATGGGACTTTCAAGCCTTAGAAAGAATGCTGACGCTTTGATTGAAAACGGAAAAGATGCGAATACGCCTACTGCCGTTATATCAAATGGTACAAGTCCATATCAGAAGGTAGTAAGAGGCACTCTTTATGACATTGAAAAAAGGGTCAGGGCTGAAAATGTGTCATCTCCAGCAGTTATTGTGATTGGAGAAGTTGCTAAATACAATTACATTGATACAAATGAGAATACGCCTTTAGTTGGAATAGTTGCGACAAAGGCAGTTCATAAAAAATTAAAGGATGGTCTGGAGCAGATAAATTGGAAAAGCACATCTATCTGTGACATGCAGCTTTGTCCTACCAAAGAGTTGCAGGATTTGTCAAAGGACTGGAGCAGGCTGACAGACTATTCATGGATAATTTTTACGAGCCAAAATGGTGTAAATCTATTTTTCGAACAGGCAAAAAAAGACAGGGTAGATTATAGAAGCTTTGCAAATATAAAGTTTGCTACATTAGGAAGTGGAACGAAAGAGTGCCTGCTGGAACATGGATTTAATGCAGATTTTATGCCATCAAAATATACAGTAGAGGGGCTTTGTGAGGAACTGCTTCCGCTATTAAATGGTGAAGATAGTATTCTTTTGCCCAGAGCGGTAAAGGGAAGCAGGCTTTTAACAGAAGCCTTACGGCAGAATAATATCCCTTTTACAGAACGACAGATATATGATGTAAAAGGAAAGCTGTGTGTCAATGCCGATGACCTGGATGCTCCTTTGGCTGAGTGGTCAGATGAACTGAACAGCCTTGACTATTTGACATTTTTTAGTGCCTCTGGCGTAGATGCTTTTTTTGAAGAAATCAAAAATGCTGGTATAAAGCTGCCAGAGCATATAAGAATTGCCTGCATTGGCGATGTTACAGCAGAATGTGTTAAAAAACATAATCATAATGCTAGTGTAGTAGCATCACAATGTGATGTTGAAACTTTAATCAACCAACTTCTGGAGTATAATAAATTAAAATAATTATAATAAATTAAAATAATGAAGACAAAAGAGATAACTTTATGTGGGCTTTTTGCAGCATTGATTGCTGTGGGAGCCTTTTTACAGATTCAGATACCATTGCCATTATACACGATGCATTTTACACTGCAGTGGCTATTTGTATTACTTGCAGCATTTTTGCTTGGTGCAAAGCTTGGAACAATTAGCGTTTTGGTATATCTGATAATAGGTCTGGTAGGCCTTCCAGTGTTTGCAGCGGGTGGAGGACCACAGTATGTTTTACGACCTGGATTTGGATTCTTATTAGGCTTTTTGCTTGCAGCCTTTATAATAGGATTGCTCATGGAAAAGACCAAGGCAAATAAGCTGTGGCAATACATATTAATCTCGGCAGTTGGAGAATTTGTATATTATCTTGTTGGTGCAGTTTACTTTTACTTTATGAAAAATCTCTATGTTGGAGATGCAGTAGGCTGGAAGGTAGTAGTTGTTGAATACTGCCTGATAACAGTAGTTCCTGATTTTATTCTTTGTATTGCTGCGGCACTTCTTACGACAAGACTTCGTCCTATAGTGAACCATATTATTGCAACGGAGGCATAAAATGGCTTATTTTCCAATGTTTGTAGATATAGCAGGCAAGGAGTGTCTGGTAGTTGGCGGCGGAAAGGTTGCATATAGAAAGATTAAGACACTGCTTGATTTTGAGGCACTTGTGCATGTGGTTGCGATTGAGCCTTGCACTGAAGTGAAAGATTTAGCGTTAGTCAATTCCAGCCTTTTTATAGAAAACAGGGCGTTTGATCCAAAAGACATAAATAACAAAATGCTTGTTATTGCTGCAACCAATGACAGTGAATGCAATCAGAGCATAAGCAAAGCTTGCAAAAAGAATAAGATTTTAGTAAATGTAGTAGATTCCAAGAAGGACAGTACATTTATTGTGCCATCATATTTGAAAGAAAAGAATGTAGTGGCAGCATTTTCGAGTGGAGGAAATAGTCCTGCATTAGTTCAGTACTTAAAGGAAAAGAATGCAGAACTTGTGACACCATTAATTGGTGACATAAATAAATGCTTGGGGGATAGTCGTCAGCAGATTATTGACTGTTATGATGATGAATCAGAAAAAAGAGAGGCTTTTAAGCGCATTTTAGAATTTGCCATAGATAATAATCGCGTACCGACAAAAGAAGAAATGAGTAAGCTGGTGATTGAAAGTCAAAATAATAAATAATAAATAAACGGATTGCCTAACAAAGGATTACAAAATGATATATACACTCACCTTTAATCCATCTTTGGATTACATCACTTATGTAGATGATTTTGAACCTGGAAAAGTGAATAGAACAAGTAAAGAAACTATCTTTCCTGGCGGTAAAGGACTTAATGTTTCGATGGTCCTTAAAAACCTTGGTATGGACTCTGTGGCACTTGGCTTTGTGGCAGGATTTACTGGAGATGAGATAATAAGATGTCTTGCTGAAAGAAATATCAACTCTGATTTTATTAGAGTTGACGGGGGCATGTCTCGAATAAATGTAAAAATAAAGTCGGCCGAAGAGTCAGAAATAAATGGTATTGGACCAGAGATTTCGACTGGGGATATTGATTGTTTGTTTAATAAATTGGATAATATAAAAGACGGAGATTATTTAGTTTTAGCAGGAAGTATTCCAGCATCTTTATCACAGAGTATTTATAGTGATATAATGGATTATCTGGCAAACAAGGATATAAAAATCGTTGTAGATGCCACAAAGGACCTGCTTGTTAATACATTGGCAAAAAAGCCTTTTTTAGTAAAACCTAATAATCATGAATTAGGGGAGATATTTGGTGTAAAGCTAACTACAAAATATGAAGTTATAGAATATGCAAAAAAGCTAAAGAATATGGGGGCTAGAAATGTTCTTGTTTCGATGGCAAATGATGGTGCAGTACTTATAACTGAGGATGATGGGGTCATTGAAGCACTGCCGCCAAAGGGTCAGGTAGTAAACTCTGTTGGCGCAGGGGATTCAATGGTTGCAGGCTTTTTATATGGATATATTGCCAATGATAATAATTTTGAAGAAGCCTTTTACATGGGCCTTTTTACAGGTTCAGCGTCAGCTTTTTCAGAAGGACTTGCTACGAAAGGAATGGTAGAAGAAATGCTAGGTATGAGAAAAAAAGATGCTTCTATGGAAATGGAAAATACAGGAGCAAAGACACCAGAAAGTTCAGTAAAAAAAGAGATTGCGGATGATACTTTGAAACATGTATCAGGCGGGCTGGATGTAAATATAGCGGTATCAAACTATAACGGAGGACATAGCGAAAAGAGCATTTTTATCCGTTAGCAATTAATGAACGACAGAACGAGTACTAGATGAGTATACTTTATTATTTAGAAAACATACGTCTTGCCTCGAATGGAAGTCTGGAAAATATCCTTATTGTGGTTAGGGAGTTTACCGAAAGCTATTATCTGTATTTTTTGGTTGCTGCCATATATTGGACTATAAGTAAGGAGTTTGGAAGGCTTACGATTATCAGTCTGATTCTCACCAATATGACTAATTTGGGTCTAAAGGATGTTATCAGAGAAGAAAGACCATGGATATCTAATAATGACTTTATTCCTTCAAAGCAAGCACAAATAAATGCAACAAGTTATGCAATGCCGGCAGCCTCGGTTGAATATGGGGTTGCTGTTTTTGGATGCCTTGGCATAAAAAATAAAAACAGGATTTTCAGAACAATTATCTTAATATACATTGGTCTTATTATTTTTTCATCCTTTTATCTGGGATTAAACACGCCTTTAGATGTCATAGTCGCTATATTGGCTGGCATTATCAGTCTGATTATAGCTAATATTATTGCACTTGGAACACGTAAAGACTTTAAGTACGAGGATATACTGATTACGATTGCCCTTTTTATGATCTGCCTGTATTTTTGCGAGATTTTTGGATACACAGAGGCAAGTGGCGCGGCGATTGGTGTTGTAATCGGCCTATTCATGGAAAACAGATTTATACATTTTAAAGTCGAGGCATCAATCCCTGCAAAGATTATTAGAATTGTATCTGGTTTTATTGTAATAACTGTTCTTAGCACGCATGTCAGCCCATATATGGTAGCATTTTTTACTCTTGGAACAGAGGACTTTGCCCTTTATTTGCTGATTGGTTTGTATATTACTGCTTTACACCCTAGATTCTTCCAATACTGGGAGTCAAAGCAGACAAAAAAGGCAATATTGTATGCTCTATACCTTGTTCTTTCAATTGCTTTTGTAATTGGATTTATTGCTTTGAGTGATTACCTGAAATACAGGGCGGGAAATATAGAAATAATAGCTGATGCTGGATATGGAGTGGTTGCACCTAGCAGTTCGTCGGCTGCAATTGAATACGCGCAGCAAATAGGAGCCAGTGGAATAAAGCTGGATGTTCAGTTGACACATGATGACAAACTTGTTGTTTATGACAAGGACAATCTCAATGATTTTGACCTGATGGGCTCTCCTAATCGTTACAGGCTTGATGTATTGCAGGAGCTCAATATGTTTGATGCTTATAATGATCTTATAACAAGCGTATCAAGCGATGCAGCAAAGGCTATGTATGATAATGAGTCTATGCTTTCTTTAAAGCAGGCAATTAGAGGCGCAGGCGATAATGCAGGAGATATTTATATAGAGCTTCATACACTTGATAAGAAGCATGAATATAAAAAAGATATTTACATTGATGCAGTGATAAAGACGGTGAAGTCAGGGATTGTCTTAGGTGAGGTCAGCTATATATCTGATAATTATGATTATCTGATGGCCATTAAGGAAAAAGAGCCTGACGCAAGAATTGTTTTTAAGGCAACGGATTATTTGGACACGCCATTTCTTGATATTTATCCAGCAGATGCATACGCAGTTGATACGGATTTTTTGACTCAGCCAATGATAGACATTATCCATAATTATGGCAAAAAATGCTACGCAGACAAAACTAATGATGTAGAAGATTATTATTATTTGGCAGAGCTTACTGTGGACGGTGTATTTACCAGTCAGGTGGGACGAGGCAGAATTCTAACCAGACCAGAATACGTATATATGGCAGAAAATTATGTAGACTCACGAACCATGCCGCCACTTTACGATAGCCAGATTTTTGAAAAATACAAAAGATATGTTCCTCAGGGGCTTACTATAACAAGAGACAGCCTGATTATTTCGGCTTATGATAGCAGACATAAAAAAAGCTCAGTACTGTATGTTTTAGATGCTAGGGGAGAGCTTATTAATATAATTGAACTCGGGTTTAAGGCTCATGCCGGTGGCCTTGCCTATGACTGGAAGAGAGATTATCTGTGGATTACTGCGTCGAACGGACAGGTTTATGCCCTTGATTACAGCTATTTGCAGAAGGAAAGGATAAAAGTCAGATATAAGTTTGATGCAGGCCTTTATAATCAGACTGGACAGCATGTTGCCAGCTATCTGACAATAAATGAGGACGATTTATACGTAGGTAGCTACCTGGAGGGCAAGCCAGGCTTACTGAAAAAATACAAAATTAGTGCTCTTGTGGATGACTTAAATACTTCTCCAGAACAGGTTTACAAGGTGCCTGAGAAGATACAGGGAGTATGCATTTATACTGATGAAGAAGGGGAAAAGACTCTTATAATGACTCAGTGTGACGGCTATCAGAACTCACATCTTTTATATGACAAGATCGAAAATGGCCGCCTTGACTTTACCAATGTAAGGCATTCTGAGCTGATACCAAACATGGTAGAGCAGCCATGGATAAGAGGCAATTACTTATATCTTTTGTTTGAATCGTCAGCTGACTGTTATAGGACACCTACCCGTATACCTAATGACCAGCTGTGGCTTGTGTATTTTGAGTAAGAAAAAACTTTGAAAATACAGCATTTTATGCAAATTTTTGTAGAAATCCTTTTTGAAAAAGTAGTATAATAATTCTAACTGTAAGGATGGGGAAATTAAATACTTTTGTGAAGGAAATGACCTTGCGATTGGGGAATAGCAAAGGGCATTTTGAGTGGGTTTCGTCATGAAAAAGAGATTATTAAGGGGTGCAAAGCGCGCTACAGCATTTTTGCTTGCAGTTACTCTTTTTACAACAAGCTATGATACATCATATGTTTTTGCTTCTGAGGTTCCGTCTTCAGAGGCAGAGACTTCAATACCGTCTTCAGAGCCAGAGGCTCCAATACCGTCTTCGGGCTCAGAGACTCCAGTACCATCATCGGGTTCAGAGACTCCAATACCATCATCGGGTTCTGAGGCTTCAACACCATCATCGGGTTCAGAGACCACAAAGCCATCAGAATCTCAAAAGTCTGAGGATTCATCAAAGACTCCAAGTCAGGAAAAAGAATCAGAAAACAATAAAAAATTATTAGCAAGCCCAAAGAAAGCATTAAGAGCTGCTCCAGCACCAGTGGCTGTTTCGTATACTATTAATGGCAAAAATCTCGTAGGACAGAGCGTCTCAGTAGAGTATGGGGAGACTGTCACAATTGCTTTGACAAATCTTCCTGAAGGCGCTAAGGGAGCGGAGATTTATTATAAAAAGGGTGATGAAGAATATAGCCAGTATAATGCACCACTTACAAACCTTGCCCCTGCAAAGTATTATTTGGGTTATACATATGAAACTGCTGATGATGAATCAGTAGAAAATCTCGATTTTAACACTGTTTACTTTGAAGTAGTAAAAGCTCCTTTGCCAAAGCCTACCAATCTGGCTTGGGATAGTGATATGACTACAGCAAAGTGGGATGCAGTCACAAAGGATAAATTCGGCAAGGGCACCGACGTAACAAATCGATATGAGGTAAAGCTCTATAAGGCAGGTGTCTCAGAGGCACTTTTTGTTGACTCTGTAGCAGGTACTGCTACATCCTACGATTTTTGGCCTGAAATAAAGGACTCTAGCAAGGAAGTCTTTGGCCCTGGCAGCTACAGCTTTACGGTAGAGGCTCAGCCAAAGGATACAGCTCATTATGTAGGCTCTGGAGAGAGCGACAAATCGACTTCGACAAATGTTGTAAAGGTTTCACTTGATCCTAAAAAGGGTATTAGAACTGCAAGTGTCAGTGATGCAGATAAGTATGAGACTATATTCGACTTTCTTTTAGTCGCAGGATCTAACACATATAGTAACAGGAACATTAATGCTACAGCTCAATCAGGCTGGAGCTTTAAGGAGTGGACCACAGCAGCTGCAGGTATTACTTTTGGAAATGCAGGAACAGCAGCTACAAATATTGTCATTTCAAATGATTATGCAGCAGGTTCTGAGATTACTGTAAACGCTACAGCAACAGAAACAGAGGCTCCAGTAATAAACCTTTATCAGGCTGGAACTGGTGATGACAAGGGCAAGCTTGTTGCAAAGGCTATTGACTCAAAGAGCGGGCTTGTAGGCTACTGCTTTTCTACAAAGACAAGGGACCAACTTACTGATGAGGACTTTACAGCTGTTGCGCTGACTAATGAGGAAAAAGATTTTTCATATGTGCCAGATAAAAGCGGCGCATTCTATTTCTACGCAAAGGATGCAGAGGGGAATATAGCTGTCTCTACATCTTCTATTGCCGTATCAAAAATTATTCTTAATGGATATTACAAAAACAATTCAAAGTCACAAAAGACATTCTGGCACATAGGCTCTGAAAAATTTGACCTGCCTTCACTTGAGGATACAGCAGATGATGCTACACCTCATAGAAAAGGTTACGAGTTTGATGGCTGGTATAAGAACCAGGACTTTAGCGGGGATAAGGCTGTTTCGCTTACTACTAATAGTGCCAGTGATGTGAACCTGTACGCTAAGTGGAATTTTACAACTCCTACCTGGGAAAAAGCACTTACAGCCACTGAGAAAACCTACACAGGTGAAGATATAGAGCTTAGTGTAAAGGCAGCTGGAAATACTGCTGACATTTCATACGAGTGGTACAAAAAGAATTCCGAAGGCACATTTGAAAAAATAACATCAGCTGCAACTAATAAGCTGACAGTAAAGAATGTTTCTGATTCGGGTGAATACAGGGTTGATGCCATTGTTTCTTATGAGGATGATAATGGTGATCCTCAGACAGAAAAGCTTAAGGGTACACCTGTAGTAATAACTATAAATAAGGCGCCTTTGTCTGTTAAAGCAACAGCAAAGACTGTTAATTATCTAGATGACGCACCAGAAACCTATGCATATACCTACGAGGGTCTTGTAGGTGATGATATCGTAGAATCAGCTGGTGAGCCTGATAATACTAAGGCTGCTGAAGGCGTATTTAATACTAAGGGTCAGTTTACCTGCAATTATAAAAAGGGTGACGAGGTAAAGTCAGAAGGCTATGAGATAAAGCTTAAAGCAGGAGATAAGTTTGAAGCTGACAATTATAGCATCACAGTTGTGCCAGCAAAGCTTACTGTAGCACCAAAGGCTGTATCTGACTCATCAGTTACGCTTACTATTGATCCTGACAGCTATACTTATACAGGAAGTGAGATAAATCCTACCTTTACAATAAAGGATTCTGTACTTGCCAGTCTTGGTGGAGAAGACAATGGAATTATTTCTGCTTCAAATTATGAGGTTTCCTGCGATGAGAAAACAATTGTTGGAGAGCACACTCTGACACTTACCTTTAAGGGCAATTATACAGGAACAAAATCACACACATTTACTATTACAGAAAATGACAGCTATAATCCTATAGTTTCACTGGCTGACTGGACCTATGGTCAGACTGCAAAGACTCCATCTACAAGCGGGGTTCCTTTTGATGTTCCTACATTAACATATTATTACGTAGAAGATGCTGCTGGAACAATTAATAGCGTGGCTGCTACAGATGCATGGACAACAACACAGCCAGTCAATGCAGGCGATTACAAGGTTTATGTAAAAGTATCTGATCCTAATGGAAACTATGCTACAAAGAATTCTGAGCCTGCAACGTTTAAGATTAATAAAAGAAAGATATACATAGAGGCTGATTCTCAAACCTGGGAATATGATGGCTGGGCTCACAGTGATCATGGCTATAAATTATTAGATGCAGATAATAATGAAATTGAAGAAGCATATGTTTTTATTGATTCCCATGAGTCCTTCCAGTATATAAAGGTAGATGGTTCTATAACAAATGTTACTTTGAATGACAAAGGGGAGAATATTGGTGTCCCTAACGTTGTTAGCTATCAGCTTTCAAGTGTAACAAATGCTGATAACTATGACATCGAGCCTATTAATGGAATTCTTAAGATTACTCCAATACAGATTACATCACCAGCAGGTCTTGCATGGGATATTTCAAATCCTGGTACAGCCAGCTGGGTTGCTATTGTAAAGAAACAGCTCAATGTTAAATATGAGGTTGAGCTTTACAAACACACTGCAGGTGGTGACACTAAGATTACAACAGTTACCACAGACGAGGGTGCTACAAGCTACAATTTTAGAGAAACAATACATAATAATATTTCTGATGGAACTGATGCATCATTTTTCTTTAAGGTAAAGACTATACCAGCCAGCGGAGAGGCGAAGGAAGATTATTATGCTTCTGGTTACTCAGAAAAAAGTGATGACCTGCATACAGTAACTATTGAATTATCAAAGAAAAATATTGGAAAGCCAGAAGGAGCAGACCAGCCAGGCCTAAAGTCAATTTCCTTTAGGGATTATCCTGATCATAATTCAGTTACATTAGTTAGTGGAGAGTCTATAGTAATCAATGCTGAGACAAATGAAGGCTACAGCTTCCACGAGGATGCATTTGGTGCAGTAGATAGAACTAATGATAAATACTTTGACTATTCAAACAAAGATAATGGCTCAACATATCAGACCACATTAACTGTTAATGATAAGCTGACAGCTTCATTGCCAAAGGTTCTTGTTACTGCAAGCACCTTTGATGAAAAGCCTTATGTGACTGATTTTTCAGCAGTAAATATGCCAGACGCTGGTTACAAAGGCGTAAAGGTAACATTTACAGCAAATGATAGTATTGGTATCAAGTCCTACGGCATTGTAAAAGGAAAATTAGAGGAAGTTACAGATGCATATACTGGTGAAAAGTCTACTCATTTTGTGCCAGACTCAGGGGCAAAGTACGCACATGTAAATGCTACACTTGTTGAAGGCAATTATCCAAAGAGCGTTCAGGCTGAGTTTGTTATTTCAGCACCTGGAATTTATGCTGCAGCATACAATGATACAGCTGGAGAGGATAGTCATTATTATTATTCATATTCTACTGTATTTACAGTGTATGAGGTTAGCTTCGATAAAGGCTCTTCAGATGATGCTATTCATACAATGCCTAACGTTTATAAGCTTGCCAATACATCTATTACACTGCCTACATGTACATTTACCTATGATGGTAATACATTTAAGAACTGGAGCGGTGAGAATACAGGTAGTACAACAGATGGTGCTGAATACAAGGCAAATGCATCTGATAAGCTGACGGCTCAATGGTCTAATGATCAGTACCCATATACTATCGAGTATTACTATATGAATACTGAGGGTGGATATGATGTAGAACCTGATGAAACAGCATCCTTTATAGGTCATTATAATGATACGATTAACTACAATGATGAGTCAGTTCAGAAGACTAAGGCAAATTATTCTTTAGATGCCGCGCCTTATGCAGACTATGTTTCATCTATCAGGCTAACAAGCTCAGGAAAAGTACTAAAGGTATATTACAAGACTGGCAAGTACAATATTACATATAAATACACAATGCCTGGTGAATCAGAAGAGACTCAGGATTCGGATGAGTTTTATTATGGTCAGGCTGTAACTGAACGTGCAAAGCCAACAGCAGAAGGCTATGATTTTATAGGCTGGAGTTACGAGGGAACAGGCTCTACTCCTTTATCCATGCCAGCACACGACATCGTGGCAACAGGTAGGTTTGAGGCAAGAAATGCGAACTACCAGGTTGTTTATCATATGGAAACTTTAGGCAATGGTGCTACAAAGACTGGAAAATATACTATTGATCCTAAAAGAACAGAGACCTTTAACGCAAAGCATGATGATGAGATAACAGCGCATTGCAATGAATATCTATCAGCTGACAGCAAGGATTTTGTGGCTGATCAGATTGATGGATTCACTCTTGCCGGAATAAAAATGAGCAAGGGAGCTGCTATTGATGCAGGAGTAAGTGAAGGAGATCTTCCTACTGGTTTAGCTACTGACACAGTCAAGGGAACTGTAAAAGAAAATACAGAAGAAAAGCTAGTCATTAATCTTTACTATACTAGAAATGTATACAATCTTTATATAGATGTATGGGATACAAATAGAGAAATAGAAGAACACAGAATATATAGAAGAACAGTATCCCGTCAATATGAGGAGTCATTAGACCTTACTTCGTATGAAAAGGATGAAACATATTTAGCTGATGACTTCCCAAAGGATGACTCTAATAATAAATTTACAATGCCATCGGGTTATAAGTTTGCGTCTTATACAGACTATTCAACAGGTCTTAGACCAAGCAAGATGCCTGCGGGTGACGTTACAGTAACTAGAGATGTTATTCGTGATGATAAGGCAAAATACAATATTGAGATTTATTTTGAAACTAGTGAAGTGGGTCAATATGAAAAGGTATCTGAGCTTGAAATGGAAGCAGGCGTTGATGCTACAGTACATATTGGAACAGACGATCCTTCGAAGGACAATGCGACAAACTGCTATGTTAATTATGAAACAATAGTAAAAACAGTACAGAATTATGATTATTATACATATGTAGATAAGACCAAATTATCTGATACAGATCCTTTGAAGAATGAGATAGTAATAGAAGGAACAGCTGTAAAAGATGAGGCTAATCCTTTAGTGCTAAAGGTATATTACGAGAGAAAAGAAACCGAAGCTACTATTATCTATTACTGTAGACCTAAAACAGAATCAAAAGATACAGAAATAGCAAAAACTACAATTAAGGGTAAGTGGGGTACTACCTATGATGTTAATCCAGTAGCACTATTTGATGCGAATACTAGTGCTGATTGGACATCTTCTGCTATAACAAATCTAAAAAAAGAGCAGGCTATAACTTTAACAAAGAATCCTGATACTGAAAAGGTACCAGGTTCGGATTCAACAGCACTTGCCTACGACTTTAGAAACAACAATTATCTGGTATCCTACAATGGTTTCCATAGATATATAGGTGACGCAGGCGTGACCTGGAACTGGCCTAGCCAGACAATGACAACGATTGGTACGGGCGATACATATAAATGGGGCAGTAAAGATTCAGGACTTAATGATGTAATTAGGTGTACCTTTGGTGTGCCATATAATACGAATAATTCGTATATGTATGTCCACTATAATCAGATTGATACAAAGGAAGATTTTTATCTGGACTTTGTTATAAGTAAAGCGGCGAAAAATTCAGATAATATTGGATTATACAGAAGAACGGATAAAGAAGGAAACGCCTATGCTAATACTCCTATATATTACGAATACGCTGTAGGTGGAGGAGAAAAACAAAAGCTTCCACTTCGTGTAATGAATGCCTGTGCTATCATCAGCGATGCAGGAAAGACTATGAATACTAAAGATGCAGTCGCAGAATATCCAGCAGCAAATGCTACCGGCAGACACTACGATTATTCAGATAAAACTAAAGTAAATTCAGGCTTTACATATATAGACGGAGAGTACTATTACTACAATGGTTCGGGCTCACTTACAGATTCTACACCTTGTATTTATATAGCAGACTTTACCGACAGATTCATTCCTGGTGCATATACAAGCTATTCGCATAAAGAAGTTGGCGGAAAGACTACTCCTGATTATCAGCAGGTACTGGACTTCCTAAATGAATACAAAAATGATCATAAAGATTCAGAAAGTGTAGATTTATATGATGAAAGCTATGAATCCTTAAATGTATACAACAGTTCATGGGGAGGAACCTATGTAACTGGAAATAGCCAAACACTTACTTATTCATATTATTATAAGGAACAATGTGCTATAACCTATAGCTTTAGTGGAAGGCTTTGCTCAAATCATAAATACACCTATGGATCAACAGTAAGCAAGAGCGATATTGGCTGTACTCATGCTGCTACTCCTTTAGAAGGCTATGATATTGTCTGGTATCTGGATTATCAGTTTACAAAGCCTATTCCTGATGCAGGACTGAAGATGAATCAAAATCGTACCGTATATGGACGGTATGAAAAGAGTGTGATTCATAACAAAGAGTATGTTTACTACGAATTGGCAGATCCTATTACGATTGACGAGAATACATACGATTACGTTACGGAAGATAATCTTGAAGCAATAAAAACAAGGCTTGGAGATAGGCTTACATCTAGTACAGATACAATTACTGTAAATGTTGGAACCTCAGAAAAACCAAACAATAAAGAAGCTAAGATTACAACCTACAAGGTGGACGGTGCAGTAGTGCTTGTTATGGCGGAGCGACCATCTACTACATATACAGAGCTTTATCTTAGAAAGGATGCCGAAAATAAGTCTTATGAAGAGTTTTATGGCAAGGATGGATTCTACTTTGATGAGACTAATAATGATAACCGTTCGTACGGATATGTTAATACAATACCTATCAGCCTAAGGGTATTCTTTGCTAGAGATAAGTATACAATAAAGATAAATAATGGAATATCTGAAACAGATAATCCTGAGTATAAGACCCTTTCAGTGGATCAGCATATTATAATTGCAGATCCTGAAAGACCAGGATATACATTTGCCGGTTATGAATGGAAAAAGACTACGGGTGAAGCGTATACACCTGTTATACTGTCGGGTGAAACAACCCCTAGAATGCCAGCCTTTGATTTAGAGGCTACAGCAAAATGGGAGGAAGCCGATTTTGACCACTTTGTAAATCATTATTTCCAGACAAAGGATAGAAAGTATAATACAGGCTTTAACCTTGAGGGTGCTTATTTTAAGGAAGAAGAAAAGACCTTTAACGGAAAAAGCGGAACCGCCTACTATTATGGTGCAGAAGGAAACATAACAGGTGTCAGATTTGTTGTTAAATCAGCAGATGTGGTAGTTGCTACATATCTTTTTGCTGGTAACATGACTGAGGATAATCTGGTAAAGGCAGTTACTAAAGCAACTTCAAGGACAAATGCTGAAATCCTGGCAAATACTTCTGCAATCAGTGGACTTAAGATGCATGAGTATGCATATACTGCCTACAAGTCAGGTGCAACAATCAGAACGTGTGCAGCTACTGATAGTTATAAGGCTGAATATGGCATGGATATTAGCTGCTACTATCAAAGAACAGCAGACTGCATCATAAGATTAAGAAGTGCAGTTTTGGCTGAAGGTGATGGTGAGACAGGAGCAATAGCAACAGAAGGTGTAATAACAACAGGTGCTGGTCAGTATTCATACGGAGATAGACCTACTTTAGAGGCACTGCTTGCATCAGGCTATGTTTTCTTAGGCTGGTATAAGGCTTCAGATGTATTAAAGGATTACCCAGGCGATGGTACAAAGGATTTGTCTGAATATGCATTTATTGATGACCTTAGGACAAGTATTACTGGGGAGTCACCTTCGATTTATCCTGCTAGCACAGATAAGAAGTATATTCATCCAGAACTAGAAGATTCTGCAGATTATGTAGCTATGGTACAGATGTCTGCAGTAGTTCCACCAACGCTTAGCATTACAGGAAAAACTGAGTATGTCTATGGCTATGAAGCATCAGCAGACAACGTATTAATGGCCGTTGCGAAGGTCAATGAAAGTGATCCTGAGGCTAAAAAGACAAAGGTTACAGGCTATCAGTGGTATGAGTATAAGGATGGAGACTGGGCCGAGCTTAGTGGACAGACCAATGCTATTTTCTTCTTTGAGCAGGACAAGCATGCAGGCGATTACAAGTATAAATGTGTAGTTTCTTATGAAAGAACAGATACACATCTGTCTGGTCAGATAGATGAAGAAGTAACAGTAAAGGTTGCAAAGGCAAACTTTAAGGTTACTACATCAAAATACGAAGGAGTCTTTGATAATGCTCCACATAGCATAGGCTTTAGAGTGGACAGACCATCGACAGCTTCTGGCTATACAGTATACTATAGCTCTGACGAAGAACTTACAGAGGCTAACTATAATACAAAGGGTGTGACAACAAAGCCAGAATACACCCATGTAAATAGTAACACTGACGGTCCATGTCCATACACAACCTACTATTACATTCATGATGAGTCTGGTAATTATAATGACTGTAGTGGCTCTCAAATAGTAAATATTAAGCCTAGAAGTATCAGGATAAAAGCTCTTTCACAAGTGTTTGAAAAGATGTATGACGGACATACTCTGGTCGAAGGAGAGGTCACTGATTCTACGCATGATATGTATAAGTTTTCTCATGGTAGAGACACATACTATGAGCTTGTAGGTTTTCTAGATGGAGATACAAAATCAGCAGCATATATTGTTGGTTGTACGGCTGAGTTTAATAATGCTCATGTTAAGGATGCAAAGAACTTTACAGTAAGTAATTTGTATCTGGTAAATAATGATGATGGACATAAGGAGTATGATTATACCTTCCCAGCGTCTACTACGCTTATATTCTCAGGAAATATTACGCCAAGACTTATTGAGATCAGTTGGGATGAAGAGACTAACCTTGTATTTAATGGACAAAAGCAGTCACCAAATGCTCATATAAAGGCAGAGCAGACACATCCTATTCCTGTAGAAGACAAGGATTATTTTGATATAACAGTATTAGGTAAGCAGACAAATGTGGGAAGCTACACAGCTACAGCACAGGCATCAATAAAGTCTGGTGGTACCTGTTTCCCTAGTGACTATACCTTTGATGTTATGACAAAGGATTATAACATTGTTAAAAGAAACATTGTTATTAAGCCTGAGGATGTTACAAGTGGCATTACATACGATGGTACGTCAAAGACGGTAGATGCTATTAAAGTATACAAGGATAATTCATCATACGCGGATGAAAACATTGATACTATAGTAAGTGATACAGAAAAATTCATAGTAACAGCAAAGCAGCAAAAATCATACGTCAATGCAGGAACATATACAGATATGATTTTTGCAGGAGCAAAGATTAAAAGTAAAGCTGGTGTAGATCTGACAGAAAACTTTGATATTACCTATGCTACAGGTACTATGGTTATCGATAAGGCAAAGGTTAGAGTATCTGGTATTACAGCAGAAGAAAAGTACTATGATGGAAAAACTGATGTCACTATACATGTAGGTGATGGAGATTCAACACTGGTATTTACACCATTGTATTCACAGGGCAGTGTAAAGGATGAGTTGTCTCTTGATTCAACTAAGATTACAGCCAGCTATGACAATGCTGCAGCTGGTACAACAAAGGTAAATATTTCAATAGCAGCTGATGCACTGACAGGTCGCTCAAAAGATAACTACGAGCTTGACCTTGTAAACTGTCAGAAGGAAGCTACTGGAAAAATCAATAACAGCACTATTAAGGTAAAGGCTGATTCGAAGGAAATCGTATATGGACAGACACCTGCCTTCACATCTAGCTATACAGGCATAATAAAAGAAGATGGAAGTGCTGGTGTAATTGGTGATATTAGTGTAACGGGTGATGTTTCTTATAAAATCAGACCACTTTCATCAACAGACGATAGTGCCTGGACAGATTATGTAGCAGGAGTGACAGCTGCTGGACAATATGAGATAAAGGCTGTAGTTGATTCACTTTCAACAGCACACTTTACCTTTAGCTGGGAAGCTGATAAAGCAAATTCAATACTTACTGTTACAAAAAGACCAGTAGTAATAAAGGCTTCGGATAGTCCTGTTATCACAAAGACTTATGATGGCAACAAGACAGTAGCAAAGACTGATATAACAAAAACCGAGGACTATGTATTTGATGGTTTATCAGGTGATGCAGCATCCGGCTTACTGTCAGGTGATGCAGCAGCATTTGATTTATCAGGCTTTGATGCAGAATATGACAATAAGGATGTTTCATCCAGTGGCAAGTCCACTCGTGCAACAAAGGTTACATTAAGCAAGCTTTCTATAAATGATAGTAATTATAAGCTGGTAAAAGCTGACGGAAGCGACTTTGCTTCATCAGATGTATTAGATATTGCAGCAAGCATTACAAAGAAGGACCTTACACTTACTCTTGCTGACAAGACAATCACCTACGGAACAGCTACGCCAAATGCCTACGTGGTGGGCACTACAGAAGATCCTCAAAAGTATGCGATTAGCTATGAGGGCTTTATAGATGGCGAAGATGAAAGTGTACTGACAGGCAGCTATACAATCACATCAGCCTACGATAGCAATGATTCGACAGGCGACAACAGAAAAGTAGGCAAGTATGCTGTGACAATAAAGAAAAATGCTTCCTTTGACAGTGATAATTACAATATTCTTGTAAATGGAAGTGCAATACCTGTGGCAGGCTTTACTTTCACAGAAAAGCTTACTGTTACAAAGGCTGATCTTACTGTCACTATGAATGATAAGGAGATGAGCTATAAGATAGGCTTGAGTAGTGGTGAATTGCCAACACTTGATTATGTCTATAGCGGCTTCAAGTTTGACGATGCTGCATCAGGAACTACAGTGACCGGCTCAGGAACTACAGAGACTGAAAAGACTAATCTTGCAGCTATGCAAGGCTATATCAAGGATGCAGGTGGTAGTGAGCAGACACTTTCACTTAGCCTGGTTCCTGCTAATAATTACAAGATATGCCTTAAAAATGTACCAAGTGAGCTTACAAATTATAACCTTACTGTTAAAGAGGGTACCTTAAAGGTAAATAAGGCAGGTCTTTATATTGATACTGATAAGCTGAAGACCTTTATAACAAGCCCTACCAAGGTTTACGACGGTACAACAAAGCTTGATGCTTCAAGTATAAGTGTCTCAGATAGAGGTGCTTTAATAAACGAATTAAAGGAAAGCTCAAAGGTTGCAAACGAGCATCTGATGGATGTGGATGTGACTTACCTTACTACTGGCGCAGGCTCAGCTGATCCTATAATTGTATTTAAGGATGCTACATCAGGATATCCTGATAAAAATGTTGGAAGTGATAAGACACTTACTGTTTCTTATGAGCTTAGTCCATATTTGGCAGCAAGATATACTTTATTAGACAAGACTGATAAGGTTGCAAAGGGCAGTATTACACCTGCATCACTTGAAATAAAGGCTGCTGATAAAACCATTAAGTATGGCGATGCCAGTCCTGCATTTACTTATACAGCAACAGGTCTTGTAAATAGTGAGAAAATAGAAACAACCAGCGATTTTTCACCAAAGGCTGTTTCTTATGACTGTTCGTATAGCAATGCGGCTGGAAGCTGTTCTGATGCTAATACAGAAGCAGGATATGCTATTACACCAAAGGGACCAGTAAATGCTAATTATGCTATTACATTTACTCTTGGAAAGCTTACGGTTAATAAAGCCAAGCTGACCACACCAAATCCGGCATGGAAACCTGATTCGCCTGGAACAGTTTCCTGGGCTGCAATTAGTAAAATTGGAGACGTTGAGGTGGCTGGCTATATAGTTCACCTTTACAAGGATGGAAGTGAAATAACAGAAGCATGTCAGGGCTCTGCTGATACACCTTATACAGGCACACAGGCTGATTTTGCATCTGCTATAAGAAATGCCGGTGGTGGTCAATATACCGTAGCAGTTCAGGCTATTGCATCAAAGACTAACAATGATGGCAATAAAAATGTTGATGATAGTGCTTTGAGTGCTGCGACAAGTGCTTTGTATGCCACAAATGTCAGCCTTGAATTTGCCGGTGAAACGACTGGCGACTATAAGGGTGTAGGTGCTGATGAGGAAATCGATTCAGTATCAGGCAATCCAATATGGCTTGAAAAAGATTCGAATAAAAAGAGAGGCTATGTAGTAATAGCTGGAGAATCTGGATATCAAATAGGAGCAAAGCTTAGACTTGCAACCGGTTATAGTGCAAGTGTCACTGCAGATGAAGGACTTAGCATATCAGGTGCAGCTACAAGCGGTGTTAATGTTAGTGCGGCACTTTCTGTGGCTTCTGGTGCAACGCCAGCTGCCTCAACAAAGGTTTATGTAACGGTTGCAAAAAAGGCAGCAATGATTACAGCAGGTCTTACAGCAGATAAGACGCAGGAAACTTATGGCTTTAATGCAACTGCAGCACCAGTAGTTACCTGCAGTCCTGCACTCGTAGCAGAGGATGATATTAAGGATTTGTCTGGATATACCTTTAGCTACAGCTGGGAATGTAAAAGCGTAAAGCTAGATACAAACGTTGCAACAAAATCAGATACTGATGGTAATACTACAAGCCAGTATAAACTGCTTGATCAGTACAATGGTGAATATACTCCTGTTAGTAGATACAGAGTATATTGTAAGATAACGGCAACAAGAAATGATAATGGAGAGAGTACTACATTTGATGCACAGGATTTAACTAAGACTGCAAAGCCAAAATATTCAGAGATTAAAATTATACAGGGCAAATACAGCCCTACAGTTTCTCTTGATGGATGGACCTATGGTCAGGCTAGAAAGAGTCCTGTAATGAGCAATCATCAGGGCGCATCAACTGCTGAAAATACTACATATTATTATTCTAATAATAATGGTAGTACATGGCAGACAAATCCATTTACAGATGTAGGAACCTATTGGATATATGCACATGTTAATGCAACAGATAATTTTGAGGCAGCTGATACACCAAAGGACGCTGCAAATGTTGCAAAATATACCATTACAAAGACAAAGCTTTCAGATCCAACAAATGTAGAGCATAAGGCTTCTGCTACTGCTCCTTATGGAAAGCTGACCTGGAATAAGGTGGACGGACCAAAGGAAAATGCTGGAGCTACACCTTCAGATTCAGCAATAGCTGTTAAATATGCTTTGAATCTGTCATATCTTCCTAAGGGAAAGACTGCTGATTCAGACTATGTTTCACTGGGTAATTTTGAGACAAGAGATTTAGAGTATGACTTTACTTCAGTTATAAAAAATCCTGGCACCTACAAGATGACAGTTAAGGCTGTGGTAGATGAGAAACGTAGCGGAAAGGATGCCTCAAACTGTGATAATAGTGATCCTGTAGTAAAGACGGCAGTGCTTACAATAGGTGCTGATATAACAAGTAATGGAACAGCTAATGCAACTGGTTTTGAAAAGATATATGATGGCTCACCATTGACACTTAAGGCAGAATACAGTGATGGACATACACTTACTTATAAGTGGATGAAAAATGGTGTGGCCTATACAGGTTATGGTGCAAACACTGCTGAGATTTCTATTACTTATGTAGATGAAAATGCATCCTTTGTATGTGAGATTACATCAGAAGGACAGAAGATATATTCAAAGGCAGAAACAGCTACTATAAAGCCTAGAGCCATTACTGTAGAAACAGCATCAGCAAGCCATGAATATGATGGTAATGCCTTTACAAAAACAGACGATGTAGTTTACAAGCTAAATGCAGATGGTTCTGCAAATGGCCTGGCCAGCAATGGTGGACTAACAGATGTAGCCACAATTGATGTGACAGGCTCTATAATACATGTTTCGCAAAATGATACTGAGGCTTCAAAGAATACTTTTGAAAATCTTGTTATCAAGCGTGGAGAAAAAACAGTTTACGAAAGTGGAAGCACAACAAATTGTTACACAGTTACGCCATCTTATGGAAAGCTTACTATTACGCCAAAACCTGTAACACTTGGTTGGAGCCATAATGAAAATGGTACATGGACTGATTTTACAGCCAGATATTCTGGTAAGGAAAGAGTAGTTAGTGCAACTGTTTCAAATAAGGCTACATCAGGTGGCAGCGAAGATTCAGTAAATGTAACTGCCTACACAGGTAACAAGGCAACAAACGTAGGTAGCTATGAAGCTAAGGCGACTGCACTTGATAATTCAGACTACACATTAACTGGTGGAAGCAATATTACAAAGAACTGGAGTATTGCAGCAAAGAGCCTGGATGCATCGGTAAGTGCCAAGATAACTAATGCTGATGTAGAAAAGACTGCAGAAGATCAAAGCTATAAGTTCAACTGGCATGGCACCTTTGATGTGGCAGATTTGATTACTCCAATAGTCCTTGTAGAGGATAGTGAACTTGAGTCAGAAAGCAAGGCACTAACACCTGGCACAGACTATGAGCTGTCAGGAAATCTTAATGCTAAAAAAGCATTGAAGTCAGGTGAAAGCTACAATATCAAGGTGACATTAAAGGGCAATTATTCAGGCGAGATTGATCTTGTATGGAAGATTGTTGATGTTACTGCTCCAGATGGAAAAGTCAGATTCTCTAAGTGGGATCAGTGGTGGAATGAAGTACTTTCTACTATCACCTTTGGCAGATACACGAATGAAAATATTACAGTTCATGTTAATGCAAAGGATGAAAACAATGGTAGCGGATTAAAATCTGTAGAATACTATGAATTCCATTCAACAGAGGCTAAGCAGAGCATGACTCAGGAAGAGCTTGATGCACTTGATTCATCAAAGTGGACAGCTCTTTCAGGAGTGAGTGCAGACAGTGACTATACAGGAAACTTTGATATCAGTGTTCCAAACAATGATACAAAGCTTGTTGTGATTTACGTAAAGGTAACAGACAACGCTGGACATGTAAAATACATGTCAACGGATGGACTTGTTATGGAAACCGTCCTTCCTGTAGTAAGTGGAATCGATGCAAACAAGACGTATTGTATCAGCCATGACTTTACTGTGACAGATGATTATCTGAAGACGATAAACATTTATAAATATGTAAATGGTACGGCTACACTTAAGGAAAGCATAGCTTTAGATGGTGCAAAGACAAAGACAATTACCTTGCTTCCTGACAATCATAAGGATACCTGCTATAAAATCGAGGCAATTGATGAGTCTTCTAATAAGACAATAGTAGATAAGGTTACTATTAATAAGAACCACAGCTACAGCTATACAGGCGCTGGCACAGCAAAGCTTGTTGCAACATGTACTGTTGACACCTGCGAGTATTACAATGCGGTAGCAAATGACAAGGATATTTCCGTATCGATTGCTGCAGCAGGTGGTGATTACACAGGACTTGCTTATACAGGAACTACTACAAGCTCTGGTTTATTTGATTCACTGAATGTGGATGGATACGTAAAGGTTGGAACAGTTGGTGCTATTACCTATCACAAGGTTGCAAGTAAAAACGCAACAACAGGTGGTACTACTGTTGCTTCTGCTATAGAAGCTGGAGAGTATTATGCACAGGCTGAGGTAACAGGCGCTGATGGCAATAAATACAAGATTGTTAAGGCCTTCACAATAAGTCCTGTATCATTATCAAAGATGGAATTTGATAATGCAGCCTTTACATTTGATGGTACAGACAAAAAGCCTGCTGTTACTGTTAAGGCTACAGTAAATGGCAGCGAAAAGACCTGTGAGCTGACTAAGGATTACACCTTAAAGCTCTACAAAGTGACAAAGAACTCAGAAGGTATAGATGTAAAGACGGAGGTTACAGACTCTAAGGCAGTTGGTACCTATGAGTACATTGCAACAGGAAAGGGCAATTTTACTGGTACTGTTTCAAAGACCTTTACAGTTACTGATATGGCTGCACCTACTATCTCAGGTAAGTGGTCAGTAGGCGGCACTCAAAAGAGTATAGAAAATAGTGGAAAATACTGTGGTGGCGTTACAGTTACAGTAAGTGATGATAATCTTACTCATGTAAAGATTACAGCTACAGGCGGGGCAGTAGATGATACTGTAGACGAAGACCTGACTGTAAAGACAAAGAACTATACGCTTAAGGGTAGTACAGAAGGAACAGCCTATACTATTGAGGCAACAGACATTTCAGATAACAAGACAAGCTGGACAATTACAGTTTGGAAGGAGCACTTATTTACAAGCTACTCAGTTGATATGACAAAGAGCTCTTCTGGACAGATACATAGAGCTGATTGTGATCATGCATGTGGGGCAAAGGATTATATTATTAAGCCAGCAGGTGAGATTGACTGGCAATATGATTATGAGTACTACGCAAATGATGGCAACATACATACAGGTACCTTGAATCCTTCAGAAAGAGAAACTCATGCAATAATCAAGCTGTATCAGGATGGAAAGCTAATAGCAACCAAGTTTATGGATTGTGACAGTGAGTGTGGAACGTCATCAGGCAGTCCTGTATCGAGAGCAGTAAAGAATTATGAATTTACAAGCTTTGATCCGACAGATCCAACAAAGGACTCAGGAGCGAGCCTTCTTTCCTACGAGGATTGCAATGGCAATACACATAGTTATGAACTTGTTGTAGACCCAATAATATACGTTCATGAGGCTGGAAGCTACGACCTTATTACTACCTATGATGTAGAGCATAAGCAGAAATTAATAGTACCTGGAGATTTGGCAACAATTACCTACAATCCACATCTGTTTGATGCTCCATGGAAGGTTACATTAAAGAATCTTCCTGAGGATGAGAGCGGTAATACTATTCATCCAACAGCAATATATGTAAAGACTCTGTACGCAGAGAGAGAGAATGCCGCTGATAGTGACTATAGTATAGTTACACAGCAGGCAGGTGCTTACACTAATTCAGTTAAGTGCTCTGCAGTTGCTGCTGGGGATGGAACCTATACCTATAGTGGAGATTTTTCTGTATGGCAGCATATAGGTGGATCGCAGAGGAGCTATTATCACAGAATTCAGGTAGTAGGCTATGAGTACAATGGTGTTTCTTATGATGTGACTGAAAAGCAGCTTAGGTCAATCTGCGATTCGGATCATGTCAACCACACAACCTACTATGTTGATGCGACAGATTCAGCCAGTGGTACAATTCTCTACGAGCTGGATAATCTGATGCCAACACTTATATTTGATATGAATGATGGCACAGGAAAAGCACACAAGGTAATATTCAAAAATATCAATTCTTTAGGCGAGGGTGGAATTGTTACTGAAGAAGAGCTCGAGGGCATTGAAGAGCCTACAAGAAGCGGATACAAGTTTGCAGGCTGGTACACTGAGCCAAGCGGCGGCAGTCAGCTTGAAGGTCCTGTGGACTTAAAGAATGGTTGTGTAAGAGTATATGCAAAATGGAATGCTACAATTATTCCTATTATAATTGATGCTCTTCCACCTATACTGACACCAAAGGCACCTACACCTGTAGTTGCTGAGCCAGAAAAAGAGACGCCTAAAGAGGCAAAGCCTACAAGTCCTTCAAACAAGAATAACGACAAGCCGGTGACTGGTGAGAATGTGGATGTGCCAGATCAGGTCGGTGAGAAGAATACCGGAAGCATAAAGGTTTATGTTGAGACAAACGAAACTGAGCACGGTAAGCTTGAAGCTGATGTTCCAAAAAAGAAAATAGTCATTGATGCTATAATGAATACCGAGCTAAAGAAGGCTGTAGATAATGGTGAAGATATTGAAATCAGAGTAACAGTTGATCCAAAGCACCATAGCGTTGTATCTGCTGATGAAAAGAATCATATCGAAAGCCAGCTTAAGAAGCTTGAAACTAAGGACAGAAAGCTGGTTGTTGGTAAGTATATTGATCTAAGGCTTGACTGGAGAACCTCTAGTAGCAAGTGGAATAATGTCCCTCATACAAAAGATAATGTATTGGTGACAATCGATATTCCAAAGGAGCTTAGACAAAAGGACAGAGTATTCTATATTGTGTATTCAAATGGCAACGAGAGAGCTGTATTAGAGGATTACGATATTAATGAGAATACAATCACCATTTCAACGCATTTGTTCCATGGAACGTATGCGATTGCCTATGAGATGGATGGCGAGGGCTGTAGATGGCACTGGTGGGTATTGATATGTGCAATAATTACTCTACTTATACTGATTCTATTAAGAGTCAAGAAGGAGACAGAAGAAGCGCCTATCGAAGAAGCTGATGTTGTTACATCTGCAGGCAGAAAGAAAAAGCCAGGAAATAAGAAGCATAACAATGCAAGAATCAGAGTGATTGTTTTCCTTCTTGGCAGCATTATTTCATTTATCTTTGTAGTAATTGGAACCTGTATATATGACTTCCCAATATTCATCATCCAGCTTTTGGCTACAGGAGGAGTTGAAATATCAAAAGGAATAAAGCAGAAGAGACTGGAAGATAAGCAGAACAATAATTAGTATAATCGTGTTAATCGGGACGGCTTAGGCCGCCCCGATTTTTTTATAAGAACTTTTCTAATAAGAACCTGAAATTTGTCCGAAGTTTGTCCGAAAATATAGGGCTTATATGGTATAATACTTTAATTACACATAATAAACTGGCTTAATTTGAGATTTTTATATTTATTAGTTAAAGTAGCACATATATAAACCTGGGTTGAAAAAGGAACATTTATGAAGAGAATTGTTTTGAAGGTGAGAAATACAAAGAAAAGGCATGAAGGAAAGGTGTCAAAGATTCTGTCACTGATACTATCTGTATCTATGGTAGTTACGACCGTGATGGTTCCGGTTTCTGCGTACTCAAAGACGGAGACCATAATAAGCTGTGACATTAAAGAGCACACTCATGACGAGAACTGCTACGAAAGACATCTTGTATGTGGTAAGACAGAGGATGTAACAGCAGGACACGTGCATACAGCAGAATGTATGTCAGAGCCAGCTTTGGTTTGCGAGGACACATCTGAGGAGCATGTACATGACGATAGCTGTTATAGTCCTTCGGTTCCAATTTGTGGTCTTGAGGAAAGTGCGGGCACAGCTCATGTTCATGATGATAGCTGCTACGAGGATGTCCTTATTTGTGAAAAGCAGGAGCATGTTCATGGCGAGGAGTGCCTGAAAAAGACTGTAAAGGACTCAGCCGAATTCTCTGACAGTGTTATTGTTGACAAGATTAAGATTACTGCTACAGCACCAGCAGGTGTTATTCCTGAGGGAGCAACCCTGGATGTAAAGCTTATTTCATCAAAAAATGAAGTCAAGGAAATTGAAGATACAATTGAGGACACATTCAAAAAGGATAGAGAGGTAGCCAATTCTTCAAAGGTTGAGCAGTCATACTCTTTTGATATTCAGCTTTTGGACAGTAATAACAGGCCAATTGAGCCAGATACAACAAAGGGTGATGTCTTAGTTTCATTTACTAATGTAGGCGCAAAGGAGACTGTAAAAGAAACTGACAGCGATCTTTTGGTATATTATGTGACAGACGAATTGGACGAAGCAGAAAAGCTTGATTCTTATATAGATACAAGAACAGATTCTGTTTATATCAGCGCAGAGCATTTTTCTATATATACAGTGGTTATCACCTCAGGAGCTGCTGAAGGTACCGTACTACATTATTATCAGGGCAGAACAAAGGCAGCATCATACTTTACACTTTATTCTGAAGCAGATCTTCTTAAGTATAAGGAACTGCTTGAAAAGAAGAATAGTGCAGCAGTAAAGGACACAGACAGAATAGAGACAATTCTTGATAATTCAGATAGTGCGAATCCAAGTGATGGTATTACTGGTACAGGTCAGTCTACTTCAATGACCATTGCTAATTTGAATTTTAGCGCAAAGCTAATGTCTGATATTACAGTAACATCTAGTTGGACACCTATTAGTAAGTTTCCATCAGGGCTTACCTTTGATGGTAATGGTCACAAAATCACATTTAAGGTATTGCCAGGCAGCTATGACTGGTCTACTCCTGCTGCGCTTGTTACTGATAATAAGGGAACAGTTAAAAACATCACTCTCTGGTATTCAGGCGACAAGAATTACACAACAGGCCAGGGTGATGATGACGATGATTACGTTACGGTTACAGTATTTGTAGACGGAAACAAGACTGATATAGGTGAGGCTATCACAGGTGCTGAAACACTTGCGATTTCATCTAATGGTGAGGACTTTATTCCTCTTGAAAGAAGTGATGACCTGGCTGTATACCGCAAGAAAAAAGAGCTTTTAGACGAGGACAAGGTCTACAAGGTTTACTATGCATACGAAAACGAAAACGAGACTATTTCTGCAGCAAGCATTTCCTTGGAGAAACCACGCGCAGAGCTTAATTATGTTTCAGTTTCCTACGATTTGGAGGGGGCTAATACAAAGAAGCTACTAAGTGATGGTACACTTTCCGAGCATGTTATGGCAGCAATTCGAGTAGAAAAGCAGTCTAATGGCAGCTTCGTTGCAATGGAAGACTATGAGACAGTAATAGAAGCTGTTGAGGGCTATACAGTTCCATCGCTTCAGAAGAACGTTACTGTTACTGTTGGCGGCAGTGTGCTTCCTTCATCTAATTTTACCTACAATTATGACAGCGAAAAGCAGTATGGTATTCTTCGACTTGCAAAGGAAAAGATTACAGGACCAATGGTGGTAAAGGTAAGGGCAGATTCTTTAGAGGATAGTCCATCACTTAAGGTCATTTTACATACAAAGGGTGGTAGTATTTCGGATTCTTTATGGGAAAAGACAGGGGACAGCACCTATGAATGTGTTGCCTACGAGGATGTAGAGCTTCCTACAGTGGTTACACCTATTAATGATTCTGATTCTATTAAGTTTGGCGGCTGGTATAAGAATATCGGATGTACAACTGCGGCTCCAGCAAAGCTTGAATATAAGGGTGAGGCTGAAACAATAGACCTCTATGCCCAGTGGGTAATAGCACGCACTGAAGGCAATAATGCAGATGCATATTATAAGTACTCAAGTAATGGAAATATGTATGTTCAGGGCTGGCCAGCAGACAGAAGTACAATGACTACTTATAGTAACGCCGGCTTTAGAAATCTTTACAGGGTAGATGAATCGAACGCCAGCTATCATGGCACAGGCGATCAGCTTTACTTGCCATACAACGTCAATGCTCCTGTATTTACCAGGATTGGAAGTTCAAATATATATGTTGCCGAGGTCTATACGCTTGAAAATAAATTTATAAATGTAACATACATTTTTGAAAACAGATCAGACAAAGATTATACAGGCAAGTATTTATACTGGGGCTGCTCGGCAGACGTGCAGATAGCGGGAGATGATCATGCTGTTATTAGAAAGTTTACTAATTATCTGACTATGACAGCTAGTTCTAGTTATGGTGGAAAGGAATTTAGACTTTACACCAGTGGCACTGACTTTGGTGTGGATCCTATGTATACCTATTGGTATGGTGGCTATAGTTCTGCTGCAAGTAGTGTATTTACTCAATTATCTAATCCTGATTTTACCGGTGATTCAGGTCTGGCTTTTTCGTGGAAGATTACTAATATACCAGCAAATGGTATTGTAACAAGAACTACAAAGATTGGTATGGGTAACCCCGATTCCATGAAAAACATCACAGCTACCTGTATGGCTAATGATGGTGTCTTTGCTGATGCAGCAAATGCCAGCAAGGTTATAAAGGAAAGTGACTGCAAGGAAATCATTGTCAATGCAGACAATACAGTTACAGTAAAAAGAAGCGATGGCGCTCATCAAAAGATTAATCCACCAGTGAAGTCTGGCTACAAGTTCGACCATTGGTCTACCAGTGCGCCGAGTGATTCAGCTGTTCCTGCAGGCAAGGTTTTTGAGCAAAGCGTTGTTCTTTATGCCAACTGGATTCCGCAGCCAGATAAAAGGGTGACAAATAATAGTTCTGTTCAAAAGGTTCATGGAAACGATAATCTTTTAGTGCCAAAGTCAATTGCAAATATTGCTATAAATGTTACAACAGCTGGTGCTGCCGTGGATAGAATAGAGCAGGGCGATACAGTAGCTGATGTAGCTGGTTTTGCGAGCGGCTTTACCGGAACACTTGTAATGGAGGGTGAGGATGACAGATATCTATTACCTGATGATATAGAGGTGTATGTATTAAAGGATGGCAGTAGAAATAGACTTACAAAGGGAACGGGCTATACCTACAAGCTTTGGAATAACAGACGTTCAGCCGACCTTAATATATCAAAGCAGTATATTACTGATGATTTGGAGATTGTTGCTATAGGCTACGCTCTTCCAGCTGTTACAGCTACATCTGTAAGTGCGAGTGTTTCAAAAACAACTTTAGTACACGGTGAAAGAGCTACATTAAAGGCAGATGCAATAACCAGTAAAAACCATGTATCCAGCTATCAGTGGTATATTGCACCATATTATGATAGAACAGAAAATGGACAGAAATACTGGACCTACGAGAACCAAAACGGAACTCCACTTACAAATGGTACCCTATCTGAAACTGTTATAAATACATCGGGAAACCCTGTGGTAATAACTGGAGCTGACAAGGCTACTCTTCGTATAGATGGCCTTGATGTTAATAAGTTTACCGGGGAAAAGGATTCAACAGGCCTTTTAAATGAGGGCGGATACCACTTTTATTGTGTAGTTACTTCAACAAGAAACATTACAGGACAGTCTGAAGTTGCAGTTTCAAACGTGGCAGAGATTCAGGTTGTTAATGCTGTTCATCCTGCACCAACAGGACTTGAGGGCTCTGCAACCTCGTATGCAGGCAGCTCAGATGGTTCTATTTATATTGCAAATCAGCAGGGCAGACCTGCAATGCAATATAAGAAGAGCACATCAACAGAATGGCTTGATGTTAGCGCTGAACAGCTTGCAGCTGGCCAGATAGATGGGCTTAGTGCTGGCACCTATCAGTTTAAATATCCTAAGGATGAGAATAATGATGCCAGTGATGTTACCTTAGTGGATGTGGCTTCTGGTAAGTATATTATGGTTACCTATCAGTCACTTGCTGCTGATGATGAGGACCAAAGATATCAGTATAAGCATGTGGCTTATGGCGCTGTAGTTAAACCAGGCACAGAATCCCTGGTTGCTTCAGATAAGGATATTGTTGTTCCTGCAAGAAAGGGTTATTCATTCACAGGCTGGTCGCCAGCACAGATTGATGGCATTACAGAAAATACTATTGTAAATGCTGAGTATTCGCATGCTATTTACAAGGTGACATTGGATAATATGGGGGCTGGCTATGCCGGTACTTCTGCTCTTTATGAAAAGTACGAAGAGGGCTTTTACAGAGAAAATGAATGCCTCAATCCTGTAAATGGTACCCTGCCAATAGACATGCCATCAAAGGAAGGCTACATATTTGAAGGCTATTATACCAGCGCTGATGGTGGCAGACAGATGATTAATGCAGATGGTTGTATTCTACAGAATATGACTACTACAAGCTATCAGGCACCAGCGACTCTTTATGCACATTTTAGTCAAAAGAAGATAACATTTAATTCAACACCAGGAATTACGGTATCTGGAGCTCCAAGCGAGCCAGATATAGATACAAGCTATAGTATTACACTTACAAAGTCAGCGGATAAGGAAGCTAATACAATTAGCATTTATTCTGATGGCCTTCTTAAAAAGACCATTGCGCCAGTTGAATTTGTTAACAATAAATATACGCTTACACTAAAGCCATCTGAAGTGGGCGGAGGCAATATTACCTTTGTGGTAGTCTATGTTGAGCCAACAAAGGATGATGACTCAGAAAAGACAGATGAAGAAATAAAGGAAGAGGCAGAAAACAAGGCTGAAGAATTAAAGTACAGCATTGTATATAAGGAAGTAAATGGTTCAAAGGCTGGAACAGACTTTACGGGAACCTTTACATCATCTGCACCAACTGAGGGAATAAAGGGTGTGGCTACAGCACTTCCTACAGCAGTTAAGTCTGGTTATACCTTTGCTGGCTGGTTCTCAACACCTAGAGGACTCGGCGGTACTCAGGTGATGGGTATTCCTGCTGACTATGATCAGGAAGAAATGGTGCTTTATGCAAAGTGGGTTGCAAACAGATATGAGATAAAGTTTGAAACAAACAGAGGACACTTTTTAACAGGCGTAGACTTGCCAAATCAGTATCAGCATGATGGGCAGAGCGTTCCACTTCCAGCAGCAGATACCATAGTCAGAGACAACTTCGACTTTAGAGGCTGGTTTGATAATGAAAGCTGCCAGGGAAGTCCTATAGAGACTCTTGATCCATCACAGATAGGTGGGGTGACCTATTATGCAGGCTGGAGTCCTTTGCCACTTTATACTGTTACATTAACGGATGACGGAAAGTCAAACACTGTATATACAATCAAAAGTGCACCAGGCTATTCTTCATTAGTTTACAAGAATAATGAATACAAATTTGAGGTTACACCTAGCTCAGCTTATGAGATAAATTCTGTTAAGGCAGATGGAAAGCTTGTAGAAAAAGCAGGAGACTATTATGTCATACCAACAGTTTTGGACAATACAATTGTTACTGTTACCTACACAAAGCTTGTTGAGACCAGCCATGACGAGGCTTCAGTAGCATCTATCGCACTTGCTGATGGCACTGTTGGATACTTTGATGATATCAAGGCTGCTATTAGATATGCAGAAAGGTACGGAACAAATTCAGTAATCAAGCTTATGAAAGACGTTCCAGATGCCCAGGGTGAGATACCTGCAGGTGGTTCATTTGCAATTGATTTGAACGGACATACTGTAGTAAATGCAAATCTTATTATTAGTGCAGGCTGTAATCTGACTCTCCTTGACAGTACAGGCTCAGCTGATATGGATAGCTGTGATATTAAGATTGAAAACAGAGGTACAGTAATCAACAGCATTACTATTGATGAATTTAAGAATTATGGAAATGCTGTAAACACTGGAGTTGTTAAAAGCCTGATACAGGAAAACAATTCCGAAGCACAAACTATTAGTAGATTTGCAAATAGCGGAAGTGTAGATATTGTAGATATGAAGGAAGGATATTTTGTCAGTGAGAACGGACAAAAACCTGCGACACTTAGATATACGACCGTTATGAATAATAACGAGTACTATGCAGACTTTAGAGATGCAATCGCTATTGCAAATAATGCAGATAGTGATGTTAGCATAAAGATGCATTCTACCGTAGATAACAATAGTAAGACTTTGAATATTAATAATACAAAGGGTCATACTATTGCTATAGATATGAATAAGGAGAATATTGAAAATGGTTCTATCATAGTAGGCGGAAATGTAGAGTTTAATAATGCTGCGGGCTCAGCTGCTATAATAAGCAAAATCACAGGTGATATCACTAATAATGGAAGCCTTTCTATAAAGCAGTTTGTAACAGTGAGCGGAACCACAACAAATAAGGGTACGCTGGAAAATGGTGAGGGTGCTTCTATTGAAGGAGCAACAACCAACGAAGAAGGCGCAAATATAATCAATAAGGGTACTATGCCAGGCGGCATTACAAATAATGGTGGAAGTATCGATAATGAGGAAAATGCCACAGTTGGTAATGTGGTTCAATATGCTGGTGATTTTGAAAATCATGGAAATACTCTTCCTGATGCAACTGTTACATTAAATGGAGGAGGCTACCAGCCATATCCTTCAGCTACACCAACTGTGCCTACAAATGGAGCAGACGTTAAGATTGATTCAAATCCTGTAAAGTATTATGCAAGTCTAAAGGACGCTATTGATGATATTAATGAAGAGGGCGGCGAAGGACAAAAGGTTACTATTACTGTCCTTAGGGATATAGAAAATCTTGGTGGCAGTCCTGTTGTTATCAATGGTCCTGCAACAATAGATATTGATCTGAATGGTCATACTGTTACACCTGGTGAAGGTCAGGGCCTGACTGTTGAAAGCGGAAGCAGCCTTGAGCTGGAGGATAAAGGCAGCCCTAAGGGAAGCTTTAAGCCTGACATTACTAATAAGGGCACATTTACAAATGATGCCAAGGTAGAGGGACCCCTTACAAATACAGGCAAGACTACTAATAATGGTAGTCTTGGCGATGTAGAGCAAAGGGGTGGAAGCCTTGATAACAAGGCAGGCGCTACTATTACAAAGCTTACTCAGACTGGTGGACAGACCAATAATGACGGAGAAATCGGCACTATTGATGTTAAAAGTGGAGCATTTAAGGGGGATGAAAATTCACTTGGAGGAAAAGTGGCAAAGACAGAAATTCCTGATGGAAATGGTGGCACTACAACAATTTACTTTGTAGATGTAAATTCAGCCCTTGATTATTCAGCAAAGCATACACCAACACCAGTTATTCAGCTGATTAAGGACATTCCAGATGAAGCTATAGACTTTGCTTCTACAGAAGGCACAGCTGTTCTTGACCTTAATGGACATACTATTAGTGGTGAGTCAATTACAACTGAGACAGGAACAAACCTTGTTATAAAAGACGATTCTGGCGGAAGTGGTCAGATATCGGCACCTGTTACAAATAAGGGCAATATTACTAATGAAGCAAAGATTAGTGGAAACATTACAAATAGCGGAAGCTTTGACAATAAGGGTACCGTAAGCTCAGTAGATCAAACTTCAGGCCAGTTTATTAATGAAAATGGCGGACAGACAGGTACTATTACTCAAACAGGTGGAAAGACCACAAATAAAAATGTGCCATCTGGTGGAATATCTGAGGTTATCCTAACTGGCGGCGGCTATTCAGGAAATGAGCCTACTACGCCAATTACAGGTAAGGTGGCTCAGATAGGTGACACTATCTATACTGATATTAAGAGTGCAGTAGAGGATGCAAATAATGCAGATGGCGATGTGACTATCACACTAATAGGAGATGTGAGCCTTCCAACTGCACCAGATAATATTAAGCTTGATAACAAGAATGGTAATAAAATTGAGCTAGATGTTAATGGTAAGACAGTATCAGGTGGTCCTATTGAGGTGGCAGGTGGAGCTACTATCTCAGATATCGGTTCACCAAAGGGAAGCATTACTAGTGATGTAATTGTTGACGAAAACGCAACACTTGTTGTAAATTCGCCGGCAACTATTTCAGGTACATTAATAAATAGTGGTCAGACGACAAATAATGGTACTGTATCAAAGGTAGAGCAGAAGGATGGTCAGTTCAATAATGGAGGAACTGGTAAAGTAACAACTCTTGAGCAGACAGGTGGTAAGGTCGAAAACGATGGTAATATCACAAAGGCTTCTGTCAGTGGCGGTGAGTTTGATGGAGACCAGCCAGGTGAAATTGACTATTCAAATGCAAGAGCATCAGTAGTTGTAAATGGTGTTACAAAATACTTTGATACTGTATCAGATGCAGTTGCAGCATCATCTTATGGAGCAGTAATAACACTTTTGGCAGATATTTCAAGCGGAGCACTTAATCTGTCTGTTCCAGGTATTACTATTGACTTAAATGGACATAATGTTAATTCAGATGTAACGCTTACAAATGTAGCCAGCTCAACTAATGTACATATTGTTAATTCTAAGCATACAGGTGGAAAGATTGATGCTTCATTTATAAATAATGGAGAGATCATTATTGGCTCTTCTGTTACAGTAGAAAAAGCTGTCAATAATGGACAGATGAATAATAGTGGTACAATTAAAACCTTGGAAAACCATGGCAGTGTTGTCAACAAGGGTGTAGTAGAGACTCTTGATTCTAAGGGCGGTTCATTCTCTGGAAACACTCCAAAGAATGGTGATGTACCTGGAGTTGCAAAGATAGGTGACACAGTTTATAAGGATATTGCCACAGCTATTGCAGCGGCAAATAAATCTTCTACTGATGTTGTGATTGAGCTGCTGGATGATACTGTACTTGCAGCGGATGCAAGCCTTGCCAATACAAATGGCAAGAGCATTACGCTTGACTTAAAGGGACATGACCTTGGAAATTCTGGTACAAAGATAAGCGTGGGTGGTACGGGACCGGTTAGCATTAAAGATTCACAGTCTTCTTCAACAGAAGGTGGACGATTGGCTTTAGACCTGGTGGTTACAGACGCTGGCCAGCTTACTATTGATTCAGATACTACAATTGATGGAAAGGTGACAAATGCTGGTACAGTAATCAATAAGGGCACAATAAATGGTGCAGTAGTTAATAGTGGAACTCTTACAAATAAGGGAACTGATGCCTATATTTCTGGTAGCATCAAGAATAGCGGTCAGCTTGACAATGAAGGTTATATTCAAAGTACTATAGAAAATACTGGAAGCCTTTCTAATAAGAACACGATTGATGGTGATATTGAAAATAAGAGCGGTGGAAGTATTTCAAATATTGGCAGCAACAGCTCAATAAGCGGTCAGATTGATACTGGCGCTAATACAACCGTATCAAATGAAGGTACTGTAACAGAGATTAGACAGACAGGTGGAACTGTTACTAATAAAACTGGAGCAAGCGTAACAAAGCACAATCAGTCTGGTGGCAATTCTACAAATGAGGGTACCATTGACGAAGGACTTTATACAGGTGGAAGCATAAATAATAAGGGCACAATTAATACAGCTAATGTTGTAAAGGGTGCGACTATAAAGGGCAATAAGCCTGTAAATGGAGCAACAGGAATTGGTGTTGTAATGGAGGTTACTAATCCGGATGGCTCAAAGGAAAACTATTACTTTGAATCAATCGAGGATGCAGTAAATGCGCAGAAGGAGAATCCTTCATCTACAGCTACAATTACTATTTTGGCATCGCCAGCTACTGTATCAGAGGAGATTACTATTCCTCATGGTACATCTTTAGTGGTTCCTGATGGCATGAAGCTTGAGGTTACTTCAGGTGGAAAGATTAATGTTGAAGGTACTTTGGATGTAGCCAGTGGAGGAGCTGTTGATATTAGCTCTGGCAGTGAAATTAACAATAATGGAACATTTGTAAATAATGGTGCCATTAATAATGCTGGAACCATTACAAAGATATCACAGTCAGGTGGTACTTTGACTAATGAGCCAGGTGGAAGCATTGACAAGGTTGCCATAGATGGCGGAACTGTAAATAACAAAAACACTACAGGCGGAATTAATTCTGCAGATATCAGCGGTGGTAGCTACAAGGGTAAGGAAGCTACAAATACCAACACAGATTCAATTAAGGCTGTTATAGAAAATAGCGATGGAACTGTTGAGTACTACAAGACTATTACTGATGCTACAGAAAATTCTTCTTCAGGTGACGTAATAAAGCTTACAAAGGATGTGGAAGGAGGAACACTTGACATCAATAAGCCTGGAGTTGTTATTGACTTAAATGGTCACGAGATTGGTGAAAATGTTGTTATTAACAATTCAAAGGATGCAACAGATACTACGATTACCAATAGTTCGTCTACACCTGCAAATGTAAATGGTTCTGTTACAAATGGCGGTGGATTAAAGATTGACGAAAAGGTCAAGGTAGAGGGTACACTAACAAATAGTGGTGACCTTACAAACGACGGTTCAATCAAGGAGATTAAGCAGACCGGCGGAACTGTTACAAACTCTGAGAATGCGACTATTGAAAAGGTTGTACAGACAGGCGGAACAATAGACAATCAGGGTAATATCGAAAAGGTTGAAAAGCCACAGCCACCAGCACCTCCTATTGGAGGTTCGCCTGATGAAATAGCAGCAGGTATTAGCTCAGCTATACAAAATAGTCAGGCTGGAAAGCCAGCGTCAGCTGATGGCAAGCCTGCTGGCGAGGCCAATAACGAACAGTCAAATGAGGCAGCAGGAAACGCAGATAATGGTAATGCTAATGGCGAAAATGCAGCTGATGGCAATGCTAATGGCGAAAATGCAGCTGATGGCAATGCTAACGGCGAAAATGCAGCTGATGGTAATGCTAACGGCGAAAATACAGCTGATGGTAATGCTTCAGGTGGACAGACATCAGCAGATGCTGTAGCAGATGTACCAGTAGCAGTTTACGCAAATGAAGTTCAGAATGTTGCAGTAGAAGAGATTTCAGGACTTGCAAATATCGTTGTAGATGCACCGGTTGTTAATGTTGATCTTGGAGAGGGCAGTGTTAAGGTTACAATTGAAGTTGACAAGGGTATCGTTGTTAACAAGCTGTCTGAAATATTAGATAACTGCTTAGATGCGGCTGAAATCGAGGGCGTAAAGAATGGTGACACTGCTGAGGTAAGAGTAAGAGTTATCAGATATCTCGATGAGGATGAGGTCGATAAAGAGACAAAGCAGGTTATGACAAATGCTGTAGACTCTATGACGGCAGTGATTGAAGATATTACAGTAGGTCAGTATGTAGAAATTGATTTTGAAAAGAACTACAATAATCAGGGTTGGGTAAAGATTCATGAGCTCAAGCATTCAATGGAGGTAGTTCTTGATATACCAGCTAATCTTGTAGATCAAAACAGAACATACTATATTTTAAGAAATCACGATGGACAGTGCTCTGTACTTGAAGATAAGGATGAAGAGCTTAGAACAATAACATTTGAAACTGACAAGTTCTCAACCTATGCTATTATCTATACAGATAAGGCAAAGATGACAACTGTAGATCTGAAAAAGGTTAATAATCAAATCGCAGCTGGAAAAAGTAATAGTCAGACCAGAGCAATAATTATTCTATTAATCTTATTGGCATTAATATTTGTTTTGGTTCCAATTATTAGAAAGAAGGTAATGGGACATAGCAGAAGATAAAAGGCTAATGGATTTTTAAAAACCAAGAGAATAATGTGGTTAGGTAAATGCCGGCAATCTCGCTTAAGAGGTGGCCGGCATTTTTTATAAGAATTTTGATAATAATAACCATGAATTTGTCTTGAGGTGTGTGACTTGTCTATTTTGAATAAGTTTTAGCCAAACATTGCAATAATCTTTAACGTCCTATGTGGAAGCCATTGTCGTTATGCCACAAATGTGGTTTAATAGCATATATAAAATCTTTCGGGAGACGAGACAATGAAAAATAACTCTAATAACGTTAGCTTTAAGGAAAGCCTGGGATATGGCATTAATAATTTTGGTGCAGGTATCTGGCTTTCTTTTGTTAACACATTCTTACTTTTCTTTTACACAAACGTGGCGCATATTAGACCAGTGGTAGCTAGCGCAATTATTAGCTTGGCAGTGGTTTGGGATGCGGTCAATGATCCATTATTTGCCTCTATTTTTGATAATAGACATTTCAAAAATGGCGAGAAGATGAGACCGCTTCTTTGGTCTAGTATTCCTCTTGCAATCCTGCTTGTTGCAATGTTTACCGTATATGGTGGTGATGAGCAAAGTGGCATTACTGTAGTAATGGCTTTTGTTACATATTTTGCTTTTCGTATTCCTAGTACAATGCATACACTTTCTGTAAATGGAATGAAACAGCTGGCATCTTCGGATGACAAAGATAGGGCGACACTTTCTGTTTGGGCATCAGGCGGTGGTGCTTTTGGAATGGCGATTTCATCAATTATTTTCTGGCCAATAATTAGAGGTATTGCAGGACTTGATGAAGCTGGAGAAATGATTAACCCTAGATTAGGCTTTAGTGTGGCAGCAGCTATTGCAGGTATTCTTGTTATTGTTTGCAGCCTTTTCAACTATTTTACTTCTGTAGAGCGTGTGCATGATGAGGTTTCAGAAAAAATAGGTTTCTTTAAAAGTTGCAAGATACTATTTAGCTTTAGAGAATTTAATCTGAATTTAGCAATTTTGTTTTTGTATGGTTTATATGCAACTATAATATCAGGATATGCTCTTTATTATTGTACTTATGTTATTAACAGACCAGGTATCGCCAGTGTGGTTATGGCATCATACGTGGTGGGAATTATTCTAATGCTTCCTGTAGTAAACAAGCTTTACCAAAAGATTGGCAGAAAGAAGGTTGTAACACTCGGAACATTGATTTTAATAGTAGGCAGCTTGGTATTTTTGATTTTTGCAAAACAAGTCTTTGCACCGTTTGTTCTTTGTGGAGCAATAGGCGTTGGAACAGAGCTGATTACTGTTATGCTTAGTCTTAACAGAGCTGATATTACTGATGAAGTAAGTATTTCTCAGGGTGCTCGAATGGATGGAATGGTTAATAACGTAATGTATTTCATTCAAAAGCTAGGCAATGCAATTTTAACTTTTGTTTTGGGCGTTGTCCTTGAGTATTCTCATTTTGATGGCAATTTGACAACACAGCCTGAATCAGCTGTAAAGGCAATCGTTTATATTATGGGAGTTACTGCATTAGTTGCATCTGTTGGTATATGTCTTTTCAACTTCCTGTTAAAGAAAGACGATGAAGTGTAAAACAGGATTAAATTAATTATAAAATAAAAAGAAGATAGGATTTTATATGAAAACAGCATACATTAATGGAATAATTATAGATGGTAGTCTTGATATGGAGATTGTATCTGGCAAGGTTATTATCGTCGAGGATAAAAAAATAGCAGATATTATTTCTGATGATGATTTCGCAGGAATGGATAAAAACAACATAAATATAGTAGACCTTTCTGGTAGATATATTCTGCCTGGTCTAATCAATCTGCATGCACATTTGGCAGGAACAGGAAAGCCAGCTAAAAAGCAAATGGATTTAAACAAGATTAGCAGAATTGTTGCCAGCAACGCACTGACTAAGAAGGTGGGTTGCGCCATTGTTGCAAAAAATGCTAAAGATGGCTTGATGGGAGGCGTTACTACTATTCGTTCAGTGGGCGGTATAGCGGACACTGATTCTATGGTTAGAGATAAGATAAACAAGGGTAAACTGGTAGGACCTCGTATACTCACCTCAAATTGCGCAATTTCTGTCCCTGGTGGTCATATGGCAGGTTCTTTTGCATATGAGGCACATAGTGCAAAGGAGGCAGCAGACTTTGTCGACGTCATCGCAAAGGATAATCCTGATTTGATTAAGCTGATGATTACAGGTGGTGTAATGGATGCTGACGAAGTTGGTGAGCCTGGAGTTTTGCGTATGCCAGCAGATTATGTAAAGGCTGCTTGTGACAGGGCGCATGAGCTTGGATTTGTGGTAGCTGCTCATACAGAGGGCGTTGAAGGTGTAAAGGTTGCCCTTAAAAATGGTGTTGATACCATTGAACATGGAGCTAAGCCTGACGAAGAAATGATGCAGCTTTTCAAGGAAAGAGGTGTTTGTCAGGTAATGACACTTACACCAGCTATTCCTTATGTTCTTAGACTTCCTGGCATGTTCAATCTATCTGATGCAGCTGCAAAGAACAGTGATATAGTCGTAAATGGTATGGTAGAGCTGGCTAAGGAGTGCTTGAAGGAAGGTATTACTGTAGGTCTTGGTACGGACTCAGGCTGCACTTATGCTACTCAGTACGGCTTTTGGAGAGAGATGCAGCATTTTGTGGACAGATGTGGCGTAAGTAATTCTTTTGCCCTGCACACAGGAACATTGGTTAATGCAAGGATTGTTGGAATTGATGATATAACAGGCTCTATTGAGGTAGGCAAGATGGCTGATATGATTGTTGTATCTAAGAATCCGCTTGAAAACCTAAGAGCTCTTGATAATGTGGAAATGGTAGTATTTGAGGGGAAATGCTATGACCATCCTAAGTTGGAAAAATACAAAGAGGTAGAAGACGTATTAAACGCAGTTTAGATGATAAAACTAGTCATAAAAGAGGGGCTTGTCTCGTTGAGGCAAGCCCTTTATTCTGCTATAATTAGACTTGAGGTAAAAGACGATGGCTAGTGCTTCAGTAGAAAGAAAGAAATATGAAATAGACATGACAAGTGGCGCAATTATGCCAAAGATTATTACTTTTTTTGTGCCGCTGTTAGCATCAAATGTTCTTCAACTACTTTTTAATGCAGTTGACTTGGTTGTTGTTGGTAATTTTTCAGGGAGTCAAGCCCTTGCTGCTGTGGGTGCAACAACTGCCTTGATAAACATGTTTACAAATCTATTTATGGGCATTTCTTTAGGCGCTAATGTTGTGGCAGCAAGATATATAGCATTAGACGATGAAAGAAAGATTTCCGAAACGGTTCAAACTGCTATCACCATTGCCTTTTTAATGGGACTTTGTATGGTTTTTGTTGGGCTGACATTATCACCTCTTGGTCTAAGACTTATGGCTACACCAGAGGATGTTATAGATCAGGCAATACTTTACATGCGAATATATTTTGCAGGTATGCCGTTTTTTATGGTTTATAATTATGGAGCAGCTATACTTCGTGCAGCAGGAGATACGAAAAGACCAATGCGATATTTAATTATTGCAGGTGTAATGAATGCTGGGCTTAACCTGGTATTAGTTATTGTTTTTAAGCTGGGCGTTGCAGGTGTTGCCTTCGCAACAGTGTTTGCGCAAATGATATCATGCCTGCTTATTATAAGATGCTTAACCAATAGTAACGAAGCTTATAGGCTTAATATTCTTAAGCCAACTATTAATATTGAAATTCTTAAAAAAATGTTTGCTATTGGAATTCCGGCTGGAATACAGACAACAGTAATTAGCTTTTCAAATGCATTGCTACAGTCTTCTGTTAATAGTTTTGGCGCAATAGCAATGGCAGGCTATACTGCAGCAAATAATTTGTTTGGCTTCCTATATGTGTCTGTTAATTCAATTACGCAGGCTTGTATGAGCTTTACCAGTCAAAATTATGCCATCAGAGATATGAAGAGAGTAAAGCGTGTGTTACTGGATTGTCTTTTGCTAGAATTTCTTGTTCTTATAATGCTTGGCTCTTTAGTTTACTTTAATGGCAGCTTTTTGCTTTCCTTGTATAATAACGATTCTATGGTTATTGATGCAGGACTTAGAATACTTAAATATACAACCGTAACATATTTTATGTGTGGTTTTATGGACTGTATGCCAGGTTCATTAAGAGGTCTTGGCAAGTCAACAGTTCCAATGATTTTATCAATAATAGGAACTGTAGGAATGAGAGTATTCTGGATATTTGTTTTGTTCCCAAGACATAGAAATCTGGAATTTTTATTTATTTCATATCCGGCCTCATGGATATTTACGTTTATCCTTCAGGCTATATGCTTTTTACTTGTATTTAATCATTTAAAGCGACTCAAAAATATACAGTTAGATATGGTCTAAAAATATACAGTTAGACATTGTCTAATGGTTTATGTATATAAAAAATGTTTTGTAAAAAGAATACAAAAGAATGGAGAGGAGAATTTATGGGAAATATAATGTATGAAAAGGGGCATCAGGCATTAATCTGCTACGAAGATTTATTGAAAAAGCTTGATGTGGACCCTAAGACACAGGTGGTTTTTAATGTGGATGAAGGCGAAGAGAAGCTGATGAAGTCAGCCTGCTTTACCAATAATCCTTTTCCTGGAGTATTAAAGGCAGTGCTTTTATCTTTAAGATTAAAGGCAGTTAATAGGTTATTTATGCCAGAAAAGGTACTTCAGACTGGACCTGCAGCAGCAATATTGGCGCTAGATGCAGTTTTGGCAAAGGAGTTTGGAGAACTGAGAAACGGTCAGGAAAATAATGAGCCTGTAATATGTGATGTAGGCTTTGCAGGCTTGCAGGTTATCAGACTGTATATGAGCGCTTATAAGGGGAATAAGGCGTTTATTAAGTCAAGATATGATTCTGCTATAAGAGTAGACAATGCTTTGAATGGTTCTTTCTATAAGTATGATACAAAGGACGGCAGAAAGTTTTCTGCTCATGTTTATTATGAATCTCAAAAATCAAGAATGATGAAGGTTCTTGATATCGACAAAAAACCAGAAGAATTTGTTTTTGGCTCAATGAGCAAGGATAAAAAGCTTACAGCAGAGGCTGTTAAAAAGTGGGATGCTTTGGAACTTGAAGAGGCAACCTTTGATAATGGCGCTTGCGGTTGCATGCTAAGAGATAGAAAAGAATGGGAAGAAATGGAGGTTGGCAAGGCAGTTTGCGACATGCCTCTTTATAGAGTAGAAAAGAAAAAAGACAGTCCTAAAAAGGATTTCGGCCAATATGATACAAAAAAAGGTCCTCTTTCAGGCATAAAGGTACTCGATCTTACTCATATTATTGCAGGACCTGCTTGTACTAGACTTTTGGCAGAGCAGGGAGCTGACGTTTTGATGATAAGACGTGGTGATTATACTCATCAGGAGCAGGCAATGCTTGAGCTTGATGGCTGGGCAGGCAAAAACAGCATTCAGCTTGATTTTAATAAAGAGTCTGAGCTTGAAAGAGCAAAGGAGCTTATAAAAGAAGCTGATATTGTTATTTGTTCATACCAAAATGGTGCACTTGATAAATTTGGTCTTTCAGAGGCGGACATAATTGAAATGAATCCATCTGTTGTATTTGGTTCATTGGTTTGTTTCTCTGATACAGTTTGGCAACAAAGACCAGGCTGGGCTCCATGTGCTGAGGATATTACAGGACTTTCTGTTAGAAATGGTAGCTTAGAGGAACCTGTAAACCTTAATGGTGTACCTCTTGATTATATTCCTGGAATGATACTGTTTTCAGGTATAATGGATGCTTTAAAGAAACAGTCAAAAGAGGGCGGCGCATACAGCGTTCATGGTTCATTGACAAGAGGCGGTTATTGGCTACACGAGTGTACAGATGCATTTGAAGCTGAAGTGAAAAAGGTGATGGAAGCTGATGACTCAATGATAGAAGAAATGGCAGATTCCTGTGGCAACAAAATTGAAAAGTCTGCTCACGCAAGCCTTGTAACAAATGCCACAAAGCCAATATGGAGTCAGGTATTTCATAAGGTAGAGAACACAGCTGTTGGAGATGTATATTTCCCAGCACCTGCAACATATAGTATGGGCGCAGATTACGTGTTTGATAATATGCATTTTACAGATGGTAATAAAGATTATAAAACAAATTGTTAGGGAGAAATGTTATGGATAAGAGATTAGAACCATTATTTACACCATGGAAAATTGGTAATTGTGAGATTAAAAATAGAGTTGTTCTTACTTCAATGGGTGGAACAGACCTTTTTGGATGGATGGAAAAGCATCACTTTGATGAGGCTGGTGCGGAATTTATTCTTGAGGTAGCACAAAATAATGCAGGACTTGTTTTGCCAGGCTGCCAGCCAGTTAGAAATCCTATGTTTGGCCAGTGGCTTTATAAGAATGACAAGATGTATAAGGATTTGGCGCAGTGGATGCCAAAGTTCCACGAAACTGGAGCAAAGCTTTTTGTTCAGTTAACAGCTGGCTTTGGTCGTTCCTTTACTGTAAGTCCAATGATGGAAAAACTTTATAGCAACCCTGTTCTTAGAGTTTTATCAAAGCCTGTTTTGGATTTTGACAAGATTTGCGCTACAGCTTCAGAGTCACCAAATAGATGGTCAGACGTTATCCCATCTAGAGCACTTACTGTAGATGAGATTCACGAGTATGTAGAGGCTTTTGCCAAGACAGCTAAGAAGCTTAAGGATGCTGGAGTAGATGGTGTTGAAATTCACGCCGTACATGAGGGCTACTTGTTAGACCAGTTCACATTAGGCTATGTAAATAAGCGTACAGATGAGTACGGTGGCTCATTTGAAAATAGATACCGCTTTGCAGTAGAAATTGTTCAGGCTATCAAAAAGGCATGTGGTGATGATTTCCCAGTTTCTTTGCGTTATTCAGTTCTTTCAAAGACAAAGGGCTTTAGAGAGGGCGCACTGCCAGGTGAGGAGTTCACTGAGGTGGGCCGTGATATGGAAGAGTCTCAAAAGGCAGCAAAGTACTTGCAGGATGCAGGCTATGACATGCTTAATTGCGATAATGGTACATATGATGCCTGGTACTGGGCACACCCACCAATTTATATGCCAGAAAACTGCAACCTTTCTGATGTAGAGCATATTAAGCAGTTTGTAGATATTCCGGTTGTTTGCGCAGGAAGATTAGACCCAAGAGTTGCAGCAGATTCTATTGCAGCAGGCAAATTGGATGGCGCTGGCTTTGCAAGAAACTTCTTGGCAGATAGAGAATGGGTTACAAAGCTCATGGAGGATAGAGAAGAGGACATCAGACCTTGTATTCTTTGCCATAGCGGTTGCTTTAATATGTGCCATTATAAGGGAGTTCCAAACGATCAGGAGCTTTCAGACAGTCTTCACTTGGCTCGTTGTGCTGTTAATGCAGAGACAATGCAGACAGACAAGCATTATATAAAGAAAACTACAAATCCAAAGAAGGTTATTATCATTGGTGGTGGTATTGGCGGCATGGAAACAGCCAGAGTGCTGAAGCTTCGTGGTCATGAGCCAGTTATTTATGAAAAGTCAGATGTTTTAGGTGGTACCTTTATTGCAGCTTCAGCTGAGTCATATAAGGGTAAGCTAAGAGATCTTTTAGCTTGGTATAGAAGACAAATGGAGGTAATGGGCATTGAGATTCACTTAGGCACTGAGATTACCGACCTTTCAAAGTTTGGTGATGCTCCTATTATAGTAGCTACTGGTTCAACAGCACGTATCCTAAAGATGGTTCCTGGCTATGAGAAGATGATAGAGGCCTGTGAGTTCTTAAATGGCGAAAAGACTGTTGGTCAGACTGTAGCCGTTATTGGTGGCGGTTTGACAGGTTCAGAGATAGCATATGAGTTGGCGCTAAAGGGACACAAGCCTATTATCGTAGAGATGAAGGACGATTTGGTTTCGCAGAAGGGTGTATGTCTTGCAAACAGCTCATACTTAAGAGAATGGTTTGCCCTTAATGAGGTGCCTGTATACCTTGAGACAAGCCTTAACGAGGTAAAGGATGGTGCAATAGTATGCAAGACAAAGGATGGTCAGACTATAGAGATTGCCTGCGATTCTGTGATTGCATCCGCTGGATATATACCAACACCAGCCTTCAAGCCAGAGGATAATAAAAACGTTACATTGGTAGGTGATTGTAATGGTATCGGCAATCTTCGTACTGTTATCTGGAGAGCCTACGAGGTTGCTATGGAAATTTAACTGGTATTAATTAGTACTAATAAAGAGGCAATATATGTTACTTAGTGAATTGAAATTGGGACAATCAGCAGCTATAAAAAGTGTTGCAGGAGAGGGTGCTTTAAGACAACACTTTTTGGATATGGGGTTAATTCCTGGAGCAGAAATTACTTTGATGAAGTTTGCTCCAATGGGAGACCCTATGGAGCTGCAGATACATGGCTACGAGCTTACATTGCGACTTGAAGATGCTGCGCAAATTGAAGCAGAGCTAATTGAAACACGAACCAACCAGCACAAGAGAATCGAAAAAATCGAAAAAACATTGCATCCAGGCTTGGGTGAAGATGGCATTTTTCATACAAAAGGAGACGGTAATCCGCTTCCTGATGGAACAACCCTTTCCTTTGCCTTGGTTGGTAATCAAAACTGTGGAAAGACAACGCTTTTTAATCAATTGACAGGCTCCAACCAGCATGTTGGAAATTTTCCTGGTGTTACAGTTGATAAAAAGGAGGGACCAATAAAGGGCTATGTAGGTACTGTTGTTACAGATTTGCCTGGTATTTATTCAATGTCCCCATACAGTAGTGAGGAGATTGTTTCAAGAAATTATGTTTTAAAGGAAAAGCCTAAAGGAATTATTAATATTGTTGATGCAACCAACATTGAAAGAAACCTATACCTTACCATGCAGCTTTTGGAGATGGGCATACCAATGGTGCTTGCCCTAAATATGATGGATGAGGTAGAGGGTAATCATGGTGCAATTGATGTAAACACCATGGAGGCAATGTTAGGTATTCCTGTTGTGCCAATTTCAGCAGCGAAAAATCATGGTGTTGATGAGCTTGTAAGACATGCTGTACATATAGCAAAATTTCAGGAAACACCAATTGAGCAGGATTACTGTTGCAAGGATGACCATGAAGGCGCCATTCATAGAGCAATTCACGCTATTGAGCACATAATTGAGGACCATGCTCTAAAGGCGGACCTTCCTTTGAGATTTGCAACAACAAAGGTAATTGAGGGAGATCATCTTATAATAGAGGCACTCAAGCTTGATAATAATGAGCTTGAAATGATTGAACATGTTATATTGCAGATGGAAGCAGAGGGCGGCATGGATAGAAGTGCGGCTATTGCTGATATGCGATATGATTTTATCGAGCGTGTCTGCGAGGCTACAGTAACAAAGCCCCAAAAGAGTAGGGAAAAAACAAGGTCTGAAAATATAGACAAGCTTTTAACAGGAAAGTGGACAGCAATTCCTTGTTTTATAGGAATTATGGCGCTTGTTTTTTATCTTACCTTTAACGTTATAGGAGCATTTCTTCAGGGGCTTCTTGCAGCAGGTATTGAAAAGCTGACAGGAATTGTTGATGTGGCACTGACAAATGCAGGTGTTAATGAAAGCTTGCATAGCCTGGTGATAGACGGAATTTTCGAAGGTGTTGGAGGCGTTTTAAGCTTTTTGCCGATTATTGTTACACTGTTTTTCTTCCTTTCGTTGATGGAAGACAGTGGTTATGTTGCCAGAGTTGCCTTCTTTATGGATAAGCTTTTAAGAAAGCTTGGACTTTCAGGCAAAAGTATTGTTCCACTTTTGATAGGATTCGGTTGTACAGTACCAGCAGTAATGTCGACTAGAACCCTTCCTTCAAGGCGCGATAGAAGGATGACAATTCTGTTGACTCCGTTTATGAGCTGTACAGCCAAGCTGCCAGTTTACGCCTTTTTAATAAGTGCATTCTTCCCTAAAAAAGGTGGCTTTATTATGGTGTGTCTGTATTTGTTTGGTATTTTTACAGGCATTTTGGTAGCACTTGTATATAAAAACCTTTTGTTTAAGGGCGAAGCAGTTCCTTTTGTAATGGAATTGCCTAATTACAGAATACCTGGCTTAAAAAATGTTGCGCAGCTTTTGTGGGAAAAGGCAAAGGACTTTTTGACAAAGGCATTTAGCGTAATACTTGTTGCAACAATTATAATTTGGTTTTTACAAAGCTTTGATTTGCATTTTAGTATGACGCAGGATTCCGCAAGCAGTATAATGGCAGCTATTGCAGGGCTTTTAGTACCTTTATTTAAGCCACTTGGAATAGGAGACTGGAGAATAATTACATCGTTAATAAGTGGATTTATAGCAAAGGAAAGCGTAGTTTCAACTATGCAGCTTTTATTTGCCGGTAACCTTGTAAATGCGCTTTCAACTAAGTCGGCTTTGGTTTTACTTGTTTTTACATTACTTTATACTCCTTGTGTGGCATCAATTGCTGCTATAAAAAGAGAACTTGGAAGAACATGGGCTTATGGAGCAGCTGTTTTGCAATGCCTTATTGCCTGGTGTATGGCATTTTTGGTGAATATTTTGCTTAGTTTTTTCACATTTTTGTAGAGGATACTAATATGAATTTTGCTGATTTAATTGTAGTATTAGTAATAGTGGCCGTTATTATTATAGCTTTTGCGGTAGCTAAAATAAGAAAGAAAAAGAATAAAAGCTGCTGTGGCTGTAATGGAAACTGTACTAGCTGCAATACGGATAACAAATAAATATTATAGGAGTGAAAATGGAATATACTGAGAATAAAATGGGTGTTATGCCTGAGGGCAAGCTGTTGATAAATATGTCCTTGCCAATGATGATATCAATGCTGGTGCAGGCATTATATAATATCGTCGACTCAATATTTGTTGCTAAAATAAGTGAGGATGCATTAACAGCAGTATCGCTGGCATTTCCGCTTCAGACACTTATGATAGCAATTGGTGCAGGTACTGGTGTTGGTGTAAATGCGCTTATTTCAAGAGCTCTTGGAGAAAAGGATCCTAAAAAGGCATCAGATGTAGCAGCAAATGGTATTTTTGTGTATATAATCAGCTATATTGTCGTTGCTATTATAGGTCTTACACTTGTAAAACCTTTTTACGCCTTACAGACATCTGCAGGTCAGGAGGCTATTTTTAATTATGGTGTTGAGTATCTTTCAATAGTTATGATTTTTTCCTTTGGTATTTTTTCTCAGTTCATCTTTGAGAGAATTTTGCAGGCTACAGGAAGAACACTCTATACAATGATTAGCCAGTCTACAGGTGCTATTGTAAATATTATTCTTGATCCAATACTTATTTTTGGCTTACTCGGCGCACCTGCTATGGGCATTAAGGGTGCTGCTATTGCAACAGTAATCGGTCAGATCGTTGCTGGTATTCAGGCGCTTTTGTGGAATCTGTTTAAAAATCATGATATCAATATTGATATTAAGTCATTTAGACCTAATGGAAGAATTATTAAAAATATTTATATAATAGGCGTTCCATCTATTATTATGCAGTCAATCGGTTCTATAATGACAACAGGAATGAACCTGATTTTGATGGGTATGTCATCAACAGCTGCAGCTGTATTTGGTGTGTATTTCAAGCTTCAGAGCTTTTTCTTCATGCCAATATTTGGATTGAACAATGGACTGATCCCTATTATTTCTTACAATTTTGGTGCAAGAAACAAGTCAAGAATGAAAAATACTATGAAGTATGGTTATATGCTGGCATTTATGTTTGCAATGATTGGATTTGTCAGCTTTGAATTGATACCGGCTCAGTTGCTTGGACTTTTTGATGCATCAGATAATATGCTTTCAATTGGAGTAACAGCTCTTAGAATAATAGGCGTTCATTATTTGATTGCCTGGTATTGTATTGTTACAGGAAGCCTTTTCCAGGCAGTTGGAAATGCTACCTACAGCATGTATGTTTCAATAGCAAGACAGCTTGTTGTACTTTTGCCAGCAGCATATATTCTGGCAAAGATTGGCGGTTTGGGACTTATCTGGTGGTGCTTCCCAATAGCTGAAATAATATCATTTACAATTACTACGTTCTTCTTGAAGCAGGTGAAGCGTAAGACCTTGGCAAATCTGTAATAAAGAATAAAACACTAACTGAGCTGGAGTAAAAGGAAAGCAGACATTAGGACAGGCGGCGTATGGCTCGAATAACATAGTGGGAAGGTTCATAAGAAAGGACTTATATATATGGAGTACAAATTTGACGTAGAAAAACAGACAAAAGCCTGCGTGGAGTGGGCAAGAAATCATGTAAACAGCATTAATCCAAATGCTGTAGCTGTGATTGGTATTTCAGGTGGAAAGGACTCATCCTGCTGTGCAGCTATTATGTGCGAGGCTTTGGGCAAGGACAGAGTGCTTGGAGTTTTAATGCCTAATGGAAATCAGGTAGACATAGCTGATTCTAAAATGTTAGTAAAGCATCTGGGTATTAAATCGATGGAAATCAATATTGCTGATGCAGTAAATGGCTTGACAAACCAGGTGAAAATGCAGTTTGAAGGACAGGAGCTTAATCAGGGATATTTGACAAATACACCGGCAAGAATCCGTATGACAACACTTTTTGGTGTAGCTGCTCAGCTTGGAAATGGCTTGGTTGTTAATACCTGCAATCGTTCTGAGGATGTTGTTGGTTATTCAACACTTTTTGGCGATAGCGCAGGAACCTTTTCTCCAGTTTGCAGACTTACAACTGAAGAGGTTATCGCTATTGGAGACTACCTGGGATTGCCAAGTGAGCTTACACACAAGCTTCCAACTGATGGAATGAGCCTTAATGCTGATGGAACACTCATGGGTGACGAGGCTAAGCTTGGAGTAACATACCATGAAATAAATCAGATTATCAGAACTGGCGAAAAGACTGAAAACTATGAAAAGGTGTTAGGCCTTTATCAAAGAAGCAGATTTAAGCTTGATATTATTCATATGCCAGGATATGAGCCGGGTGAATATGATTATTTCCTAAGTGAATTTGGTATATAGATATAATTTTTTCTTAAAATCTCATTGTGAATGATATTATTCTTATAAAAACACATTAGCTTAATTGTTAATATTCAGTAATCACAAATGCCACCAACTTCGGTTGGTGGCATTTTTTGTAGTGTGCGCCATGGGCGCGCTTTAAGGGTTGACTATAAATAATAGCATACAGCTTTACTTATTAGATTCCTCGACGAAGGCTTCCATTACCTTTAAAGCCTTGCCGCTGTCGATAAGCTCTGCAGCAAGCTTTACTCCGGCTTCAAGAGAATCAGCCTTTTCACCAATGTAAAGAGCGGCACCAGCGTTCATAAGAACTGTGTTTCTCTTTGGTCCTGTAATAGAACCATCAAGAATTCCTCTTGTGATAGCTGCATTTTCTTCTGGAGTTCCACCAACAAGATCTTCCTTTGTACATCTATCAAAGCCAAACTGTTCTGGTGTGATTACATATGATTTATACCAGCCATCCTTGAATTCACATACGGCTGTTTCACCAACAGCAGTGATTTCATCAAGCTTTTCGCGTCCATAAACAACCATACCATTTTTTACACCAAGCTCACACATAACCTGAGCAAGTGGCTGAACCAAATATTCATCATAAACACCAAGTAACTGACGCTTTGGATGAACTGGATTTGTAAGAGGTCCTAGGATATTGAAAACTGTTCTAAAGCCAAGCTCTTTTCTGATAGCACCTACATATTTCATAGCTGTGTGATATTTCTGAGCAAAGAAGAAGCAGCAGCCAACACTATTAAGAAGCTCAACAGCTTTATCAGGATCCTGCTGAATATTAACACCAAGTGCCTCTAAGCAGTCTGCTGTACCAGACTTTGATGATGCAGCACGATTACCATGCTTTGAAACCTTCATACCACCTGCAGCTGCTACAAACATAGATGTTGTAGAAATATTAAAGCTGTGGGCACCATCTCCACCTGTACCTACGATTTCAAATGTGTCCATATCACCAGCATTAACAGGTGTTGCCTGTTCACGCATTGCCTGAGCACAGCCGGCGATTTCTGCTGTGGTCTCAGCCTTTGCACTCTTTGCAGAAAGTGCAGCTAAAAAGGCGGCATTTTGTGTAGGGCTAGACTCGCCTGTCATGATTTCCTTCATAACTGTGTAAGCTTCGTCGTAGCTTAAATCCTGTTTTTGTACAATTTTTTCAATTGCTTCTTTAATCATTGTTTGTCCTCCGTGGCCATTTGACCTATAAGATATTGCGCCCTTAATGGGCGGAATTTAAGTGTATACAAATAACAGAAAAAAGTTTAGCACATTAAAGCACTAAAAGAAAGAGAGTAATGTAATAATACAAATAGAGTTAAATGTATAATCGCTTGTGACAAGCAAATTTGTTTGTATATTTTCTAACAAAGGTCTTTTTCGTATACTGAATAATGTTGAATGCGAAAATTTGCTTAATGAATCGAAAAGAGAGGATAGAAAAATGGCTTCAATAGTTTCTAATGTTCAGCATGCAGCTGAAAGAAAAGTTTTTGAAAAAATGATAGATAAGATCGTTGTTAAGCTTCAGAATGCTGACGATGAGGCAGAGAGAGAGAAGATTTATATTGAGCTTCTTGATATGGCAGCAAAGTTCTGGGGAGAGGATACAACAGATAAAGACAAGCTTGCTTTTGTAAGAGAGTATGTTCAGAATCCTGACAATCGTTGGGTTAAGTTTATTAACAGAGTTATCGACGAGACAGATCCTAGATATGCAAAGAAGTTCTTACTTAACCTTGGTTATGAAGCTTTCTTTAGAGGTACAAAGGAAATCCGTGAGAATCGTAAGAAGTACGATTGCAACATTCCATGGCTTATTCTTTTTGACCCAACAGATGCATGTAACCTTCACTGCGTAGGCTGCTGGTCAGGTACATATGGTCACAAGAACAACATGTCTTATGAGGATATGGACAAGATCGTTACACAGGGTAAGGCACTTGGAACACACCTTTATTTCATGACAGGTGGTGAGCCTACAGTACGTAAGGCAGATATCCTTAAGCTTGCAGAAAAGCATAATGACTGCTTCTTTGGTCTTTTCTCAAACTCAACACTTATTGATGATGAGCTTTGCCAGAAGATTGTAGAGCTTGGTAATATTACATTCCTTCTTTCAATCGAGGGAACACCAGAGACAAATGATGGACGTCGTGGAGATGGTCACTATCAGGCAGTTATGAATGCTATGGACCTTCTTAAGAAGTACGGTATCGTATTTGGTACATCTATTTGCTATACAAGAGACAATATCGAGGCAGTTACAAATGAAGACTTCCTCAGATTTATCGCTGACAAGGGTGCCAGATTTGGTTTCTACTTCCACTATATGCCAGTTGGACAGAACGCAGCTGTAGAGCTTATGCCTACACTTGAGCAGCGTGAAAAGATTATAGAGACAATTCGTTGGGTTCGTACAGGTGACAACGATATAGGATTCTTCCCAATGGACTTCCAGAATGATGGTGAGTTCGTAGGTGGATGTATTGCTGGTGGACGTAACTACTTCCACATCAATGCTCAGGGTGATGCAGAGCCATGTGTATTTATTCACTTCTCTGATTCAAACATCCGTGACAAGTCAATCCTTGAGATGCTTCAGAGCCCACTTTTCAAGGCATACCACGAAGGACAGCCATTTAACAGAAATCACCTTCGTCCATGTCCAATGCTTGAGAATCCAAAGCTTCTCCGTGAAATGGTTGAGAAGACTGGTGCTCATGGCACAAATGCTGAGGCAGAGGAGACATGTGAGGAGCTTTGCTCTAAGTGTGATAACTACGCTGCTGAGTGGGGTCCAGTTGCTGATAGAATCTGGGCAAACCAGAAGCACAAGACTCCAGCATACGAGAACTACACAGCTGAGAAGAGAGAGAACAAAGAGCTTGCAGCATTCGAGCATGCAGATGGTACTGTAGGACTTAGAGATGAAGATCTTGTCTGCAAGAAAATGTAATTAAATTGGTTTATATAATATTTATATAACAGCCCAACCCGAAAAAACCTGTCAAATAATATTTGGCAGGTTTTTTGTTGCACGTTTTGTTGCACGTTTTATTGAGAATATTTGAAATAAGTGTTGCTGGTGATATGTACTGTCAGATGGCTTGTAAAATATTAGTAAATTGGTTTCTTGGTTTTATGGTCTATGATAAAATAGATTAGATAAATTATTATAAAGTTGGTTTAGCTTATTTCTAAACCATAGGTTAAATGTTTGAAATAACTATTTGCGATATAATGGTGATTGTTTCGATAGGAATTAGTCAATGAGCAAGGTAAAGAATAAAGAAAAGTACAAAAACAGCGAAAAGAGTAAGGAAAGAAGTACCAAGCAAAAAAGGGTAATACTGGCGCTGCTTTCAGATGATTTGTATGTGCCAATGAAGAAAAAGGAGATTGCTCTTTTGCTTGGCGTGCCAAAGGGTGGCAAGCGAGACAGACTCTATGAGCTGATAGATGATTTGGCTATTGAAGGTGAGCTATGCATTTCCGACAATGGTAAGGTCTATAAGGCTGATTACAAGAAAAAGAATAAGGGCGCTTTTGAGTCTGATAATAAGTCAAAAAATAAGGGTGTTTCTGAGAGTGGCAATAAGTCAAAGGATAAGAGAGGTTCTGAGTCTGATAGCAAATCAAAGGGTAAGAAGCACGAAGGCAAGTCTGAGAAAGGATATGAAAAGAGTCTACACCAGGAAAGCGGTATTGATGGCGAGCCTGAAATTGGCACAGAATATATTGGAAAGTTTGTTTCACACGCAGATGGATATGGCTTTATAGAGGTGGAAGGACTTGCTGAGGATTTCTTTGTAGGCAGAGACGTTACTGGCAATGCTATGCATGGCGATACAGTCAGAGCCCAGATAACAAGAGTGAAGGGCAAGGGCCGCGCTGAGGCAAAGGTTGTTGAAATAATTGAACACAATAATTCAACACTTGTTGGATATTACGAAAATGATGGCAATTATGGTTTTGTGATTTGTGACAATAAAAAGCTACATAATGACATTTTTATACCACAGGGTCAGTCGATGGGCGCTGTTGAAGGACATAAGGTTGTTGTTGAGATTACAAAGTATGGCACAGCAAACAGAAATCCAGAGGGAAAGGTTGTAGAGATACTGGGTCATAAGAATGATCCAGGTGTAGATATTCTTTCCATAGTGAAGGGCTTTGGCATTCCAATGGAATTTCCTGACAAGGTTTTAGACCAGGCAACCAGACTGGCAAAGCCGGTTTCAAAGGCTGACATGGCTGGGCGAAAAGACCTAAGAAAGGTTGACATGGTCACAATTGATGGAGAGGATTCTAAGGACCTTGATGATGCAGTTTCTTTGTCTATTGAAGGTGACAATTATGTACTGGGTGTCCATATTGCAGATGTCAGCAATTACGTACAGGAGCATTCTGCTCTTGATGAAGAGGCTAAAAAGAGAGGTACTTCGGTTTATCTGGCTGACAGGGTTATTCCAATGCTGCCACATTCTCTTTCAAATGGAATCTGTTCTTTGAATGAGGGTGAGGACAGACTGGCTCTTTCCTGCATTATGACCATTGATAAAAAGGGCAATGTGATTGATCACGAGATATGTGAATCAGTGGTTAGAATTAATCGGAGAATGACCTATACTGCGGTATCTGCTATATTGGAGGACAATGACAGAAAGCTTCGCTTTAGATATAGGAAATATGTGCCTATGTTTGAAAATATGCTTGATTTGTCTCTGATTCTTCGCGAAAAAAGAAGAAAACGCGGTGCGATAGATTTCGATTTTCCAGAAGCACATTTGATATTAGATGAAAATGGTAAAATGGCTGGCGTTGAGCCTTATGAAAGACGCGAGGCTAATAGGATTATTGAAGATTTTATGCTGATTGCTAATGAGACAGTGGCATATCATTTTTGCAAGCTAGAGTCTCCTTTTGTATATCGTGTGCATGGTCAGCCTGATGGAGAAAAGATTAGAAATCTAAATAGATTCTTGGGGTCAGTAGGCTATAGTCTAAAGGGTGATCCAACAGAAATTAGCCCAAAGGAAATACAAAAGCTTCTGTTAAAGTCGGCCGATACAAAGGAAGGTGCAGTTATATCAAAGCTGACACTTCGTTCAATGCAGCAGGCTAAATATGATGTTTCCTGTGACGGACACTATGGTTTGGCGGCAGAGTATTATTGTCATTTTACCTCGCCTATCAGAAGATATCCTGATTTGCAGATTCATCGCATTATTAAGGAGCATTTAAGAGGTCGATATAATGTGAAAAAGAAGGAGCATTATGATGCGATTTTGCCTCAGGTAGCTCTTACAAGCTCAAAGTGCGAAAGACGAGCAGATGAGTGTGAGCGCGAGGTTGAAAAGCTGAAAAAGGTTCAGTATATGGCGGATTTTGTAGGTAAGGATTATACAGCAGTGATTTCTTCGATTACGGGCTGGGGAATGTATGTGGAGCTTGATAATACAGTAGAGGGATTAGTACATATTTCTACATTAAGAGACGATAATTATAGCTTTGACGAGGAAAGATTAGAGCTGATTGGCGACAGAAAAAAGAGAAAATTCTGTCTTGGAGACGAGGTGAGGGTTGTGCTTTCGGCTGTCAGTGAGGATAATAGGACAATAGATTTTGTTTTGGAGGAATTTGCAAGATAATGGATAATAGCGGACGCAAGCTAATTGCAAATAATAAAAAGGTATATCATGAATATTTCCTTGAAGAGGAATATGAGTGTGGAGTTGTATTGCATGGCACTGAGGTAAAGTCTCTTCGCATGGGAAAATGCTCTATAAAAGAGTCATTTGTCAGAATTGATGATGGCGAAATTTATATTTATCAGATGCATATTGCACCATATGAAAAAGGAAATATTTTTAATAGAGACCCACTTCGTCCAAAGAAGCTTTTAATGCACAAGTCTGAAATCATGAGATTAAATGGCAAGATGGCAGAAAAGGGATACACAATAGTTCCAGTTGAGGTCTATTTTTCAAAAGGCCGCGTAAAGGTAAAGATAGCTTTGGCAAAGGGTAAAAAGCTCTATGATAAGAGAGCTGACATCAAGTCAAGGGATGTTAAGCGCGAGGCTGAAAGAGACTACAAGGTGAGGCTGTAGGGGGATTCTTATTATATCTTTATGACATTGTTCAAATAAAAAAGGAAACGAGCACGCCGCTTGAGTAAAAACTGTACGGTAGAAAACTTCGTTTCCTTTGTGATAAATTTTATTAAAGAATAGCATAGATGTCAATCCGAGTCCTCGAATATTTTTAATACAGCTATGTTTTTGTTGTTAATATAGAAATTATTCAATTAGTATGTGGATAATGAGGATGAAATTATGAGATATCCAGAGTTTATAAAGAAAAATGAAACAATAGGGTTAGTGGCACCTTCTTTTGGTGCAGGAATAGAACCATATATTTCAACTACTAATCATGCAATCGAAGTGATAAGCGACAGAGGCTATGCAGTCAAAGAGGGCCCTTGTGTCAGGGCACTTGACGGAGTAGGAATTAGTTCTACGCCTGATAATTGCGCCAAGGAGTTTATGGATTTTTACACTGATGAGGAGATATCGGGTCTTATTTCAGCTGGTGGTGGTGAACTAATGTGCCAGGTTGTATCACGAGTTAACTGGGATGTGATTGCCACATCAAAGCCAAAATGGTTTATGGGATTTTCGGATAATACCAATTTTACTTATCTTTTGACAACACTATGTGATGTGGCAGCTATTTATGGACCATGCATTTCTACATTTGGTCAGAAAAACTGGCATCAGGCGACGAAGGATGCCTTTAATATGATTACAGGCGCGAGCTGTGATGCGACTGTTATAGGCAGGGATAAAGCTGACTTAGGTGCTTATGACAGGTTTTTAAGCGAAGATGAGAAGACTTTTGGTACGATTATTGTTCAAGGTTATGATAGCTGGGAAAAGGAGTCATTAAAGTCAGAGGAGACGCCGATAGTTGACTATAATTTGACTGAAAAGAAGGAACTTGTTTTTTATAACTGTGGTAGTGCTGATGCCAACGACATGATGCAAGAAAATCCTACGACCGTACGCATGAGCGGACGACTGCTTGGTGGCTGCATTGATTGCTTGAACAATATTAAAGGGACTAAATATGACAAGACAACTGACTTTATAGAACGCTATAAGGATGATGGAATCATCTGGTTTCTTGAGGCTTGCGAGCTGAATGTTTTCGATATTGCTCGTTCGCTTTGGTCTATGAGAGAGGCTGGCTGGTTTGAGCATGCAAGTGGCTTTATTATTGGCAGACCTATGCTTTATAATCAGCCAATGATGGGACTGGATCAGTATAAGGCAGTGACAGATGCTTTAGGTGATTTGAATGTGCCAATAATAATGGATGCAGATCTTGGACATTTGCCACCATCTATGCCATTGATAAGCGGAAGTATTGCTGATGTAGTGGCTTGTGGCAATGAGATAGAAGTAAAGATGTGTTTGAAATAAGTTGTCTGAATATGGGACTTGATATCTGAACACCGATATACAAGGGTGCCATACTAAGAGGCAATATGTAAAAAAGAAAAATGGCAGGTGACATGGAAGAGCATAAAAGAAGAGTACACTACTCGGGGAAATATCCTAAAAAATTCGAGGAAAAATATAAAGAACAGAATCCAGAAAAATATGCAGATACTGTAGCCCATGTCATAGAAAAGGGGTCAACTCCTGCTGGAATGCATATTTCAATTATGGTGAATGAAATATTGGATTTCTTGCAGATTAAGCCTGGTATGCATGGACTAGATGCAACGCTGGGTTACGGTGGACATACTAGAAGGATGCTGGAAAAGCTTGAAGGAAATGGCTTTGTTGTAGGACTTGATGTGGACCCTATTGAGTCGACAAAGACAGTAAAGAGACTTCGCGATGCTGGCTTTGGTGAAGATAATTTTAAGTTTAGATTGACCAACTTTAGAAATATTGACGAGGTTAGCAAGGAGCTTGGAAAATTCGATTTTGTATTGGCTGATCTTGGAGTTTCGTCTATGCAGATAGATGACCCTGCTCGTGGCTTTTCATACAAAATTGATGGGCCTCTTGACCTAAGAATGGATCCAACTAAAGGAGAGTCTGCGGCAGAGAGATTACATAGTATTACAGAGGAAGAATTTGTTGGAATGCTGATAGAAAATTCTGATGAACCCTATGCTAAGGAAATTGCTGCCAAGGTATTTTCAGAGATGAGAAAGGGCAATCCACTTGATACGACAACTGCCCTTAGAAAAGCAATAGAGGATGCGCTTTGGAAGGTGCCTAAGGATGAAAAAGAGCAGGCAATAAAAAAGTCTTGTCAGCGTACATTCCAGGCCTTGCGTATAGATGTTAATAGTGAATTTGAAGTGTTATATGATTTTTTGGACAGACTTCCTGATATTCTGGCTGAAGGTGGCAGGGTAGCAATACTTACATTCCATTCTGGCGAGGACAGATTGGTGAAGAAGTCCTTTAAGGCTTTTCAGGCAGCAGGCATTTATTCAGAAGTTTCAAAGGATGTTATCAGGCCTTCAGCAGAGGAATGCAGAGCAAATGGCAGAGCCAGGTCTACAAAGCTGCGCTGGGCGATAAAGGCGTAGTGCTTGGTTATAAAGGGCTAGAAAAAATATAAACCAGAGGTTTATTGCATTTTTAGTGTATTTAATTATACTAATAGATGTTTGATACAAGTATTGAACATAATTGAATATGGGCTAGTTAAGGTTTCGACGGGGTAACTGAAGCGAAAGAAGCGAGTCGCATGCGGTGCGTTAAACGGCAAAATTAAAATTAAACGCTAACGATAGAGTAGCATTAGCAGCCTAATTTGGCTCTAGTCTGTCCTAAGCACCTACACTTAGGGGTGCAGACTTCATCCATGTAGGAAACGACCGTGCCAAAGCTTTGAGGTGCGTGGGCGTATTATGAAGCTACTAAGGTAGAAAAGGTGTTTGTTCCTTATCTATTGAGGGAATGTATGATAATAAACTACACTCGTAGAAGAGTCGGGGATCTTATTTCGGACACGGGTTCGACTCCCGTCTAGTCCACTAAAAATCGCGTAAATTCAAGGGTTTACGCGATTTTTTTATGTGGTGTTACCTGTTTCTCTTCATTCGTAGGATCTTGTGGTTGAACATAAGTAATTGTGATACTATAGTTTTGGGCTGGTCGAAAGCCCCAGGTCCAACCTAATTAGGCAGGGACCCCTGGCAGGTGGGAGAGTAGACGCAGGAATAGCAGTATGTTATTATCATTTATGGCATTATGCCGCAATGAAAAAGGTGGGGATTTTTAACTATGGAAGGAAAAAAATTTGTAAAGGAAGGCCAAGTTGATAAAGTCGAGGCATGGAAATGGAGCTTTGGTGTCTTTGGACAAAATTTATCATGCGCTCTGATGATGAACTGGTTCTTTATCTTTTGTACGGATGTTCTATATATTAATGGTGTAGTCATTGGTACAGTTTTAGGAATTGCACGTGTATGGGATTCAATTAATGATCCGTTAATGGGAACATTAATCGACCATCACAAGTTTAAAAATGGCGAGAAATTCCGTCCGTTTTTACGGTTTACACCAATTGCAGTCGGAATTATTATTGTTCTTTTGTTTACCGATTGGGGCTTTCATGGTGATATGCCAAAAGCTATTTACGTTTTAATATTATATTTGTTATATGATGCCATTTTCACGGTTCAAGATATTTCTATGTGGAGTATGACTTCCGTTATGACGGATGTTCCTGATGAGCGTGATAAGTTATCTAAATGGGGACGTATTATGGCAACCATTGGTTTTAGTTTCTTGGGTATTTTCCCGATCGTTATGGATTCTTTAAAATCAAATGGTGTGCCTTTAAAAACAATATATTTTGGTGGAGCAGTCATCTTTGGTTTGGGTGGTATGATACTTTCGATTCTTTCAAGTAGTGCGAAAGAAAGAATCACTGATGATGAATCGACAGTTACGGAAAGCTTTAAAGATAATTTAGGAATGCTTTTTAAAAACAAAATTGTAATGTTAGTTTTATTGGGAAATATTCTGAATGGTTTGTCGCTAACAGTACCAGCTGCTTATTTCTTCCAGCATAAGGTTTCTGCAACATTATTTGGTAATGAAATAGGTGGTTTGACAGTAATGACGATTTTTTATGCTGTTTCTTATTTCTTTTCCGGAATTACAATGTTCTTCGCGGATAAGATTGCACATAAGATTGGTGGTATGAAAAATGTCCTTATTATGGCGAATGTCGTAACAGTTATTTTTAGAGTAATTGCCTTCTTTATTGGATTCGAAGGCAACAGAATTTGGATTTCAATGATTGTCTTTGGTTTGGGCAGCTTCCCAAGTAATTTATTTGGTATTGCACGAACAGCTCTATGGGGTGATTCCATTGACTATATGGAGTGGAAGACTGGCAAGCGTGCCGAAGCGATTACTTTTGCGGCACAGACATTCTGCGATAAGATTTCTAATGCCTTAAATACCGTTATTGCTGGTGCTTTACTAACATGGTTGGCATACGATGCTCAGGCAATTGAAGCTGGTGCACAATTATCAGACCGTTTCAATACCTTCATTTGGCCATTATTTATGCTTGGTCCAGCGATTGGAGCAGCTTTATATACGATTCCTTTATTGTTTATTAATTATCCAAATTCATTAAAGGAACAAGTAATTAGTGATTTGAAAGTTCGCCGTGCCGAAAAAGCAAAA
>JAZQOU010000014.1:0-17492 GCA_045628025.1 Lachnospiraceae bacterium | reverse complement strand
AACATGGGAGGATTTAAAGATGGCTGCTACCACTACCACATTAGAAAAAGTTGCAGATTCTATTTTTGTCCAGAATACTGATGATCAAATTCGATATGCTATGTTTAAAAAAGAAGAAGCTGAGCGACATGAAGCTCGATTGAATGCTGAAATTGCCAGTATAAAAAGTGAGAATGCCACTATTAAAAGCGAATATGCCACTATTAAAAGTGAGAATGCCACTATTAAAAGCGAGAATGCTGAACTTCGCCGCCAATTAGCAGAATTGCAAGGAGAAAAGAAATAATATTACACAGTAAGAAATCGCTATGAAACAAAAAAACATACTATTTATTATCACAATATGCATACTGATGTTAATAAGATTTCCAGCAGCTGCTGCTATATGTATTGTATCAGCAGCTGCTATTTTATTTATTACGGGCAGCTTACCAACTGCCTCTATTTTAATGTGCGTCTTCTTTATTCCCTTTGCCTGGGCTGAAGGTGTAAAAAACGGAGTCCTGTTTGCAATGGCACTGCTTATAATTACGATTATATACTTCGCAGCGTTTGTTTTTTTCACAAATTACTCCTCAATTAACAACACATCCGCTACACCTGGCGAATCCGCTGCACCTGTCGAATCAGTCGCACCTGGTGAATCAGCAACGTCCAATACATCTTCCACCCGCCTTTTCGGCAGAAAAAAACGTCTAATTAACACACCTCTCTGCCTTCTGGTAGTTGCCTTTGTGCTATTTGCTCAGATTTCAGACCTGGTATGCAGTTTTGCGCTTTATCCTAAATTTACATCTCAATTTGATTTTAGCAAATCAACAGACACATCCAATCAATCTATTGGCGGCACTTCTTCAATGGCCGAAGCCTACATAAAGAAGCAGTCTGCTACCATAAATGCGTTTATAGACTCTCTTCCTGAAGACTGTAGCAATACTCTCACAATGGAATCCTCTGATGGTTTTACACTTGTCGGTCAGGAATTTTTGCAAAGTGAACCATCTGATAAATGGGCATTTATTATTCATGGCTACACTAGCAGAAAAGAACAGATGTATCCATATGCTATATGGTTTTATGAGCAGGGCTACAACTGCTTTTTACCTGATCTTAGAGCTCATGGTCAAAGCCAGGGCGACTACATTGGTATGTCACTTCCTGACCATTTCGACTGTATTGACTGGATAAATCTCATAATAAAAGAACACCCTGATGCAAGGTTTGTCCTTATGGGACAATCAATGGGTGCTGCCACTGTAAATTATATTCTTGGTGAGGATATTCCTACAAATGTTGTCTGCGCCATATCAGATTGTGGCTACACTACGACAAGAGAAATGATGAACGAAAAATGCGGTGACTGGTTCCACCTTCCACCAGTTTTTGTAGACACTGTAAGACTTGCACTTTTAATGCGTGGTGGTTATGACCTATTCGATTCAAACCCTATTGAAGGAGCTAAGAAAAACACACGTCCTATACTATACATACATGGAACAGCTGACGAGCTGGTACCATTTTATATGGTTAATGATTTCTATGCTGTGCAAAAAGCCCCAAAGCGCTTATTTACAGTAGAAGGGGCCGGCCACTGCAGATCTCGCAGCGTCCAGCCCGAAGAATATGATAAGCAAATGCTTGATTTTATAAATGAATATATAAAATAGCTTTTCAGCCTGTCTTAATCAGCAGTAGCTTTTCAGCCTGTCTTAATCAGCAATTACCTTACAGTCTATCTAGCAATCTGCAATAAAACTGTACCGTAGTAATGAGCGTATCTATAGGTATTCTTTCATCATTACCGTGAATCATACCACGCTCCTCTTTTGTCAATCTCATGCAGGAGAATCTATAAACCTTATCTGTGATTCTGCAATAATGTCTGGAATCTGAGCACGCCATCATCAAATATGGTGAAACGATTGCATCAGGCCAGGTATCATGAATAGCCCCCTTAAGCTTTTCCCAAGACTCACATGATGTATCTGAATAAATTGATGGATTCATACCATTTACCAGCTCTATAGAAATCTTGTCATTATTGATTGTCTTCTTTAAATACTCTGTTGCTGATTCAATAGTATCATCACCAAGCAGTCTCATATTAATTCCAAATGAAGCCTTTGGTGGCAGAACATTATATGCCTTTGAGCCCTCCATTCTTGTAACAGCCACAGTTGTACGCATCATGGCATTTAACTCACCACCTGATTTTTTGCAAATCATATCAAGTACAGGAGCAAAAAGCCAAAGGTTTGCGAAAATCATCTTGTATACAAATGTCGAATAACGTCCCAAAGTGTCATACATTTCTGCAACAGGCTTTGTCAGCTGTCTCTTAAATGGATTGTTTTCAATATTTGTAACTGCCTGAGAAAGCTGTCCTAAAATAGTATGTGTTGGTGGTGTAGAGGCATGTCCACCTTGGGAATCAAGTGTAAAATTCATATTTACACTACCCTTTTCACCGATACCAATAAGCGCACACTCCTTGGTTACACCCGGAAATACGTTTTCTACAACAGCTCCGCCTTCGTCAACGACTATTTCTGGCTTTATTCCATGTTCTTCCAAATAAGAAACTATATCTGGACAGGAATTACCATCGATTTCCTCCTCACCTGAAAATGACAGGTAAAGATCATTTTCTGGTACATAGCCTTCCTTCAGCTTCATCTCAAGAGCCTCCATCAAACTAATCAATGTGCTCTTTGTATCGAGAGTTCCTCTACCCCAGATTTTATCGTCTTCAATCAGACCATCAAACGCAGGCTTAGTCCAGCCATCCTCTTCTACCGGCACTACATCATAGTGCGCCATGCATACAGAAGGCTTTTCAGCACTTTTTCCCTTAAGGTGATACAAAAGTCCAGTTCTTCCGATGTGTTCAAGACTCGCCTTTTCATTTATAAGTGGGAATCTTTCCACCAATAGATTCTGAAACTTTGTCCATTCTTCTCTATCTTCCAGATCAAAATTTCTGTTTGAAACGGTTTTGCACTGAATGGCAGCAACCATATCAGCAACCACCTTTTCCCTGTCTACGTTTATTTCCTTTGTATTTGCCTGAGGCATTTCCTTTGGAACAAACATCAGCGTTCTTATGATTACAATTGCAACAATTATCAGAATAATTGCAACAATTGCTCCAATTATCATTCCTAACATATTTATACCAAGCCCTTCTTATACATCATTCTGCCAGCAATCAGTGCAATAATAACACCTACTGGAACTAAGATTCCAACACTGCTTGAAAGTGATGGTACAGCCAAAAAGATTATTACCATAAATACAACCGGCGCTATAGCAAGCTTTGGACTCTTACTAATATATACAACAGCAAGTCCACCAAAAAGTGCTGGTAAAATATTCGCAAATGCTGGTGCCAATACTGCTGAATTCAAAACAGGTGTGAGTGCTGACAGGAATATAACGCCTACAGCCAATATTATCGTTGTAACTATAGAACATGTAGCAATAGCTATTGTTGAGATAACCTCACCCTCTTCGCTGTTCGCCTTTACACCTGCATTTTCCATTGCGTTAATAGCCGATGGAGCCTTGAGATTTGTAATATTACCTGTAACAAATGCAAGATAAGTTCCACCTGTTCCAAGCATTGGTGTATATGTAATTACCTCAATTATTCCTACTGTCCAATATATTGGTGCTACACCCAAAAGTCCTTTTAATACAGAGTTTGCCTCTGGCCATGCATTGTAGTGAAGGCAAATTGCAATTGGTACCATAAGTACAACAACAACAGCTGTCCATATCCACATCTTTCCATAACGGTCAGTTTTTGTCATATAATCCATCTTTGTTTCCTCCTAACCTATTATTGGTGTAATAATACATGCAAAAATCATTCCACCCAGCATACTAAATGCAAGCGCATATGTTTCTAGCCATTTCATGTTGCACTTCTTAACAAGAATTCCGCAGATTCCCATTACAAGAGCAGAAACTAAAAGAACAAAAATAGGAATAAATCCTGACAATCCGTCTCTAACATCTGCAAACACCATTCCAAGGAAGGCAGAAATCATACCCATAAATAGGCATGTCATAAATATTTCTCCCCATTTATTATCCTTGTTTGAAATCTTTACCATTCCTCCCTTTATCTTCTTCATCAGAATAGAAGGGAAAACAATACTTGGCATAATACCCAATGTCATAACCCATGCAATAGCTGAATATGTCTTTGGGTCTGTAATTGTGTCAGCAAGAGAAATACCCAGCGCATTAGCCGTAGAAGTAGCAGCAGGAAGCTCGTAAGTAATAGCTCCAATAACACTCATTCGTATCCATGGAAGTGGTATTCCAAGGAACTTTGATAATGTAACTACACCTAGCAAAATAGAAATAGCTGGTGCAATAGTAAATACAGCTGTTGACACGACTGTCTTTTTAAGTGCTGACTTGTCCATGCCGATTTCAATGCCTCTTTTATAGGCTCTGACCAAAAAGAATGTTGCCTGCGCCAAAACAAAGCAAACAACAATCGCCGCCAAACCATAAAGGAAAGGCGAATTAACTGAAAAATCCATATAACTTCCTCCTAGTATACTTTATATTTATAGAATGCTGCTTCCCTCAACATTCATATTCATAGAATGCTGCTTCCCTCAACATTCCAAAGAAAACATATTTGCCATATATTATAAATCACCGAGGCAGCATACACTGTCTCGGTGTTTATTTGAAACTTATTTACATGTTTTTAACTGTCGCAATATCTACAAGAGTAAATTCACTTGTAGCTGACTCAAGTGATGTTGCAAGTGCATTTGCTGTATCCATTGCTGTAATACAGTGCACACCTGTTTCAATCGCATTTCTACGAATAAGGAATCCGTCACGGGTCTTATCTCCATGTCCCTGTGTAGGTGTATCAATTACCACATCAATCTTGTGTCCTAAAATAAGGTCCATTACATTAGGTGATTCCTGAGAAATCTTGTTTACACGAAGTGCGTCAACACCGCCATCCTGAAGGAATTTGGCTGTTGAACGAGTAGCATAAATCTTGTAACCAAGCTTTTCAAATCTCTTTGCAACCTCAAGAGCCTCTGGCTTGTCAGCATCCTTAACAGTCATAATCATCTGCTTGTACTTTGGAAGAACAACGCCTGCTCCAAGGAACGCCTTGTAAAGAGCCTCATCAAATGACTTTGCTATACCAAGACATTCACCAGTAGACTTCATCTCTGGTCCAAGAGAAATCTCAGCACCTCTTAGCTTTTCAAATGAGAATACTGGCATCTTGATAGCTATGTACTCAGCCTCTGGTGCAAGTCCTGGCTCATAGCCAAGCTCTCTTAGAGTCTTTCCTATAATAACCTTTGTTGCAAGGTCAACGATAGGAATACCTGTAACCTTACTAATATATGGAACTGTACGAGAAGAACGAGGATTAACCTCAATTACGTACACTTCATCGCCCATAACAATAAACTGGATATTAATCATGCCCTTTACATGAAGAGCCATAGCCAGTCTCTTTGTATAATCAGTAATCTTAGCCTTTACATCTGGTCCAATTGTATGTGCTGGATATACTGATATAGAGTCACCAGAGTGAACACCAGTACGCTCAATATGCTCCATAATACCAGGAATGAGGATGTCTGTGCCGTCGCAAACAGCATCAACCTCGATTTCCTTACCCTGCAAATACTTATCTACGAGGATTGGGTGATCCTGAGCAATTCTATTGATAATCTCCATAAACTGCTCTATCTCACTGTCATCCCAGGCAATCTGCATACCCTGACCACCAAGAACGTATGAAGGACGGACAAGTACTGGATAGCCCAGACGATGTGCAACCTCCTTTGCCTCCTCAGCTGTAAACACTGTTCCACCAGCTGCACGAGGAATCTGTGTCTGTTCCAAAATCTTATCAAAGAGCTCTCTATCCTCAGCTGCATCTACATCCTCAGCCTTTGTTCCAAGAATTGGAACTCCCATTCTCATAAGAGCCTCTGTCAGCTTGATTGCTGTCTGACCACCGAACTGAACAACAGCTCCGTCTGGCTTTTCAAAACGAACAATATTTTCTACATCCTCTTCTGTAAGTGGCTCAAAATAAAGCTTATCAGCAATATCAAAGTCAGTAGAAACAGTTTCAGGATTGTTATTTACAATAATTGTCTCATAGCCTTCCTTTGAGAATGCCCATGTAGCATGAACACTACAATAGTCAAACTCAATACCCTGACCGATACGGATTGGACCTGAACCAAGAACAAGAACCTTCTTCTCTGGCTTTGTCTCAATTGCCTCGTTAGAGCTGCCGTATACTGAATAATAGTATGGTGTGCTGGCAGCAAACTCTGCTGCACAGGTATCAACCATCTTAAAGCCAACCTCAATACCATAATCACGGCGAAGCTGCTTAACCTCATCTGCTGTCTTTCCAGTAAGCTTTGCAATAACAGTATCAGGGAATTCCATTCTCTTGGCCTCAGCTAAAAGCTCCTTTGTAAGCTCCTTTGTGGCAAGAGCCTCTTCCATCTCAACAATGCGAGCAATCTTGTCAATAAACCAGTTGTCAATCTTTGTAACATCGTGAATCAGCTTGTATCCGATGCCACGACGAAGTGCCTCAGCTATGCAGTAGATACGTCTGTCATCTACTACCTCAAGAGCATCCATGAGCTCAGCATTAGAAAGCTGATCAAAATCGTAGCTCATGAGCGAATCAACATGCTGCTCAAGTGATCTGATTGCCTTCATTAAAGCACCCTCGAAATTGGTGCAGATACTCATTACCTCACCGGTAGCCTTCATCTGAGTAGTAAGCTTTCTTTGTGCAGTAATGAATTTATCAAATGGCAAACGAGGAATCTTTACTACGCAGTAATCAAGCATTGGCTCGAAGGAAGCGTAGGTCTTTCCTGTGATTGCATTCTTAATCTCATCAAGTGTATAGCCAAGAGCAATCTTTGCTGCCACCTTTGCTATAGGATAACCTGTAGCCTTTGAAGCAAGAGCTGATGAACGAGAAACTCTAGGGTTAACCTCGATTACGCAGTACTCAAAGCTGTCTGGCTTCAATGCATACTGAACGTTACAGCCACCAGTGATTCCAAGCTCAGAAATAATATTAAGGGCAGATGTTCTAAGCATCTGATATTCCTTATCGCCAATTGTCTGAGATGGTGCAACTACTATTGAATCACCTGTATGAACACCAACAGGGTCGATATTTTCCATGTTACAAACAGTAATGCAGTTGCCTGCTGCATCTCTCATTACCTCGTACTCGATTTCCTTCCAGCCTGCGATACAACGCTCTACAAGAACCTCGTGTACACGCGAAAGTCTAAGACCATTTGTTAAAATTTCAACAAGCTCTGTCTCATTATTTGCAATACCACCGCCTGAGCCTCCAAGTGTAAAGGCTGGACGAAGAACTACTGGATAGCCAATTGTATTAGTGAATCTGATACCATCCTCTACGTTATTTACAACAAGGGATGCTGCACAAGGCTCGCCAATCTTTTCCATTGTATCCTTGAAAGCCTGTCTGTCCTCAGCTCTAAAGATTGTCTCTGGAGTAGTACCAATGAGCTTTGCATTATACTTTTCAAGGATACCCTTTTCAGCCAGTTCCATACCAAGGTTAAGACCTGCCTGTCCACCAAGTGTAGGAAGAACGCTATCTGGTCTTTCCTTAGCAATAATCTGCTCTAAAACTTCAGCTGTAAGAGGCTCAATATAAACCTCATCAGCTATTTCTTTGTCTGTCATGATAGTAGCAGGATTGCTGTTTACAAGAACAACCTCTACACCCTCCTCCTTAAGAGAACGGCAGGCCTGTGTTCCAGCGTAGTCAAACTCTGCTGCCTGTCCAATAACGATAGGACCAGAACCAATAACAAGTACTTTTTTGATGTCATTATTCTTTGGCATTAGTTCATTCCTCCCATCATGTTGATAAATCTGTCAAACAAATATCCACTGTCCTGTGGTCCAGGGCAAGCCTCTGGATGGAACTGAACAGTAAATATATTCTTTCCTGTGTATTTAAGTCCCTCGTTTGTTCCGTCATTTACATTGACAAATGCAGGAACAGCTACTGCAGGATCAAGCTTGTCTACATCTACAACATATCCATGATTCTGTGATGAAATGTAAACGCGCCCTGTCTCAAGGTCCTTAACAGGGTGATTGCCACCTCTGTGACCATATTTCATTTTGTGTGTATCAGCACCATTTGCAAGAGCCATAAGCTGATGACCTAAGCAAATAGCAAAAATTGGAATATCTGTATCGTAAAGCTTTTTGATTTCCTTGATGATCTCGGTACATTCCTTTGGATCACCAGGACCATTTGATAGCATAATGCCATCTGGGGCTGCCGCGATAATTTCTTCTGCTTTAGTACCGGCAGGATAAATTGTAACCTCACAGCCTCTGTCATTTAATGACTTTGCAATATTGTTCTTGGCACCAAAGTCCATAAGTGCCACCTTCTTGCCCTTACCAGCAAGCTGCTTTGTCTCAGAGCATGTTACCTTGCTAACAACATCGCCTGTAGTATATGCCTTGAGGCGAGGAATAATCTCGTCAAGATTATAATTTGCATTGCAGGTAATCATACCATTCATAGTACCCTTCTCACGAAGAATAATAGTCAGCTCTCTTGTATCAATTCCCTGAATGCCAGGAATATCATTTTCTACAAGGAAATCCTGAATAGTTCCTTCAGATCTAAAGTTGCTAGGAATACGGCTCAGTTCTCTGACAATATAACCATCTACCCAAGGTCTGCCTGATTCCATATCAGGTGTAATTCCATAATTTCCAATAAGAGGATATGTCATTACAACAGCCTGACCTGCATAACTAGGGTCAGTCAAAACCTCCAGGTAGCCAGTCATTGAAGTATTGAATACTATCTCAGAAATCACTTCCCTGGTAGAACCAATACTCTGGCCTTCAAATACTGTACCATCTTCCAAAATCAAAAATGCTTTCATAGGTGTCTCCAATTAATTATTTAAAATATTCCACTCCGGACTTGAACAGGCTCATATCCTGATTTCCATAGATGTTAACAGCTACGCCATCACCGATTCTCTCTGCATGAGCCATCTTGCCAAAGACACGACCATCTGGGCTGGTAATACCTTCAATAGCTGAGTAAGAGCCGTTGATATTGTACTCTTCATCCATAGAAACATTGCCGTCATTATCCGAGTAAACTGTAGCGACCTGACCATTCTCGATAAGCTTTTTAATCCACTCATCAGGTGCTACGAATCTGCCCTCGCCATGGCTGGCTGGACATGTATATACTCCACCAAGTTCTGCATTGGCAAGCCATGGTGACTTGTTACTAACAACCTTGGTATAAGCCATCTTTGAAATATGTCTACCTATTGTATTGTAGGTAAGTGTAGGAGAATCCTCCTTCTGTGTGTGAATCTCACCGTATGGTACGAGTCCAAGCTTGATAAGAGCCTGGAAACCATTACAGATACCAAGTGCAAGACCATCTCTATTATTTAGAAGGTCCATAACGGCTTCCTTCATCTTTTCATTTCTAAATGCTGTTGCAAAGAACTTTGCAGAGCCCTCTGGCTCATCACCAGCTGAGAAACCGCCTGGGAACATAATCATCTGTGACTGCTTGATTGCTGCGCTAAACTCATCAACTGAGTCTCTAATGTCAGCAGCTGACATGTTCTTAAATACCTTTACTATTGTATTTGCGCCAGCCTTTTCAAAAGCTCTTGCTGAATCGTACTCACAGTTTGTACCAGGGAATACTGGGATAAATACTGTTGGCTTAGCAATCTTATTCTTGCATACATATACACTCTTTGACTCGTAAAGAGGCATATCAACAGCTGCTGTATCCTCATGGCTTCTTGTTGGGAATACCTTTTCAAGTGGTGCACACCAGGCAGCTATTGCTTCATCTATTGAAACTGACTGATCCTTATATGTAATAGTTGGCTCAGCTGTAACCTCGCCAAGAATGTACAAAGCATCTTCGTAGTTAATATCATCAAATGCAGCAATTACTGTATCAAGCTTATCTGCAGGAATTTCAGCAATAATATTACCAAAGCCTTCCCTGAAAAGTCTGTCAACTCTAACATCATCATTAAAATGTACACCGAGCTTGTTACCAAATGACATCTTCGCAGCAGCAACACCTACGCCATAGCCATCAATAGCATATGCTGAAACGATTGCTCCACTAATAATGAGCTTATGAATAGTAGCGTACATTGTCTTTATCTGCTCATAATCTGGAAGATCATAGCTGTCTCTGTATGCCTTGAAATGTACTAAGGCATTTCCTGCCTGCTTGAGTTCTGGTGTAATAATCTCTGCTTCCTTAGCACAGTCAACAGCAAAGGAAACAAGTGTAGGTGGAACATCTATTTCATTAAATGTACCAGACATTGAATCCTTACCACCAATTGAAGGAAGGCCTAATTTTATCTGAGCCTCATAAGCACCAAGAAGTGCTGCAAAAGGCTGGCTCCATCTGGATGGCTCCTCAGACATTCTTCTAAAGTACTCCTGGAATGTAAATCTAACCTTGCTGTAATCACCACCTGATGCAACAATTCTTGCAAGTGATTCAATTACAGCGTAGCTTGCTCCGTGATATGGGCTCCAGCTTGAAAGATATGGATTGAAGCCATAAGACATCATTGTTACTGTATCGCATTTGCCCTTTAATACAGGAAGCTTTGCTACCATAGTCTGTGTCTCTGTAAGCTGTGTTTTACCACCATAAGGCATAAACACTGAAGATGCACCGATTGAACCATCGAACATCTCAACAAGACCCTTCTGCGAACAAACATTAAGATCTTTTAAAGAAGCAAACATTGCACGTGGCATATCATCACATTCTGCAGCATCTGCAACCTCATTTATAGCTATCTTTCCAAGGAATGTATCTTCCTTAGAAGGTACCTCTACATGTACATTTGTCTCCTGATGAGCTCCGTTTGTATCAAGGAATGCACGTGAAAGATTAACAATCTCCTTGTCTCTCCACTTAAGGACAAGTCTAGGCTCTTTTGTAACAATTGCCACCTCAATAGCCTCTAGATTTTCCTCTGCAGCATAGGCAAGGAACTGATCTACATCCTTAGGATCAACAACTACAGCCATTCTCTCCTGTGACTCCGAGATAGCAAGCTCTGTTCCATCAAGACCTGCATACTTCTTTGGCACTAAATCAAGATTAACAATAAGACCTGGAGCAAGCTCACCGATTGCAACGGAAACACCACCTGCACCAAAGTCGTTACACTTCTTGATAATATATGAAACCTCTTCACGTCTGAAAAGTCTTTGAATCTTTCTTTCTGTAGGTGGATTACCCTTTTGAACCTCTGCGCCACATACAGCAGTTGATGCAGTATTATGTGCCTTTGATGAACCTGTAGCTCCACCGATACCATCACGACCAGTTCTACCACCTAAAAGAATAATTCTGTCACCTGGGTCAGAATTCAGTCTTTGAACTGCACGTCTTGGAGCAGCACCCATTACAGCACCAATCTCCATACGCTTTGCAACATAATTTGGATGATAAATCTCCTTTACATAGCCTGTAGCAAGACCAATCTGATTACCATATGAGCTGTATCCATGAGCAGCTTCTCTAACCAGCTTCTTCTGTGGAAGCTTACCCTCCATTGTATCCTTTACTGATACTGTAGGATCTGCTGCACCAGTAACACGCATAGCCTGATATACATATGTACGACCTGAAAGTGGATCTCTTATCGCACCGCCAAGACATGTGGCAGCGCCACCAAATGGCTCGATTTCTGTAGGATGATTGTGTGTCTCGTTCTTGAAATTAACAAGCCACTCCTCTTCTACGCCATCTACCTCAACTGGTACAACAATCGAGCAGGCATTAATCTCATCTGACTCTTCCTGGTCTGCAAGAAGTCCATCTGCCTTTAATCTCTTCATTGCAAGCAGGGCAATATCCATCAGGCAAACGTACTTATCATTTCTATCCTTGTATAAAACTCTGAAATTGTCGAGGTAATCCTCGTATGCAGCCTTAATAGGAGCTGCGTAATATCCCTCATCAAATGTAACATTTTTAAGCTCTGTAGAGAAAGTTGTATGACGGCAGTGATCAGACCAATATGTGTCTAGAACACGAATCTCAGTCACAGTTGGATCACGGTGCTCATCTGAATTGAAATAATTCTGAATATGTAAAAAGTCCTTGAAGGTCATAGCAAGATTCAAAGAATCATAGAGGCTCTTTAATTCGGCTTCTGGCATAGAACAAAAGCCATCGAAGCTTAAAACATCAGCTGGATCATCAAACACATCTGTCAAAGTCTCTGGCTTAACCTCTGATGTTTCTCTAGAATCAACTGGATTAATACAATGCTTTTTAATAGCATCAAATTCATCTGCTGAAATACTACCCTCAATAACATAAGTAGTAGCTGTATGAATGGTTGGATCCTCATTCTCATTCAAAAGCTTTAGGCACTGAACCGCTGAATCTGCTCTTTGATCGAACTGACCAGGCAAAAATTCAACTGAAAAAACAGAGCCAGTAGAATCGAAGCTCTCTTCATAAACATCATCAACCGGTGGCTCACTAAAAACTGTCTTTACAGCCTTTTTGTAAGTATCATCTGAAACATTTTCAACATCATAACGAATCAAAACCCTAACGCCTGTAACAGTCTTAATACCTAAATAGCTGGTAATTTCAGACTTAAGCGACTTTGCTGCAACAGCAAACTGTGGTTTTTTTTCAACATATACTCTTTTTACCGCTCCCACTTTAAACCTCCATAGTCAAATAAAATGGCTCAAATTTGAATAAAATGTGTGTGTTGGAATTCATATTTGGGCACACAAAAAAACAGTAGGCCTAGAATTCCCCTATTGTTATAGAGTATATCACAGACCCACTGTTTCACCTAGTAATTTTTCAATCGATTTCAGACCAAAATTTTGTTAATTTTAACGAAATATCATTTAAACCCACCTTTTCATAGTCATCCCATTCCTTTGGAAAGCACTTTTTATACGACTGCTGCATAAATCTTTCATCCAAAAGAGCCATAACTCCCACGTCATCAGATGTTCTTATCAGCCTTCCCGCTGCCTGAATTACCTTATTCATGCCTGGATAAAGATACGCGTATTCAAATCCGTTTTTACCCGTATCATCAAAAAATGCCTGCATTATGTTTCGCTCATTTCCCATCTGCGGCAGGCCAGCGCCTAAAATAATGGAGCCAATCAGCTTATCTCCTATCAGATCAATTCCCTCTGAAAAAATACCGCCCAAAGTGCAAAAAGCTATTAGGGTACTGGCCTGGGCTGATGCGATGTCGGATTGGACTGATGCGGTGTTGGATTGGACTGATGCGGTGACCCGGGTTGCAGCAGCGTCCGGTGTAGCTATATGATTTTGGGCTTCATCAGCACCTGGTGTTGCCATATGATTTTGGGCTTCATCATTTTCGAACATTCCAAGGAATTCCTCGCGTTCCTCCTCGCTCATGCCCGGCTTTTGAATGATAACCAATGGCAAGCTGGCAGTGCCTTGTCTATGTTCAGAAAAAACAAAGCTGGCATAGACCTCTTCTATAAACTTGTATGAAGGTCCAAACACCATATAGTTTCCTGGCTTTGCCTCTGTTATTTTTCTAATATAATCCGCAAATTTGTCGTACTCGCTTTGCGACCTTCTTGTATACTTGCTGGTCACATCGTTTGCTATCAATAGAGCTCGTTTTTTCGTATCGAAAACAGAGTCAGCATATATTGCATAAACCTCGCCTTCCGACAAAAGGCTCTTATAATAATTGATTGGAAGCAGAGTCGCTGAAAAATAAACGCAGGCTCTTGCATAATCAATTCTCTTTTGCAGACATTCGGATGGGTCTATGCAAAACAGGTGCAGACAAAAATGCTTTTCTTCGTCAAATTCACAGTAAATCCTGTAGTGGTCACTATCAACGCCCACCATCAGATTATTAAAATCTCTGATTGCAAAATAAAAGTCAAGGCAGATATCCTGGTCGTTCCCAAACTTAATTTTCTTTGCAAACAAAGCTTCAAAATAGCTTTGAATATTTAATGTATAATTCCACAGAAGATCAAGCTCGTCTACAAGCAGATAATTTCCCGTACATTTTCTTTTGTATTCCAAAAGAATCTTGTTACATTTTTCACAAGCGTTTGCCAGCTTCTTGCTGTAGTGGCTCATTACCTTTTTAATGTACAAAAAATCCTCTTTTACCAGAGTGCAGGAGTACATTTCTCTGGCTCTGTCGACCATATTGTGAGCCTCGTCCACCAAAAATACCATGTCTGATTTCTTGCCTGAATCAAAGAAACGCTTCAGATAAACATTTGGATCAAAAACATAATTGTAGTCACATATTATATTGTCGACAAAGAGTGAAACGTCTAACGAAAGCTCAAACGGACAGACCTTATGCCTTGCTGCGTACTCCTCTATGACCTCTCTTCCAATACAATCCTCATTTGAAATAATATCAAACAAGGCGTCATTTATCCTGTCATAATGCCCCCTTGCACGCTCGCAGTCATTGGGATTGCAGGCGCGTTCCTCCAATGGGCACACCTTATCCTTTGCTGTAAGCGCCACTGTTTTTCCCATATATCCATTATTCGAAAGCAGCCTAAAGGTGTCCATTGCAACACCTGCTGTAGCTGTCTTTGCCGTAAGATAAAAAATCTTTTCACACAGCCCCTGTCCCATGGACATTACTGCCGGATAAACCGTTGAAATAGTTTTTCCAGTTCCAGTCGGTGCCTGAATAAAAAGTGTTTTCTTCCTATTGATACTGCGATAAACATCCTTCACCAAGCCATCCTGACCAGGCCTGTATTCAAATGGAAATGCCAGTGGTGTAATAGACTCGTTTCGATGCAGCTTGTGATAATAATTGTAGTCAGACCACCTCTGATAATCGCGTATCAAAGCAAGGAACCAGTCTTCTACAGCTGCAAAATCCAGCTTTTCTGAAAATCGCTTTATTTCTTCGGTTTCAAGATTGACGTAGGTCAGCTGAACTGTAAGGCCAGGCGCGATATACTCTCTAATAAACATATACGCATAGCACATGGCCTGCGCCCAGTGCTCTACCCTAGGCGTTTCCAACGTCATAACGTCGGCATTAATGCCCTTTATTTCATCAATAAGGATGTTTTCATAGCTTCCGTCATCGGATACTTCATAATAAATGCCATCAGCACGGCCTTCTATAAAAAGATCGTAATCATCAAAGGTTATAGCCGTTTTCAATCCCACCTCGGCATGATAATCTGGACCCATCGACTTTTGGATTTTCTTGTGAATCCTGCTACCTGCCTGCATAGCTTCAAAAGGGTCCATGCTGCCATCGCCCTCATCTATGTCTCCGTTCCTCAGCATAAACTCTACTAAGTTGCGGACGGATATATATTGACTTGCCCTTGTATCCTCACTCATTTGGTAATGTACTTACGTTTTATAACGATTTTGCCGTATTGCTTTTTAATGTCTCTGTAATCAACTGCCTTGCATTTAATCCTATTCAAGCATGTCTCTTAGCGTGCTTTGCGCTGAAAGCTATAACTGGGAAGGGGATTGAATCCCTTAACAGTTATATTAGCTGCTCTAACCTATCAATATCCTCACTGGTTGTTGACCAGCTAGTTACAAATCTGACAACTGTACGCGTCTTATCGTACTTTTCCCACACCTCAAATGCTACATTCTCGCGAAGCTTTTCAACAGTCGCATCATCCATAATAAAAAACTGCTGATTGGTTGGAGAATCAATAAACAGCTCATATCCACGTTCAACAAACATCTGCTTCATTCTCTTTGCCAGATCTATTGCATGCTTTCCGATTTCAAAATACAAATCATCTGTAAACAATGCATCAAACTGAACGCCAAGAAGTCTTCCCTTTGCAAGAAGAGCTCCATGCTGCTTTACCATAGTAATAAAATGCTTTGGCATATTGTCATGAGTAAATACAATAGCCTCACCAAAGAGTGCACCCACCTTTGTTCCGCCTATATAAAATACGTCACAAAGCTGTGCCAGCTCCTGAAGTGTGAGGTCGCACTCATCACTCATAAGGCCATAGCCAAGTCTGGCTCCATCAATAAAGAGAGGAATATTGTACTCCTTACAAACAGCATAAATATCAGTAATTTCCTGCTTTGAATAAAGGGTTCCGTACTCTGTTGGATATGAAATATATGTCATACCAGGGAAAACCATATGCTCATAGCTTTCATCGCTATAAAATGTCTCAATCAACTCTCTTACATCAGAAGCTTTAAGCTTTCCATTTTCCTGAGGCACTGTCAAAACCTTATGTCTCGAATACTCAATAGCACCAGCCTCATGACAGGCCACATGACCAGTCTGTGCTGCAATCACGCCTTCATACTGCTTTAACATAGTATCAATTACTATTTGATTAGTCTGAGTACCACCTACCAAAAAATAAACATCTGCATTATCAAGCCCACATGCAGCCTTGATTTTATCCTTTGCCATGGCTGTATACTCGTCTGTACCATAGCCTGATGTCGACTCCAAATTTGTATCAATTAATCTCTGCAAAACTGCAGGATGCGCACCTGCAATATAATCACTTGTAAATGAAAGCATTTTCTCTTCTCCCTTTCCTTTGTAATACTTAAGTCTCATTAGTCATTATAATAAAAAACTGTGCTACGCACGACACGTAGCACAGCAATTATATCCTTTTCGCTCGGTAGGGCTCCCGTCTCATATAGTTCCTATTTGTTTTATATGGTAAGGCTCCCATCTGATAAAGCTCCTATTTGTTTTATATGGTAAGGCTCCCATCTGATAAAGTTCCCATTTTTGCGCGGCAAGGAAACCGCAAAAGCAATCACTTGCTTTTGTTTATTTTATATCGAAATTTACAAATATGTCAATGCAAATTTCTTAATTTAATCTCACATTGACGTGTTGATGGCGGTTCGCTTTTTGCGGAGAGTTCTAGCTCCGATTACATAGAAACCCTATGGGAATCTGATGGAAAGGAGGGCTCATCTTATGCTAACAATTGTTGACTTGATTGCAGTGCTTAGTCTCTGCTTAACCTCTTTTGGTCTTGGCTATGCAATTGGTTCTAATAGCAACAAGACCACAAAAAAATAACCGCCTGTCTGCAAACTAACGGTTATTTTTTAACTCATAATTTGATCAGGCGACCGTCATCGCGGTAGCACCTTTTTTGTACTTATATACTAACACCATCTATGTGAAGTGTCAAATTTCAAATCAATAAGGCTAAGTCTAGTCAAAATTTTTTGCTTTTTCGGCACGGCGAACTTTCAAATCACTAATTACTTGTTCCTTTAATGAATTTGGATAATTAATAAACAATAAAGGAATCGTATATAAAGCTGCTCCAATCGCTGGACCAAGCATAAATAATGGCCAAATGAA
>JAZQOU010000013.1:0-2591 GCA_045628025.1 Lachnospiraceae bacterium | reverse complement strand
CTGTTGGCAAGTGATACTAAACTGAGTATTATTGATGTCGAGGAGCATATTAGTTAGTCCTTTGTTTGTGTTTCGCAGCTTAAACTTTAGGACTTTTATGCTCCTTTTTCAAATTTTTAATTCCCAAGCTTTTTGTGAAGAGCCAAAAAATTTGTTGTCTATAAAAAAGAATGGAGCAACTGAAATCATACATCAATCTTTTTAACTGTTTTTTCTTTTATCGAATACACTTTCATACCAAATGGATCTTCATTTTCAGATAGCTTGGTATTCATAAGAATCACATAATATTCTTCGTTTGCGCTAACAGAATATCTGAACTTTTCGGTTCATCACGGAATTTGTGGGTATAAGTAAAAAACTAATTGAAAAAGGAGCAATAGAATCTTATTGTTTTATTCGACCAAAAATATAACAGTAAGAAAGAATCTATATGCTCCTAGACTTGAATAATACACAGATTTCTATCACATGCCAACAGTATATTTGCAATAAATTAGAAAGAACAGCAAATAAAATAAGATTTAAATTTAAAAGTAACCAGAAAACTCAAGATGTATGCTGTATTTATTGCGGATCCAATTCAGTAACTGTCCACGATAACTACACCACTGTTCTTAAAGATATTCCAATTTGGTATGGTCAGCCTCAGGAGATAGAAGTCAGTTACCATAAGTACAAATGTATTAAATGTCATAGAGTATTCAACGAAGAGATTAGTTTTAAAGAACCAGAAACAAGAATAACAACAAGAGCAGCACAGTGGATAAAATCATTTCTAGCTTGTGGATTAACAATAAGCGCAATATCAGGGATAACTGGAATCCATTGGGATACCATCAGAAGAATCCATACATCAGTAATGGAAGATACATTAGAAAGTAGAATCAAGTATTTAAAGGAACAAGGATATAAGCCTACATATCTTGCAGTAGATGAGTTTGCAATCCATAAGGGACATACATATGCAACCTGCGTAATGGACTTACAATTAGGTGATGTTCTATGGGTTGGTAAAGGCAGAGCAACTGAAGATTTCAGAAAGTTCTTCCTTGAATACGATATGGATTTCTTAAGCGAAGTAAAAGCATTTGCAATGGACATGAATGCTTCTTACAACAAACTTGTTGAAGAGTATATGCCTGATGTAGAAATAGTCTACGACAGATACCATATGCAGGCTCAGTTTGGTAAAGAAGTACTTGGTGTTGTAAGACTTAACGAAGCAAGAAAACACAAAGAGACTGCATCTGATATTAAAGAAATATTAGCAGACGAAGATGACCCTGATATAAGAAGAAAACTTAGGCAAGAATATAAAGAAGAACGCAAGAAATACAGTTCTATTAAGAATTCCAGATGGTCTATTCTTACAAACAGCAACAACCTTAAAGAAAATAAGAAATCTGCTCTTGAGACCATCCTTGAAGAACACAATGACTTGGCTGTTTGTTATGCAATGAAAGAAGAAATGTGCCGACTGTTTGAACTAACAGATCCAGATACAGCAAGACAACGTTGGATAGATTGGTTCGAAGCTGCCAAGGCAAGTGAGATTGAACCACTAATCAGGTTCGCTAATTTAAAGGAGAAACGCCTTGAAGGACTAATCTCACATTCTAGACATCAAATAAGCACAGGCAAGCTTGAAGGTCTTAACAACAAAATAAAAGTAGCCAAGCGCATTGGTTATGGTTACCGCAACGATGACTACTTTTTTACTCTTGTTCGTTATATTTCTCTGCCGGCTAAGTTCTTGTTAATCCCACAAAAAACGTGAAGAGCCAAAAATAAGAGACAGCCTCGATTTTCGGGACTGTCTCATTTTGTTATCAGTAGTTTATGTCTTACTCAATAAGATCCTGTGGTGAATCCATCTTAAGTGAAGCATAGAAATCTTCGATATTGCCCTTGATTTCCTTGCAAGGCTTAGAGCTCTTCTCGCCAATTACGTCACCTACTATACAAACTGCAACATTATTCTTAACCCAGATGTCAGCAATGAGGAATACTTCTTCTCCTTCATATTCAACGTGAATGAAGATAGAATAACGGTTGTCACCCTCTTCGCTATCTACAACGTAAGTATCTGTCTGATCCTCTAAGTAGCCAAACTGGTCATCGAAATCATCAAGCATCTCGTCGAATTGATCTATAGTCTCGTCGTAGTAATCAGCACAGATGTCCTTGTCGTTAAATTCAACTACATATACTGCGAATTCGTTTGTATTACCATCGTTATCAATCTTGTTCACACCTGTGAAGATATTCTTAATATCCTTGTGTGAGACATCTTCGTATTCATCGTCGAGGAAGTTCTTGAAAGCCTTCTTGTCTGATGACTCAGCAAAGAATGGATCAATTTCATCCTCGTCTTCCTCAATAACATCGAGAAGATAATCTTCATCCTCTTCTTCGAAGTCCATTGAGATCAATGCCTTTTTAACCTTTGCCTTCTCCGAATTGTAAGCTGAACATCCCACGAGAGGAAGCATCATTGAAGCTGCAAGTAGCATAATTGCTATCCTATTTTTTCTCATAACTCCTCCTAATTGTCATATTATTCGACTTTATCATAAATTGTAAATTCA
>JAZQOU010000012.1:0-22328 GCA_045628025.1 Lachnospiraceae bacterium | reverse complement strand
GGTTATCTTCACCAACCATTGTCTGTGTTGCATCAAAGATTGAAGCATATGTTGATCCAACGATATCTGAAGAAACGATTTCTTCTTCGTTGTATCCGAATGATTCTGTAGCTGCTGCCTTCATAGCTGCGTTGATTTCTTCCTTAGTAACTGACTTCTCAACTGTTGCAACAAGGATTGTTGTTGAACCTGTTGGAGTTGGTACACGCTGTGCAGAACCGATGAGCTTTCCGTTAAGCTCTGGGATAACAAGACCGATAGCCTTAGCAGCACCTGTTGAGTTAGGAACGATATTAACAGCACCAGCTCTTGATCTTCTAAGGTCACCCTTTCTCTGAGGACCATCAAGGATCATCTGATCACCTGTGTAAGCATGAATTGTGCTCATGATACCTGACTTGATACCAGCAAGGTCGTTAAGAGCCTTAGCCATTGGTGCAAGACAGTTTGTTGTACATGAAGCTGCTGAGATAATCTTGTCATCTGGTGTAAGTGTTGTGTGGTTTACGTTGTAAACGATTGTAGGAAGGTCATTTCCAGCAGGAGCTGAAATAACTACCTTCTTAGCACCAGCATTGATGTGAGCCTGTGCCTTATCCTTTGATGTATAGAAACCAGAGCACTCAAGAACTACGTCTACACCAATCTCACCCCATGGGCAATTGTTTGCATCTGGCTCTTTATAAATCTTTAATGTCTTACCATCAACTGTGATTGTACCAGCCTCATCATCAGCCTCTACTGAGTGAAGATTCTCACCGATCTTACCACAGAATGAACCCTGAGCTGTGTCATACTTAAGAAGATGAGCAAGCATTGAAGGGCTTGTTAAATCGTTGATAGCTACTACTTCGTAACCTTCTGCAACGAACATCTGACGGAAAGCAAGACGACCGATACGACCAAAACCGTTAATTGCTACTTTTACTGCCATTTTAAATTCCTCCTAAAGAATATAAACATTTATACACAGTTTCCCGTGCAAATTGTATTCTATACAAAACAATTACTAATTTCAAGTGTTTTTGGAAAGTTTGACATTTTTTTAACATAATTATTTCATTCTTATCACACACCTCTTGAATTATACAAAATTGTGTGCCTATAATTGTGGCATAAATCAACCGCCGCCATGCTTATATGGCATCATATAAAATCCACATCATATGGAGGTAATATACTATGACCAATCAGCTTCTTTGGGACAATCATATGCACTCTTCTTTTTCTGGTGACTGCAAAATTCCACCACTAAATATGATAAAAGAGGCTAAAAATATCGGCTTATCTGGAATCACCTTCACTGATCACTTAGACCTTGACTACGCAGATGAAGAAAAAGATATGTTTCTTCTTGATATACCAAACTATTTAAAAGAAATGAGACAAATTGCAAATGAAGCCTCAAGCAGTTCTTTTCAGGTTCTTACTGGAATTGAAATCGGTCTTCAGAGTCAAATTGCTGACGAAAATCTGAAAATAATGAACGAGGCTAATTTTGATTATATAATTGGATCTATACATTTAGTTGATAAAAAAGACCCTTACTACAAAGAATTCTGGTCAGGCAAAAATCCTATAGAAATGTACCAAAGATACTACGAAACAGTGCTTGAAAATATAAAGCTAGCTCCAGATTTTGATGCTCTTGGTCATTTAGATTATATTTTCAGGTACTGCAAAGAAGCCAGCACCATGGATACTTATTATGATTATAGTGATATTGTTGATGAAATATTACAGGAATTAATAAGAAATGAAATCGCGTTGGAAGTAAATACTGGTTCATATAGAAATGGTCTGGAACAGCCGAACCCATCTCCTGTTATTTTAAGAAGATATAAAGAGCTGGGAGGTCAGCTTATTACCATTGGTGCTGACGCACATAAGCCTGAGCATATAGCAGCCAAATTTGATATTTTACCTGAGATTTTGCTCGAATGCGGATATAGTGAATATGTCGTATTCAAAAACCGTATCCCAGAGCTTTATGCGTTATAAGGGAATAATAACATTCTTCTCGTACATTGAATCAGGCACCATATAATGATAAAGTTTTTGTAGCTCATCCAATAAATCCTGATTTGTTAAATTCACGTACCAAATATTATACTCAGCACCAAATATATTAGTAATGATATCGCTCATTTTACAGTTTGATCGGCTGTAAAATGAGTTTCTTTTATTTCTTTGTTTTATCTGCGCATCATTTTTTGCAGAACGAATCGTCTCCGTTTCAATCAAAAGAAGCTTGCCCAAAGTATACTCTTCCACCACGGAATTAAGAAGAGTTGAACCAATTTGCATATTTCTATATTTTGAATCTACAACAAGATAATCCAGCAAATATGACTCACCTTCTTTGTAAGATGCAACTAAAGCCGCACCAGCAAGGCAGTCATCTATAACGCAGACTAAAACAAAATAACATCCATCTTTGAACATATTTATTATGTTCTTCAGAGGCTTGATCTCATTCTTAGGGAAATTTTCAAGTATAAGATCGTTATATATTTTTTCAATTTCATCTAAATTAGCTTTTCTTATAATTTTATTATCGCATACCATAATTATCCTGTAGTCCGCTAGCTAAGAATCGTAGCTCCGCCTGCGACATTATCTCCATCATACAAAACAACAGCCTGTCCCGGTGTTACCGCTCTTACCTTTTCAGGAAAGGCCAGCTTTATTCTTTCATCATCAACATATTCTACGATGCACTTGCTGCCAGGATCTGAATATCTGATTTTTGCGATATATTCCTGTCCTGCTTCAAAGCGTTCAACTGCCATATTATTAATGTTATTTGCAACAAGAGTATCTGTAAAAATATTCTCGTCATCAGCCAAAACAACTTTGTTATTTTCCACATCTATTTTTTTCACGAATATTGGTCTGCCGAGTGCTACACCAAGATGCTTTCTCTGACCAATCGTATAGTGAGTAATACCCTTATGCTGACCAACAACAGTGCCATCCTCTAAAACAAAGTCACCTGGTCCAGGCAGTGCATCCGGTCCTACCACACCTCTAATATATTCTCCATAATCACCATCAGGAATAAAGCATATATCCTGCGAATCCTTCTTTGAAGCAGTTATTAATCCTGCCTCCTCTGCAATCTGTCTTATCTTTGGTTTCTCGTAATCACCCACAGGCATCAGAGTATGACTAAGCTGTTCCTGGGTAAGATTATAAAGAGCATAGGTCTGATCCTTTGCTGCAGTAACAGAGTTCGCAATGGTATATCTGCCGTTATCCAGCTTTTTGATTTTCGCATAATGGCCAGTAGCAATATAATCAGCACCAATAGCTAAAGACTTTTCAAGCAAAGCCTCCCACTTAACATATCTGTTACAGGCAATACATGGATTAGGTGTCCTGCCACAGAGATATTCATTAACGAAATATTTTTCCACATTTTCTTCAAAATCTTTTCTAAAGTTCATAACATAATGTGGAATTCCAATCTTCGCCGCTACTCTTTTAGCATCTGTAACTGCAGAAAGACCGCAGCATCCTGCGGTCTCCTCCATAATTATCTCTTCCTCAGATTCCCATATTCGCATGGTCACGCCTATTACGTCGTAGCCCTGCTCTTTAAGAAGTAATGCTGCCACAGAGGAATCCACTCCTCCTGACATACCTACAACTACCTTTTTCACTAGAATTCCTCGTCGTACTTTTCTGACTCTTCTACATCATCAACAGGTGGCTTAAGACCTACTATCTCAATACCGTTCTTCTGTGCATAATCCCAAAGTGCTGCATGAATTGCTTCTTCAGCAAGAAGTGAACAGTGAACCTTTACTGGTGGAAGTCCATCAAGAGCATCCATAACTGCCTTATTTGTAACCTCAAGAGCCTCCTGAACAGTCTTGCCCTTTACAAGCTCTGTTGCCATAGAGGATGTAGCTACTGCTGCACCACAGCCAAATGTCTTGAACTTTGCTTCTCTAATAATGCCATTCTCATCGATATCAAGATACATTCTCATGATATCTCCACATTTTGCATTACCTACTGTACCTACTCCACTAGGATTTTCCATTTCTCCAACGTTTCTTGGATTCTGAAAATGGTCCATTACTTTTTCGCTATATGCCATAATAAAACTCCTTAATAATGTTTTCTATATATTAATTTCTCAATATTATTACCTAATATTATTATCTAATACTCTTTTCTTAATACTATTTCCAAATTACTGCTTTTTTATAATTACTGCCTGTGCATTTCCTGCACGATTATCAGCTAATAACTATGCCTGCTGTGACTTTACGAAATCCTCATAAAGTGGTGACATATCTCTTAGTCTGGAAATAATAGTTACAAGCTGCTCTACAACAAAATCTGCATCCTCTTTTGTTATCTCTTCTGACAGAGTCAAACGAAGTGAACCGTGTGCAATCTCATGAGGCAGACCAATTGCCAAAAGTACATGTGATGGATCAAGTGAACCTGATGTGCAGGCTGAACCTGATGAACCGCAGATTCCCTTCGAATCAAGCATCATAAGCATTGACTCTCCCTCAATGTATCTAAAGCAAACATTTACATTATTTGGAAGTCTCTTTACTCTGTCGCCATTTACCTTTACATAAGGAATCTTTTCCTCAATCTGGCTGATAAGATAATCTCTTACCTCACGCTCTTTGTCTGTACGCTCCTTCATTGTAGCCATTGCAATCTCAACAGCCTTACCAAGACCAACGATTCCTGGAACATTCTCTGTACCAGCACGTCTCTTTCTCTCCTGAGCACCACCATGAATAAAGCTGTGAATTCTAACGCCCTTTCTAACATAAAGGAAGCCTATTCCCTTTGGACCGTTTAGCTTGTGACCTGAAGATGAAAGAAGATCAATATTCATTTCTTCAACATCAATTGGCACCTGTCCAAATGCCTGTACAGCATCTGTATGGAACAGCACACCAGCCTCTTTACAAACAGCACCAATCTCTTTGATAGGCTCAATTGTACCAATCTCATTATTTGCAAACATTATTGATACAAGAATTGTATCTGGTCTAATTGCTGCCTTTACCTGCTCTGCTGTAACAAAACCGTTTTCATCAACATCAAGGTATGTAACCTCATAACCAGCTCTTTCAAGATATTCGCATGTATGCAAAATAGCATGGTGCTCAATCTTTGAAGTAATAATATGCTTGCCTTTTGTATTATAGCTTTCTGCAATTCCCTTCAGTGCCCAGTTATCTGACTCTGATCCGCCTGCAGTAAAGTAAATGCTTGAAGCCTGTGTATTAAGTGCCTTTGCAATAATGTCTCTTGCATTAGCAATAGCCTCTTTATTCTGATCTCCAAAGGAATAAATTGCAGATGCATTACCAAAATTCTCTGTGAAATATGGAAGCATTGCCTCAACTACCTCTGGTCTGGTTTTTGTAGTTGCCGCGTTGTCTAAGTAAATCATTGTACGTCCCTCTTTATTATTATATTTGGTCAATATCCAGTGATATTATCTTGGACATAAAGAATCATTATCTGCTTTTATATCCATATATATCCGATATTTACATACCTTATGTACATATAAAGTAGTCTAACATCTTTATATTTTTTCTTCAATGAAACATGCCATCTGTTATTGATGAAGTTTTTCAATAACAGAAAAAGCAATGTATTTATTATCTTTACAGCTTTTTAGCCTTTGATCTAATCCTTTGAATGCAATTATCTACGGATTTGTCTTCTTTTCCTAATATTTCAGCAATTTCTCTATAATCAAAACCATTCAGATAATATTTGAAAACATCCTGTTCCATTGGACTAAGCACATTCATAAGACTTCTATAAAGATTATTAATATGCTCGTTATCTATAAGTATGTGCTCTGGATTTTGCACATTAGACAAAATATCTGCTCCCTCTAGCAGACTTTCTTCATCCTGTAAAGAAATAGAATTCGTCAGCAATTGATGTTTTTTACTATTACTGCTTTCAATTGCCTTAAATATCTGTCGTCTGATACAAAGATTTGCAAAATGGTAAAAGCTTGATTGACTGTCATCATAGGAAGATATAGCTCTAAAAAGGCCTATCATTCCCTCCTGTATCAAATCATCAGTCTCACCACCTGTCAAAAAAAACTTAGTCGCATTACTTAGCACAAGTGGCTTATATTTATCACAAATAAAGTCGGTAACCTGACTGTTACCGGCTCTGTAAAGCTGAACTAATTCTTCATCAGAATATTTCGAAAAATCCAATTTTTATCCCCAACTAATTGATTCTTTGTCTAACAATCTCATAAGCAAGAACACCACATGCAACAGATGCATTCAAGGAATCAATGTCCCCAAACATTGGTATAGATGCAATCATATCACATGACTTTTTCACAGAATCAGATACACCATGTCCTTCATTGCCTATTACAAGACCAATAGGTCCCTTTAGATTCAGATCATACATTTTAGTGCCACCCATATCAGCACAGACAAACCACATTCCCTGATCCTTTAATGCATCCATGGTCTTATTAATATTGGTAACCTTTGCCACCTTTGTATAATTGATAGCGCCAGCCGATGCCTTTGCAACAGTAGCTGTCAAGCCAACTGCCCTGTGCTTTGGTATAACAACACCATGGGCACCACAAAGGTTTGCTGTACGAATAATAGCTCCCAGATTATGTGGATCTTCAATATTATCAAGGAAAATGATAAAAGGATCCTCTCCCTTTTCTTTAGCAAGTGCTATTATATCCTCAATCTCACAATAAGAGTAGCTTGTTGCATATGCTAAAACTCCCTGATGCTTGCCTGTCTCTGACAGCTGATCAAGTCTTTGACGGGAAACAAAGCTGATAACAAGTCCTCTTTTCTTCGCCTCTTTAAGTATTGTATTGGTAGGGCCATCAGCCGGTCCCTCCTGAACAAAGAGCCTGTCAATTGTCTTACCAGCCCTCATTGCCTCAAGAACAGCATTTCTGCCTTCGATTATTCTGCTTTCTTCAATATTATTATTGTTATTTTCCATTATGTATTTCTTCTTTAACTATTATCTCAAAAACAACATAGTTCAAATATACTATCTGTAAATTCAATATATACTAATTGCACCTTATATCAAACTTACTACAGTTCAATTTCGACAGCTTCGAAGCCCGCCTTAACCAGTTCAAAAATCCTACTCATGTCGTCTTTTAAATATAGAAAACCTAAAAGCGCTTCAAAGCCTGTAGCCTCCATATATTCTCCAATAGAAGCATTCTTTGCCTTTGTATGTGGCTTGCTGTTGCGGCCTCTTCTGTAAACTGACATTTCCTCATCCGAAAGCATATCCAGAATTGATTGCATCATAGCCGCCTGGCATCTGGCATTTACAATTGAACTGGCAGTAGTGTGGAGCTTGTTTACAGCCGTAGCCTTTTTATTAACAAGGATTGTCCTGACGATTATATCAAAAACACTATCGCCTATATAAGCAAGTTCTAGTCCTGAATAGGTTCTTATATCCTTATCGCCTGTATTAAATTCTTCTTTGATATATGCGTTTAAGCTATTATCCATATATTAGAATGTTCCTATATGTTTTCCGGCAAATGATAAAATCATACACATGTCCGATTTATGCAAGTGACCAGACAACGCCTTCTCTTGTATCCTTTATTACAACACCCTTGGCTAAAAGCTCGTCTCTAATAGCGTCTGCTGCTGCAAAATCCTTAGCCTTCTTAGCCTGGGCTCTGCGCTCAATCGCGTCCTCAATAAATGCAACCAATTCTTCATCAGCTTCATTTTCAGAAGCCTGCTCATTAAGCTTTGCGGCCTGATTAATAAGGTCAAGCGAAAGTACCTTATCGTAGCTGTTAATAATAGCCTTCTTTGTTGCATCAGATGTATCAAGCTTGAAAGCATCGTATAAAAGAGTGATTGCCATTGATGTATTGAGGTCATTGGCAAGGGCTTCTCTAAACTTTGCCTCTGCTTCCTTTAATACAGCTTCATCAACACTACCATTATCTGTCAAATCAGCTGCTCTCTTCAAAAGCTTATTATATGCTGCAACTGTATTGTCAAGTGCATCAAATGAAAACTCTAAAGGCTTTCTGTAGTGAGACTGAAGACAGAAAAATCTATAAACTAAAGGATTATAGCCCTTCTCTTCCAAAACAGAAACTGTAAGAATAGCGCCCTTTGACTTGCTCATCTTACCAGCCTTATCATTCAAATGGTTGCTGTGGAACCAGTAATTGCACCACTTGTGTCCAAGGTAGCTTTCTGACTGAGCTATTTCGTTTGTATGATGTGGGAAGATATTATCAACTCCACCACAGTGAATATCCATGTATTCTCCAAGATGTTTTATTGAAATGCATGAGCACTCAATATGCCAGCCTGGATATCCTACGCCCCATGGGCTGTCCCATTTAAGAGCCTGATCCTCAAACTTAGACTTTGTAAACCAGAGAACAAAATCATTTGCATTCTTTTTATTCTCATCAGCCTCAACGTCATCTCTAACACCTACCTGAAGTGCTTCCTTCTCTACTGTAGATGAGAAAACAAAATAGTCTTCCAGCTTTGATGTGTCAAAATATACATTTCCACCTGCTTCATATGCATAGCCCTTTTCTAACAAAACTGAAACCATGTTAATAAATTCAGGAATACAATTTGTGGCTGGCTCAACTATATCAGGCATCATATTTCCAACAGCTGTATAGTCTTTGAAGAAAGCATCGGTATAAAACTTTGCTATTTCCATAACTGTCTTGTGCTCACGCTTTGCGCCTGCAACCATCTTGTCCTCGCCTGTATCAGCGTCAGATGAAAGATGTCCAACGTCAGTAATGTTCATTACTCTCTTAACATCATAGCCATAGTATGTAAGTGCCTTAATCAAAGCATCCTGCATAATGTAGGTTCTGATATTACCGATATGAGCAAAATGATATACTGTAGGACCACAGGTATACATCAAAACCTTGCCCTCTTCGTTTGGTTTAAAGCTTTCGATATTTCTTGTAAGTGTGTTGTAAAATCTAAAATTATTTTCCATGGTAATTCTTTCTTTTATATTTATTGTTTGTTATCGTTGTCTTTCTCTTTGTCTTTTTTTATTATTGTCTTTTGTCTTTTATGTTTGTCTTTTGATTTGTTTTCTATTTGTTTATTACTTTAATCTACAGTTTTTCAATTTTTTTACAAACATATGTCTTGTTTTGTTATATGGCATTCTTATATCAACTCTTCATACAGCCTGCACAGCCACTACAGCTTCTTGATGCAGCCTCAGAATCAGCAACCACAACTGCTGTATCATAAGCATCATATAATATACATACAGCGCTGGCTGAAATGCCTTCCTCTCGTCCAGTAAAGCCCAGGTGCTCTTCTGTAGTAGCCTTTATATTTACCTGACTAACATCTATGCCAAGTACTCTTGCTACATTCTCTTCCATCTGCGGAATAAATGGTCTGAGCTTTGGCTTTTGAGCAATAACTGTTGCATCAATATTGCCTACCAGATAACCAGACTCAGAAAGAATGTCTGCCACAGCAGCCAAAAGCTTCATTGAATCTGCGCCTTTATATTTTTCATCTGTATCAGGAAAATGAAGACCAATGTCTCCCTTGCCTGCTGCACCAAGCAAAGCATCCATAATAGCATGTAACAAAACATCTGCATCAGAATGCCCCAACAGGCCAAGTGTATGCTCTATCTCAACGCCACCTATAATAAGCTTTCTTCCTTCTACAAGCCTATGAACATCATAGCCATTACCTATTCTCATTTTTGTCTCCTAATTCAAAACTAACCGGTATATTTTACCACGAAACCAAGCCAAGTACAAATGTGGTGAAGTCTTTTTACTCAATATACAAGCGAAATCTTCTCACTCCATATACGGGCACTCTCTTTTGCACCAAAAGCATCTGATACATTTATTATGATCTACAACTGGCGATGATATTCCATTTTCATCTATTATTTTTGAAATAGCTTTCTTGGGACAAATTGATATACATATATCACAATCCTTGCACTTATCACTACCCGCAAGTAATGATGGATACTCATCCTTTATAGTTGGCTCATCTTCTTTAACCTGTTTTGTAATGATTTTGTGAATTAACATGTATTGCTCCTATAGATTATTTTTTGTTTAATCTATTACTCTAAAATGTCCATGTGAATATAATATATATCTATCTATAGACTATTAATATTTATTCATATAAAATGTGAAATGTATATATGTGATTTTATGCATGGCACCTATGTGTAGCATTTTATGCATAATATTATTCCACGGCATTTATACGCATAGCTTTTATAGTATACATAATATACATTTTTTATTCATCACTTTTATAGGGTTTATTTAGGAGCTTAACATGAATAATATGAAAAGAAGAATCTTTATGTCAGTTTTTGGCGTAGTAGTACTCGGAATGAGCGTATCATTTTTCAAGCTGGCAGCTTTTGGCGTAGACCCATATCAGACGGTATTAAGCGGTCTTGATCAGCTCACCCCTATTCCTTACGGTACACTTTCATTATTATTTAATGTAGTATTGCTTACCTTCAGTTTGATTTTCAATCGCAAAAACATAGGTATCGCAACATTTATCAATTTGTTTTTCCTGGGCTATATAACTCAGTACACGATGCAGTTCATACAGATATTCATACCAGAGCCAGGCATTATTACACGAATCATATTTATGATTATTGGTATTCCAATGCTTTGTATCAGTTCTGCCTTTTATTTTACTGCAGACCTGGGCGTATCTACCTATGACTCAATAGCTCTTACTATTGCCAACAAATGGCATATATGGAAATTCAAATATGTAAGAATCTGCACAGACCTTTGCTGTGTAATCATAGGTATCACAACATTTTTAATGGGACATGGAAAAATCTCTCAGATTCCTACCTTTGTAGGTGTTGGAACTATAATCACAGCCTTCTTTATGGGACCATTGATTGAATTCTTTAATGAAAGGATTGCCAGACCATTTTTGAATAGGTAGTAGATATATTTTGTTCTCTTTGAATATCCTTTTCTTCTTTGGTCATAATTAAATCTCATAATCCAGGCAAGCTCTACTAGCTGTAAAAGGTCTTACCTTAGAATCAGCTACTGCAACATGTTCAGGGTGTGTTGAATATCCCTTTAACGCTTCTGCACTTTCGAATGTAGAATCAAGCATCAAATCTACTGTAGAGCTTGAAAGTCCTTCAGTATTTACCTTGATATCAATTAATCCTGGAATCTTGCCCATTAGTCCTTCAAGACCATCCTTTATACCAGCCTTAATCTCAGCCTTTTGTTCAGCTGTATATTCATCCTTTAATGTCCACAAAATAACGTGTTTTACCATGATTAACTCCTTTATAAATATTGATTTTCCACTATAATATGCCAGGCCTTGCGGGCTAGACTTTCTATGCCTTATATTCCACGCCACTGCACTTTTTATCCAGAATATCCATTAACAGCTCTGCAATATGCGCGGCAGCTTCAACCGGCGGTATTCCCACACGGCTGATATTAGAAACAACAGTATACTCTGATTCTGACATATCTTCTCTAGCATTATAGGCAATATATGCAGACATGCTCTCTGCTGTCAAAAGACCTGGTCTTTCACCAATCAAAACACATGTCACCTTTGCTCCTAAAAGAGGAGCTATTGTTCTTGCAGTATTTACCCTGCAGTATCTTACGAAAAATGGTGTGCCAACAGAAATGCCATTTGCCTCAAGCTCTGCAGAAATCGCACCAAACAAATCTGGTACATTTGCCGCTATGGAAGGCGAACACAATCCGTCTCCAAAGTAAATCTGAACATCAATATCATGCTTGCAATGCTCGCTTATTATTGCCTTTGTTTCTTCAGAAAACTGACGTCCCCAATCAGGACGCTTTAGCATATCATCTTTATTATAGCACTTTGTCTGAACCTCAAGTACCCCCAAATCCTCGACGACCTTTTTAGGCACCTCACTGAAAACTGCATCATTTGCAGCTGCGTGATCTGCCAAAAACTTTGTATAGCTTTCTGTTGTATATCGCGTTCCAGAATGGCCAATCTGAATTCTTGCAGGCGTCGTCTTTTTCAGATTTTTCATTTCCTGAATGTTATTATTAAGAAAAATAGAAGCATCTGCAAAATTCTTTCCAGGCTGTCCATTTTCCCAAATATGCCATTTTTCAAGCCACTTTTCAAATTCAGGCATCGGTCTTAGACCAAGCATTTGACGAACAGCTGCAACATCATGGTAACCTGTAGACTGATACATAAGCATAACATCATCACCTTCTGGAAGTCCCATTACATAGTGACAGCCAGCAGAAGCCAATAGTACAATCAATGATTCGATATCATTCTGATCCGTAGGCATATGATTTGTATAACAGCAATCACATCCCATAGGAAGACCATGCATATGTCCACAATAAACATCTTCAAGACCTGCTCTTAACAATTCCTTTGTGTCAAACACATACTCTGGTCCCATAAATCCAACAACCGTATTAACTAAAAACGGATCAAAATGTCTGGCAAGACCATAACATCTGTTTTCCATGACACCCTGATCAGCACCAAAATGAGTAGCGCTGGAAAGTTCTGATCCCTGCCCTGTCTCAAAATACATTACATTGTTGCCAGCACCTTTTATTTTGGATAAATTTTCTCTAAAAGCTGCATTTGCTTCCTCCAGCATAGAAACCTGTACGCCAAAAGCACTAAGAGCAGCCTGTGAGCCTGCAATTGATTGAAAACATAAATCAGCACTGGCACCTCGCTTTAGTGCCTCTAACTGAGTCGTAACATGTGACAGTACACAGGTCTGTGTTGGTATTTCGTATGTGTCTCGGATCTGACCTAACATATTCCAGATATTGACCGTAGAATCCACTGTGTCAATTGCCGGATTAAGTCCCAAAACAGCATCACCCACACCATAGGCCAGGCCCTCAAGAGTCGATGCAGTCACACCCTTTGCATCATCAATTGGATGATTTGGCTGCAATCTGGATGCAAATACATTATCACCACCAATTGTTGTTCTACATCTTGCTGTAATCTTTAATTTTTTGCTGGCAGACATCAAATCAAGATTACCCATCAGCTTTGCTGTGGCTGCAATTACCTCTGAAGAAAGACCTTTTGATACAGCGAGAATTTTTTCTGAATCCTGTTCTGTCAATATCCATTCTCTAAGCTGGGCTATAGTATATCCCTTTACACTTTCATATGCATTCTTGTCAAGGTCATCTATAATTATTCTAGTAACCTCATCCTCTTCATATGCAACAGCAGGATTTTCTGTTATTTCCTTAACCGTCATTGCAGACAAAACGTCCTTTGCTGCAACACGTTCCATTTTACTTCCAGCCCCTATACCTGCTAAGCTGTCACCAGATTTGTGTTCACTAGCCTTTGCGAGAACATCCTTTACTGAATCAAATGTATATGTCTGATTACCTACTATACTTTTATATGCCATAATTAAACCTCAAAAACCAAAGTTTTAACAACAACTGGTACGACCTTGCCATCTGCCATTGGCTGACCAATATCTACAAAATCACCCTCTTTAGCATCAACCGTATCCATACAAAGCAGCTCCTTGTTTCTACCTATTCGACGCCTTATTGCCTGTCCTAATACTTTTCCAATATCTTCACGACAAATAATAATAGGCAGATTATTTTCAGCAATTTCCTTGCTAAATACATCAACAAATTCTGTGGCTATAGTTTCTATCTGTTTGAAAGATGGGCATCTTATTCCCGAAAAAGAAATAGCACTTTTTCTGTTTAAAGCTTCTAATTCGGAGTCCTTTAGTCTGTCATAACAGGCTGTTAAACCTTTTATAAATGATTTATCATCAAATACATTTTCTGTATCATTATCTTCCACTAAGTCGTTATTTAATCCAAAAGAAAATACCGGAATATTTTTTATTGGAAACTGGATATTTTGATAAAAAATTGTGCTTCCAGATAGCTCCATACTAAAATTGCCGGCACCAACAACTGTAGCATTTACTGTTTCTTTTGAATTTTCAATATGCGTCTTTGCAAAATAACTACTTGAGAAAATTGATTTAGCCAGAGCTGGTCCCAAATCCCTAAATCTAAACAGGTCGCCTTCTTTTTTCATGCAATCTGCAACACCGCCTGAAAAGGTTATTATTTCAGGTATCCTGTCACACGAAAGCCCATGATTAGTAATCATTTTATCAAGCAAATCACTTTTATCCTTTAAACCAATTGACTCAGCAATTATTTTAGTCATTTTCTCAGCAATAATGCCTGCTAATGCTGCATCCATTTTATCGCCAACATTAATGTACTTAAAATTATCCCTGGCAATGTCTGCAAGAAGTGGCTTCAATCTAGGTGAAATATCTGTAATAGTATTGTTTTCATCCAGCCTAATAAGTCTGCCTCCAATATTAATACATGCTGTGTCCACCACATTACCGTTTTCAAAAAGACTAATATTGGTTGTTCCACCACCTATATCCAAATTTGCAACAAGTGTTGACTTTTCGTATGACAAAGTACAGGCACCAGAGCCCTTTCCAGAAAGCACTGATTCTAAATCAGCTCCAGCTGCAGCCACTACAAAATCACCTGCAAATTCCGAAATTGCTCTTGTCACCTCTTTTGCATTTCTTCTTCTTACAGACTCGCCTGTAATAATAACAGCACCAGTTGACAAATCATCAGGAGAAATATTTGCCTTCTTATACTCTGCTTCAAGTATCTTTGCTACCTTTGCCCCATCTATCATGTCACTAATTAAAGGCGTATCATATATTTTGCTTCTGTATATAATTTTCTTATCTACCACCTCAATCTTTGGCACAGAACCAAAGCCACCTGTATTTTCAATTGTCAGTTCACTAAAAATCAGCTGAGTTGTAGATGTACCTATATCAATTCCAGCACTTAAAAGCTTTTCCATTTATTAACACTTTTTCTTTGAAAGCATTCCAGACAAAACTATTCCAGGAACAGATTTACTCTGTTTTTTATATTCTTCTCCACCAAGATATAATTTTTCAATTTTAATGCTTCTGATATCCTTTTTATCTACATCATATGGACTCTGTGATAAAACTGCCATATCTGCAATTTTTCCAACCTCAAGTGAGCCCCTTTCTTTTTCATCAAATGTGGTGTAATAACCATTATATGTGCACATTCTAAGTGCTTCATATACTGAAATACTCTGTCCTTCAATTGGATGATTAACTGCATTGTATATCCAAAGCATAGGATCCGGATCAGTACATGGGGCATCTGAACCAGCTGATACGACAATGCCATTTTTAACAAAATCTCCAATTGGGTTTAATCTGCTATTTCTTTCAGGACCAAGAATTTTTTCCAAATATTCGTCTGGCTCCTGAGGCCAGTTTATAAAGCTTGTCTGTACTGGCATCTGAATATGATATTCACTACATATTTTTATTCCTTCTTCAGTTGGCAAACAATCATGGATAATTCCATGTCTATGATCCTCTCTTGGATAGTCATCAAGTGCAGCCTTTAAGGCTCTAGTTGCCTGATCAAATGCTTTATCACCAATTGCATGCATTTCAATCTGAAGACCTGCACGATTAGCTTTTTTACAGAAGTCAATAACCTGCTCATCTGTGTAATATAAAACACCATCATTGTCTGTTCCAAGATATGGCTCATTCATAGACGCATCCATCGAACCAAAGCATCCATCAAGTGCACATTCAAAGCATCCACCGATTCTAGGAAGCTTTCTTTTAATAGCTTTGTCAGGATCCATACTCTGCATAAATACTCTGATTTGAAATCCGCTTTCAGCTCCTCTGGCTACAAATCTTTCCATATCAACATCTAAATCACCAGTAAATCCAACACCGCTTACTGTGTGAACCATACCAATTCCCTTAGATGCTAAATAATCCATTGCAGACTGCATGTTTTTAATCAAAGCAGGAATAGGGATAGCTGCTGTAATATAATCTGAAACTGCAAAAAATGCATCCTGATTCATTTCTCCAGTATCTTCATGATATCCACGAAGATCCTTTGCCTTTTCCTTAATCAAATTGAGAAGTGCTGTATTAACAACACATGCGTGGCCATCATATTTAACAAAAAAAACTGGATGATCGCCTGATACCTCATCAAGCTCTTCTCTAGAAATAAGTCTTTTATCTGAAACAGAATATGGTGAAGCGCCAAAAGCGATTGATATCTTTGCCTTATCCTTTTTTACAAATTCTCTAAGTCTATCCTGAATTTCTCTATTACTTCTAGCGTCCATTACATTTAATCCAGCATTAAAAGTAGCAAAACTTGCAAAATGCATATGTGTATCTACAAAAGAAGGTGTAAGAGCGCCACCATTTAAATTAATTGTTTGGTAATTTTGATATTTATCAGGGAGAGTATCACCAATAAATTCAATTCTGTCATTATTAGTAACAAGATACTTAGCAATCGTATTATTCTCGTCTAATGTAAGAATTTTTCCTTCAAAAACCTTCATAATAATCCTCCTTTTAATCCTTGTGATTATAAAAAAAAGAGTGTCTTCTCATACAAGAAAACACCCTTGTTAAAAGCAGGGGAAGAGGGGCTCGAACCCCCGTTAACGGTTTTGGAGACCGCCGCACTACCACTGTACTATTCCCCTATATCTACGACTTGATTATGTTAGCACACTTAAATATATCATGCAAGGAAATATATAAAATAATAAAAAATATTTCCAAATTATATTTGATGTATAAAGCAAAATATAATATACAACAGATGTCGCATTTAATTATAAAAAAGCTCGCAAAAATGCGAGCTTTATACACTCAAAATATCACACAAAGAACAAAACTAGCTACGCGGTATTTCTACCTTTGAATATACCTTCGATCTATTAGTATTTATCAGCTGAGTACATTACTGCACTTACACCTTAAACCTATCAACCTTGTCGTCTTCAAGGGATCTTATATCCTTATAGGATAGGGATATCTCATCTTGAGGGGGGCTTCACGCTTAGATGCCTTCAGCGTTTATCCCGTCCAGACTTGGCTACCCAGCTATGCAGTTGGTCTGCAACTGGTACACCAGTGGTCCGTCCACCCCGGTCCTCTCGTACTAGGGGCAGCTCCTCTCAAATATCCTACGCCCGCGCCGGATAGGGACCGAACTGTCTCACGACGTTCTGAACCCAGCTCGCGTACCACTTTAATGGGCGAACAGCCCAACCCTTGGGACCTTCTCCAGCCCCAGGATGTGATGAGCCGACATCGAGGTGCCAAACCTCCCCGTCGATGTGAACTCTTGGGGGAGATAAGCCTGTTATCCCCAGGGTAGCTTTTATCCGTTGAGCGATGGCCCTTCCATACGGAACCACCGGATCACTAAGCCCGACTTTCGTCCCTGCTCGAGTTGTAGCTCTCGCAGTCAAGCTCCCTTATACCTTTACACTCTGCGAATGATTTCCAACCATTCTGAGGGAACCTTTGGGCGCCTCCGTTACCTTTTAGGAGGCGACCGCCCCAGTCAAACTGCCCGTCAGACACTGTCTCCGTAGATGATTAACCTACTGGGTTAGAGTAGCCATAACACAAGGGTAGTATCCCAACAGCGCCTCTGTCGAAACTGGCGTCCCGACTTCAATGGCTCCTACCTATCCTGTACATGTGGTACAGATACTCAATATCAAACTGCAGTAAAGCTCCATGGGGTCTTTCCGTCCTGTCGCGGGTAACCTGCATCTTCACAGGTACTAAAATTTCACCGAGTCTCTCGTTGAGACAGTGCCCAAATCATTACGCCTTTCGTGCGGGTCGGAACTTACCCGACAAGGAATTTCGCTACCTTAGGACCGTTATAGTTACGGCCGCCGTTTACTGGGGCTTCAATTCATACCTTCGCTTACGCTAAGCACTCCTCTTAACCTTCCAGCACCGGGCAGGCGTCACCCCCTATACTTCATCTTACGATTTCGCAGAGAGCTGTGTTTTTGATAAACAGTTGCTTGGGCCTATTCACTGCGGCTGTCTTAAAGCCAGCGCCCCTTCTCCCGAAGTTACGGGGCCATTTTGCCGAGTTCCTTAACGAGAGTTCTCTCGCTCACCTGAGGCTACTCGCCTCGACTACCTGTGTCGGTTTGCGGTACGGGTAGAGTATAGATTAACGCTAGAAGCTTTTCTTGGCAGCGTGACATCACTCACTTCTCTACTAAACTTCGATCCCCATCACAGCTCAATGTTACAGAACTAAGCATTTAACTCAGTTCACACCTCACTGCTTGGCCAGACACTTCCAATCGTCTGGTTGAGTTAGCCTTCTGCGTCCCTCCTTCACTCTATACTCTAGTACAGGAATATCAACCTGTTGTCCATCGGATACACCTTTCGGTCTCTCCTTAGGTCCCGACTAACCCAGGGCGGACGAGCCTTCCCCTGGAAACCTTAGTCTTACGGTGGACAGGATTCTCACCTGTCTTTCGCTACTCATACCGGCATTCTCACTTCTATGCGTTCCAGCACTCCTCACGGTATACCTTCATCACACATAGAACGCTCTCCTACCATCCCTTACGGGATCCACAGCTTCGGTAAATTGTTTTAGCCCCGGTACATTTTCGGCGCAGGGTCACTCGACTAGTGAGCTATTACGCACTCTTTGAATGAATAGCTGCTTCTAAGCTAACATCCTAGTTGTCTGTGCAACCCCACATCCTTTTCCACTTAACAATTATTTTGGGACCTTAGCTGGTGGTCTGGGCTGTTTCCCTTTCGACTACGGATCTTAGCACTCGCAGTCTGACTGCCGACCATAAATACTTGGCATTCGGAGTTTATCTGAGATTGGTAATCCGGGATGGACCCCTCACCCAAACAGTGCTCTACCTCCAAGATTCTTAATGTCGACGCTAGCCCTAAAGCTATTTCGGAGAGAACCAGCTATCTCCAAGTTCGTTTGGAATTTCTCCGCTACCCACAAGTCATCCAAGCACTTTTCAACGTACTCTGGTTCGGGCCTCCAGTGAGTCTTACCTCACCTTCACCCTGCTCATGGGTAGGTCACATGGTTTCGGGTCTACGTCATTGTACTATGGCGCGCTATTCAGACTCGGTTTCCCTACGGCTCCGTCTCTTCAACTTAACCTCGCACAATAACGTAACTCGCCGGTTCATTCTACAAAAGGCACGCTCTCACCCATTAACGGGCTCGAACTTGTTGTAGGCACACGGTTTCAGGTTCTATTTCACTCCCCTTCCGGGGTGCTTTTCACCTTTCCCTCACGGTACTGGTTCACTATCGGTCACTAGGGAGTATTTAGGGTTGGGAGATGGTCCTCCCAGATTCCGACGAGATTCCACGTGTCTCGCCGTACTCAGGATACTGTTAGGTACAAATTCCATTTCGAATACGAGGCTATTACTCTCTTTGGCCTACCTTCCCAGGTAGTTCTTCTATGAAACTTGAGTCCACATTACAGTCCTACAACCCCGAAGTGTAAACACTTCGGTTTGCCCTCCTGCCGTTTCGCTCGCCGCTACTAAGGCAATCGCTTTTGCTTTCTCTTCCTGCAGCTACTTAGATGTTTCAGTTCACTGCGTCTTCCTCCTCACTACCTTAACAGTAGTGGGTGACAGGCATCGACCTGCCAGGTTCCCCCATTCGGACATCTCTGGATCTCAGCTTACGTACAGCTCCCCAAAGCATTTCGTCGTTAATCACGTCCTTCGTCGGCTCCTAGTGCCAAGGCATCCACCGTGCGCCCTTATTAACTTAACCTTATTAAAAAACTCTTTAATTTGATTACAGCGTTTCGGTTTATTTTCTTGTTACTATTTGATAGATATTCAATTTTCAATGGACAATCTTAACACCCTTGCGGATGTTATGGAGCCTAGCGGGATCGAACCGCTGACCTCCTGCGTGCAAAGCAGGCGCTCTCCCAGCTGAGCTAAGGCCCCACAAAACCTCTGAGAACTAAATAGACAACCTAGCGTGCTTCCGTGTTTTCCTTAGAAAGGAGGTGATCCAGCCGCACCTTCCGATACGGCTACCTTGTTACGACTTCACCCCAATCATCTGTCCCACCTTAGGCGGCTGGCTCCCGAAGGTTACCTCACCGACTTTGGGTGTTACAAACTCTCGTGGTGTGACGGGCGGTGTGTACAAGGCCCGGGAACGTATTCACCGCGGCGTGCTGATCCGCGATTACTAGCGATTCCGACTTCATGTAGGCGAGTTGCAGCCTACAATCCGAACTGAGATTGGCTTTAAGAGATTAGCTTGTCGTCACCGACTCGCAATTCGTTGTACCAACCATTGTAGCACGTGTGTAGCCCAGGTCATAAGGGGCATGATGATTTGACGTCATCCCCACCTTCCTCCGGTTTATTACCGGCAGTCTCGCTAGAGTGCCCAACTGAATGATGGCAACTAACAATAGGGGTTGCGCTCGTTGCGGGACTTAACCCAACATCTCACGACACGAGCTGACGACAACCATGCACCACCTGTCACCGATGTACCGAAGTAACTCCCTATCTCTAGGGATAGCATCGGGATGTCAAGACCTGGTAAGGTTCTTCGCGTTGCTTCGAATTAAACCACATGCTCCACCGCTTGTGCGGGCCCCCGTCAATTCCTTTGAGTTTCAACCTTGCGGTCGTACTCCCCAGGCGGAGTGCTTAATGCGTTAGCGTCGGCACTGAGTCCCGGAAAGGACCCAACACCTAGCACTCATCGTTTACGGCGTGGACTACCAGGGTATCTAATCCTGTTCGCTACCCACGCTTTCGAGCCTCAGCGTCAGTTACAGACCAGAGAGCCGCTTTCGCCACCGGTGTTCCTCCATATATCTACGCATTTCACCGCTACACATGGAATTCCACTCTCCCCTTCTGCACTCAAGTTTAACAGTTTCCAAAGCGAACAATGGTTGAGCCACTGCCTTTAACTTCAGACTTATTAAACCGCCTGCGCTCGCTTTACGCCCAATAAATCCGGACAACGCTCGGGACCTACGTATTACCGCGGCTGCTGGCACGTAGTTAGCCGTCCCTTTCTGGTAAGATACCGTCACTTGAGTAACTTTCCACTCTACTCAACGTTCTTCTCTTACAACAGAGCTTTACGATCCGAAAACCTTCTTCACTCACGCGGCGTTGCTCGGTCAGGGTTGCCCCCATTGCCGAAGATTCCCTACTGCTGCCTCCCGTAGGAGTCTGGGCCGTGTCTCAGTCCCAGTGTGGCCGATCACCCTCTCAGGTCGGCTATGTATCGTCGCCTAGGTGAGCCGTTACCTCACCTACTAGCTAATACAACGCAGGTCCATCTGATAGTGGAGCAATTGCCCCTTTCAAAAAAATAACATGTGTTATTCCCTGTTATGCGGTATTAGCTATCGTTTCCAATAGTTATCCCCCGCTATCAGGCAGGTTACCTACGCGTTACTCACCCGTTCGCAACTCCTCATACTAGAGCAAGCTCCAGTACTCAGCGTTCTACTTGCATGTATTAGGCACGCCGCCAGCGTTCGTCCTGAGCCAGGATCAAACTCTCATTAAAAGTTAATCTAACTCAGTCATTTCTGACTTATCGTTCTTTTTTGACAGGTTGTTTCTAACAACCCGCACGCTTGGTTTCTTGTCTATTCAGTTCTCAAAGGTCTTTTATCTTCGTCGCCCCTCGCGAGACAACTATTTAAGTATATCAGCTCCTCTAAGCTTTGTCAACTACTTTTTGATTCTTTTTTCAAAAAGTTTTCTTGACCGCCCCTAGAGCTAATCTGCTGTCCCTGGCAGCTTTATTATATTAGCATGTTATAACATACGCTGTCAACTACTTTTTTTATTTTTTTAAAAAAATAAGTCCTAGCTTCGCTAGGGCTTATTCGGGGGTTATTCTAGGCCAACTCGTTTAAAGATTTCATCGACTCTTTTCGTATAATATGCTGGATTGAAAAGCTCATTGATTTCATCTTGTGTGAGTTTAGCAGTAATTTTTTCATCTGCTTCAAGAAGGGGTTTGAAGTCAACTTGGTTATCCCATGAGTAAGCTGTTTTTGGTTGCACTAAATCATAGGCTTCTTCACGGGTCATACCTTTTTCGATAAGTTTCAACATAACGCGCTGGCTGTAGATGAGTCCAAAGGTAGAGTTCATGTTGCGAATCATGTTTTCCGGGAAGACTGTCAAGTTTTTGACGATGTTGCCAAAGCGATTGACCATGTAGTTGATGAGGATTGTGGTGTCTGGTGAAATAATGCGCTCCGCAGATGAATGTGAGATATCCCGCTCGTGCCAGAGGGAAA
>JAZQOU010000011.1:0-4056 GCA_045628025.1 Lachnospiraceae bacterium | reverse complement strand
AGTCTTACCAACAAGAATATTTGCTGCCGGCTCAGCTATCTTAGCAGCTTCAATGAAGACATCCACAGCTTTGCTCTTTAGAATATCCGCCGCTGTTGTGCTACCAATCTGTTGACTTGCAGCCTTCATTTCCTTTGCCATCGGCTGCGTCTGCTGTTCATATACCATAGGTACATCTCCAAACACAGACTTCGCTTTATTGCCAATACATGATGTTTGGAAAGATAATACCAATGAAAGTATCAGAAAGAAGAATATTCTGTTCATCATCTATCTACTTATGTTCAGAATTAATTAATTCAACAATTCAGAATTACTTGGATCTTACTGGGCGAACAAGACAGCCATTGAAACGGTCAATCTCATATGCGTAGTTTCTATTACTAATATCAGAAGATTTGCATAACATACCATAAACCTTCTGACCATAATATGGAGTCGATCTTAAAGAATAAAGAGTTGAAGACCAATAGTATGCAATTTCTTTTTGAGAATACAAACTAGAATACTTCCTTATACCACCAGCTGGCAAATATATAAAGTTCTCTGGCTTATATTTATGCGAAACTTTAAAGGCAGGGGTTCCACCTACTGAAGTAAATACCCAATTACATTTCTGAGAAAGCTTAGTCATTTCTGCATATGTAGGCATACGCCAATTGCCTCCCCATTCTGCTCTTGCCACATCATACTTTGTACCAGATATATCAGGATAGTTTTCATGTTGAGAACAAATCTTATATCCACCAGAACCAGAATATCTTGTAGATACATCTACAGGAAGACTAAGGTGGACAGATTCATCATCACGATTAATCGGGAAATCAAATTCCAACTTATAATCTGAAGGATAATAACTATCATTTTCATTTGGAGCGAGTTGACCCCAAGCATAATAATTTCCGAGCTGTGATTCATTCTCTGCACCGACGTTCCACTTAGCCCAGAGAACATCATCTCCAGTTCCCAGGTCAACATATTCATAATCTGTTACAAATGACGCTATTTCTGTTTTTATAGTGATTTCGTTAGCTTCATTGTAGGCATACATATAGTAGTAGTACACTGTATGAGGTTTAAGGTTCTTAATCTCGAAAGAAACATTAGATTCCTTTTTATCCGTCCTGATATCGATTTTCTCTATATTTTTGATATCCAACTTATTGGAGGCATCTGCCACCGTTATTCCAACACGGTCCACACTTTCATAGTTCTTCAGTGAAGCTGTAATATTGGCTGTGTTGAAAGTAACTGTTGTACTCTCATGACTAATAAAAAACTCTAATTTATTTGTTGTGAACGACTGCACTCTTGTTGTTACTGTTTCATCAGCAGAGATAGCAAATAATTGGAAATAATAAGTAGTTTCTTCTTCAAGACCTGTCACTTCAAAAACAGGATTATCGTAATTCTGTCCATCAACATTTCTGTCTTTAGTATCTGAAAAACAGTATTCACCCTTAGATAATCCAGCTTCACTCTTAGAAATCTTTATACCATAGCTCACTACCTCGTCAGGATTAACCAAAGACGCACTAATAGTAGCCTTATTAAAAGACGGTACTATATCAACTACATTAATATCAAAATGTTTCTTAACATTTCCGTTAACAGGACGAACTGCCAATCCCATATAGCGAGGTTTTTCAACCATAGCATGAATACTTTCTGGTGCAGTCTCCTTATATTCTAAGGTAAAAGTCCAAGTACCATCAGGATTTTTGCTGCTTCCTACAATATTATCATCGTTCTTATTCTGAAATTCACTCTTTTCTGCTGCAGATACAGTAACATTTTTGGTTACAGTCTTTTCAACAGTACTCTCGCTTGAATTAAAACAGATAGCATTGTTAGTATCTTCAGCAATGTCACCTGTCCAATAAAGCAATCCTGAGAACTGATCATCCACTGTTTCTCCCTCACGATAACTAACTAAAGGCAAGAATATAGAAGCACCATTTATCTTAGAAGTCAGCTCATAACCGTCTTCAACCTTTACCCAGTCGCAATTATCAATAAGTTCCTGAAACTCTTCCTGTGTTGGAAGACGCCACAAATCACCCCAGGCAGCAAATGCCATATCATACTCAGATTTAGTAATATTATCTGCTATACCTGTATAAGGAAAAAATTTCAGATTCTTTGACTTGTTAAGGCCAGAGATATCTCCCCAACCATAATAATTACCTATCTGTAAAGACTCAGTTGCACCAAGATTAACTGGCGACCACTTAACGCTGAGTCCAAGATCAACAGGTAATTCTTCTGGTTTTGGAGCGTCTAGCGGCTTCAGATCCATAAAATCGATAAAATCTACTTCCCAAGAATTCCAGGTCTGAGTTGTACCATCAGCAAGATGCACTCTCAACTGACGCTGCGCATTCACTGTGAACACAGCTAAAATCAGAAGTAATATTGACAAAAGTGTTCTTTTCATTTTCTTACAATTTTGTTTTAATGGAAGACATTTAATTGACTCTTACCTTAAAAGATTCAACGCCCACCTTTATTATATAAATACCAGGCTGAAGTCCAGACAACAAAATATTGGCAACATCAGCACTGCGCTCTATAGATGCCGCTACCTGAGCGCCATCAGCTCTAATGACAGAAATTGCCATATTATTGTCAACACCAGCAATAACAACATTTTCCCCATCAACGAATCTAAAAGAAACAACATTTCCAGATTCTACAGGTGCAACTGATGTAGGAAGTTCAGGAAGTTCACTCAAAGAGCTTGCATCAACAACAAAAGTCATTGAGACACCATTGTTTTTTCCTCCATCAATAGGTGTTATTGGCTTTTTGACAGCTTGGTAATAGAATTTTCTAACTTCGTTAAACAAAAAATCTTTAGAGACAGTACCATCAGCAGAAACAACGCTAATGTTACGTCCGTCATAAGATACGACTGGCTTCTTTGAAAGTCCAATCTCGATAGTACTGCCATCCACCTTTTCTACAACAAAGAGTTCTGTATCAGTCGTTGTCTGAGCTGATACATAAGCACCTGTTGACAAAAAGAGAGTGAGAGCAGTAACAACAATTCGTCTTACAAAACTATTCTTCTTTATTTGCATCTTTATTTTGTTCTCCTATATGGAAAGTAACCTTAAATATAGGCTTAATTCCATTGTTAAAATCTAATCTTACATGCTTAACATATTCATGTTGAGCATAGTATCTCTTTACATCGTACTTAATGGGAAAACGAACAGAATCACCCGGATTGATAATCTGCAACTTATCAGCCAAAACCTGCAAGCAGTCGCAAGAAGAGCGATAATTGAAATATTTCACTGGTTTATCACCGACATTCTTTACCCATACTGCCGTATCTATAACAGCTCTGCCGGCTCTTTCTCCCAAATCAATATCATAAGATGATAAACGAACCGGTAGAGAATCATTCTGGGCAAAGATTCCGTTAAAAGAGAATACTGAAAATATAAGAATAGCAAGAAATCTTCCCATTACTCGAAATATTTAGAACGGTCAACACCCTCTGCATTAGGGTCGAGTGTAGTTAGATACCAAACATCATCAACCATAATAGGATTGAGGAATATCTTGGACATCTTAGGTGCTTTATCTTCACTTGGAATGTCAAGCTCTATTTGTAACTTTGCCTCATTGTTGAATTCATTAATCAACTCATAGCTAAGGAGTTTACAAGATTTTACTGGAAGCAAAGTATATGCAGTTACAAATCCTTTCTTCTGCTTGTCAGTATATGCAACAGGCTTTCCATCTTTTACAATGTAAAGCATGTCAGCTGCATCTGCAATTCTTTTGTTGTTCATCAAGTCCATAAACTCAGTAACCAAAGAATTGATTTGAAGAGTATCTTCTTTTACAAACTCTATCTCTGCTCCAAAGTTATTACCAGTCTTTTTACGCTCCTTGGAACAAGAGACGAGCAAAAGACAAACAGCTGCCAAACAAAAAACGAACTTCTTCATAATAAATCTATATATGTGTGTGTAAGAAAAAAGGGAGAGGAGCTAAACTCCTCTCCCCTATTTAGAGTTTGAAATAATCTAAGAGATTAGT
>JAZQOU010000010.1:0-208403 GCA_045628025.1 Lachnospiraceae bacterium | reverse complement strand
AGGGCTCCTTGCAATCGTAACCTACTTCTTGATAAACCGTCATGCGGTAACTAACTGATTAACAAATAAACAAAGAGACTGTGGTTGGAGCCTTTATTAAACCATCAAGTGGTAGGAGAACAATACCAATCCACAGTATCTAAAAATAGCATTGTCAAACCTATAGAAAAGGTAAAGAAAGACTATGACTTTATATAATAGTAGGTATCTAAAAGATACTATACGAAGGGAAGTATCATGAGAACTTACTGAGAAGATCGGCGATAAGATTGCAAGCCTTTACTGAAAAGAAACGATGTATAAGAAATACGAGTATGAAATGCTTAGGGATGGGGGATAGTAGTAATGGGATACGGAAAAACAATAGAGTTGTTTTTAGCAAATGGTACAGCCGACAGTTTGATTATTGCAGAATTATCCAACTGGAATGGTAAGGCCATAAAAATTCCTCGTATAGAGGTAGCTGACTGTAAAAGGGATGATATTAAAGAACCTGGAGTGTATTTTTTGTTTTGCAAAGAAGAGGACAACACCGATTCGGTTTATATTGGAGAGTCCGAAAATGTAAAAGAAAGATTAATACAGCATATTCGTGACTATTCTGCTGAAAAAGAAAAGTATTACTGGACTACAGCAGTTATCTTTATTGGGCGTGATTTAAACAAAGCACATATAAGATATTTGGAAGATAGGCTTGTTACAGAGGCAAGGGAATCAAAGAGATACGTTGTTCTTACAAAAAATACTTATAGCAATACAGTATTAAAAGAATCGCAGATGGCTACAATGAATGAGTTCATTGATAATATTAAGATACTTATCAATGCATTGGGATACAAAGTGCTTGAACCTATGGTTATTAAAGATTCAGCATCAACTGCAGATGATGAGAAACTATATATGAGTACAGGTACTGCAACTGCAGAAGGTTTTATTACAACGGAAGGATTTGTGCTATTAGCAGGTGCAACAATTAATGAGAAGATATCTGAAAAGTCATTGAAAAAGGGCGCTATAGCTTTAAGAAAGAAAATAATGGAATCAGGAAAAGTGAAAGATCTTGTAACTACAGAAGATATTTTATTTTCAAGTTCATCAGCTGCTGCTGATTTTGTGACTGGTTATAGCGTAAGTGGGCCAATGACATGGAAAAATGCAAATGGGCTATCATTAAAAGAAATAGAGAGTGCGGGAAACAACTAGGGTGTCAAGTAAGACATTTTGGCAAGGCGTTTTTGATTTGCTGGATATCTGAGAATAAATGGACCAGCAGAAATTAATGATAAATATAACCGAATGGCAAGAATGATTCGGAAGGGGTTATTATACCTATGAAATACTTAAAGGAGCGATTGTAGATGAATACAAAGTGCCAGGTTTTTACGCCGTTGGACTATGTTGAAAAGCTGTTAGATACAGTGGGCTATACATCCAATTTATATGGAAAAAGAATATTAGAGAATTCTTGTGGTGACGGAAATATCCTGGTAGCTATTGTGAAGAGATATATTGCAGATTGCAAAGCAAATGGATTAACTAATATAAAGATAAAGCATGGACTCGAGAAGGATATTGTTGGATATGAGATTGATCCCAAGCATTATGCCACATGTATTAAAAATTTGAATCAGCTGGTAGATACATTTGGTATCAAATCCGTAAAATGGGGAATATATAATGAAGACTATTTGCGCGATGTGAAAGTAAACACATTTGAATATGTTGTCGGCAACCCTCCATATATAACGTATAGCGAAATTAAACCTGAAGAACAAGACTATTTAAGAGCGTCCTTTTCTTCTTGTAAAAAAGGAAAGTTTGATTATTGCTATGCATTTATCGAGAAGAGTTTATCTGAGCTTTCACGCAAGGGAAAAATGTCATATTTGATTCCGAGCAGTATTTTTAAGACCGTGTTTGGAAAGAATGTTAGAGATATTATGAAACCATATATTTCTGGGATAATCGAATATACGCAGATAGATGTATTTGATGAGGCTTTGGTTAAATCAGCAATAATATATTTGGACAAAAGTCGTAATATTGAAGAGCTGCATTATTCTGATGGTACTTCATCGAGAACGGTTAATGTTGAGGAATTAAGTGATAAGTGGTTGTTTTCAGGTTGCAAAGAGGGTACTCGACGCTTTGGGGATTACTTTAAAGTGTCACATGTTGTTGCAACATTATTGAATAAAGCATATGTACTTGAAGATGGAACATATCAGATTACAGAGAGTGGAATTAAAGTCGGAGAGTATTTGCTTGAAAACGAAGTAGTAAAGGAAACTGAAACACCAAGGACAAAGCAATTCAAAAAAAAGGAGCTTATAATTTTTCCTTATTCATACAAGAGGAAAAAATTATATAGATTTTCCGAGGAGGAATTTGAGGGTAAATATCCAGGAGTAGTGAATTATTTGTTACAGTACAAAGAGGAACTAGCAAAACGAAAAAGTGATAATAGTGCAAAGTGGTTTGAATATGGGAGATCACAGGCATTAAATAGATTGAATTCTGAGAAACTGTTAATCTCAACGGTTATTTCTAGTGAAGTAGAGCCATATTTCTTACCGGCGGATTGCATCCCATATGCCGGAATGTTTATTACACCAGTGGAGCGTAAAGATGAAATGACTTTAGATGAGGCATATGAAATACTAAAAAGTGACGAGTTTTTTGAATATGCTCAAAATATTGGGATTCATATTAATGGTAATTCGGTTAGGATAACATCGAAAGATATAGAAGGATATTTTTTTTGTTAGTAGGAGGCGTATATGGAACAAATTGGAAGTGTAAATTTCAGGTTTTCTTCAAGATTTGGAAGTTTGATTGGAAGAAATTTGATATCAAATCCAGTTGTAGCGGTATCAGAACTGGTCAAAAATGCGTATGATGCTGATGCAGATAATATTTTTGTGAGTTTTAGTAATCTAAAAGTGGGTGTGTCTGAATTAGTTATTGAAGATGATGGAGAAGGTATGTCTTATGAAGACATTTCAACTAAGTGGATGGTAGTAGGGACTGATAATAAAGTAACATCTCCACTGACTGCAAAAGGGAGAAGGAAGCTTGGGGAGAAAGGTATTGGTCGATTTTCAGTAGAAAGGTTATCTCATAAGCTTCAGATTACTACCAGTAAAAAAAACGATGATTTTGCTTTGTATTTTGAAATAGATTGGGACAAAGAAGAAGAAAAAAGTGAAGAGTTTGGAAGGGTTCAACATAAAATATATAAAATTCCAGCTGATAAAAATAAGTGTGGTACAAAAATCGTCATGACAGAACTTCGTGATGTGTGGGGAAAGGACAATTTACTAGATATTAGAAAAGAATTGAATTTAATTCGTCCTATTAATATTAATGATGTTTCATTTAATAAGTATAATTTTAAGGGAGATTTTGTAAATATCGAACTCTCAGCACCAGATTATCTAAAGAAAGGGAGTAAGATTGATTCAAAATTAATGTCATATCATCAAGCTCATTTGTATGGTCAAATCTTAGAGGATGGATCAGCAAAAATTCGTGTTCAGATTAAATCTAATATCAGTATAAATGGGAAGTTTATAGATGAAGAGAAGGAATATAAACAAGGTGAATTAAATACTTGTTGTGGACCTCTGTGCTTTGAAGGATTTGTTTTTCTGAAAGACAAAAGATTATATAGGAGTTTAGACGTAGATAAGGCTGTATTTAGTGATTACTTGGATACGTTTTGTGGTGTAAAGATTTATAGAGATGGATTTCGAATTTTACCATTTGGTGATAAAGACAATGATTGGCTCGAATTGAATGCATCTAGATCTAGATCACCTGAACATAGATTAGGTACAAATAATACGATTGGAATAGTCTATATTACAAGAGACGATAATGCTGGGCTGCAGGATGTTTTAAGCCGAGAAAATATGTATTTGACAGAGGAATATGTTGCTTTAAAGGCGTTTGTTAATAAAGTATTCGATTTATATACTTCATTGCAATTATCTGCAAGAAAAGAGAAGGAGAGGAAAAAGGTTCAAGAAGGGAAAAAGGCATTAGGAGATGTTAAAAAATCGGTAAATGAGTTTTCAAAGCAAATTACCGAATTAAAAGAAACCTTTGAACAAGCAGAAAGTCAGCCTGAATCTGGCGGAGTAGATGTTGTAGTAAATGTGCAAGATAAAATATCTACAATGATAAAGTCGGCAGAGTCTTCGTTGAAAAATCTTGAAACTGCATACTCATATTATAAGTTGCTGGATGATTTTAAAACGAGAGAACTTCAAATATATAGGAACATTGCAACACTGGGGATAAGTGCTGCAATGTTTGGACATGAAGCACTAAATCAAACGGTTCATGCTAGAGGAATTTGTAAAAATATTAAAAATGATTATAAGGAACTGTTAACTAAGTTATCAGGATTGCAAGAAGAGTTTGTGTTGCTTGAGAAAAAGATTGTACTTATTGATGAAAAGGCAGATTTCTTTAGAAGTTATTTGCAAAAAGAAAAACAAGATAGAGCTAGATTTGTGAATCTGTTTGAAAGTCTAAGTAGTATATTAGCGCAACATAGAAATGCTTTTACTGATATCAAAGTTATACCAGAGGTATCTTTTGAAGGAGAGAAAGAACAGTATGTAACTTGGGGCTATGAAGGCGATTTTGATACAATATTTGCTAATTTGATTACGAATGCATATAAAGCATTAAAAAAAGAAAGAGGGAATAAATATCTTAGTTTTAATTTTTCCATTAATGATAGTGCTATTCATATAGTTGCATGTAATAATGGAAAAGTAATAGAAATAGAAGATAGAGAGAAAATATTTCAACCACTTTTTTCAACATATTCAGATGGCACTGGATTAGGTCTTACTATAGTACAAGACACAGTACTTGACTATAAGGGAAGTATAAAATTGATGGATGATTATCCGGAAACAAAATTCATGATTATTATACCGATAAAAAGTGAACCAGAAGAGGAATAGAAATGGCAATAAATATACTAATTGTTGATGATGATAAGGAAATGATGGAAACCCTTGTTAAAAACTTGGAAAGAGCAGATGTGAAGAAAAAACTTGGCGTTTGCGTTGTAGATGATTCGTTTTTAGATGATTCAAGTTTAGAAAACTACGATCCCTTAAAGCATGGTATTAATTTTGATATTGTGCTTGTGGACTATCAATTAAGCAGTGCATATACGGGAGTTCTTGCTGCTGCTTGGATAGCTATTAAGCTAAAGACACCGAAAGTTACACTAACTGGGGGAAAGTATTCTGGGCCTACGGCCTGTTTTGATGGATTTTTTGAAAAAAAAGAATTACTAGATAATCCTGAGAGCGTTATAGAAAGACTTGAAAGCATTGTTAATAATTTTAATTCAAGACAATGGCTTGAAGAACAACATAACCACTTGGTTGAAGAATATCATGGTTTACTTGATGAAAAAAGAAAACTTGAATCAAGTTTTTCAAAAGAAAAAGAACTATCAATGATTGAAGGGTTACTTGACAAATTTGACAAAATAATTGATGAAGAGCAAAACAGAACGATTAAGGAGAGATTAGCATTATTGGGGGAAAAATCTGAATTTAGTAAACAAAACGAAGAGCACATAAAAAGATTGTCAGAAATGGATGCACAACTAAATGCATGCTTAAAAGAGTTGGAGACATATAATGACTGATAATATTATGAAGAAAATAAAATATGATAATGAGCCACAATATGATGAGCCAGAGCTGTATCGAAAGTATGTTTCTGAAAAGTGTAATTTCGCTTGCGTCTATTGTACTGTTACTGAATCAGAATCTTATGGGGCTACTTTTAATTTAGATCATTTTCGCCCTAAAAAATTGTTTCCAAAGTTGTATAGTGATTGTAGTAATTTGAGATATGCTTGTCCGCGATGCAATTCATATAAGCGAGCTCGTTGGATAGCGGAAACGGACGGTTGTATTAGGGATTGCGATAGTTGTACAAGTAAAGTGTGTACGAAGGATATAGACAGATTTATAGATGTCTTGACTGAAAATCCTGAGGATTACATAGAATTAGATCAAGATCAGATTATTAGACCTATAAATAATAGCAATGTTGGTTCATATTCCATTTTATCATTAAGGCTAAATCGAGAACAGTTAATAAAACTAAGAAAAACGAGACTGTATTTAGCTGAGTGGATAAATCAGATTAATATGATGCAAGAAGAATTAGATTTGAGAATGGACTCATTAAAAGAAAAGGAAGAAAGATTGGCGAAGATAGATAAAGACAAAATAATAAATGGAAAAGATTTGTGTTGGCATAATATGGCAGAGTACTGTATAAAATATATGCAAGAGTTGATAATCGGAGAGAAACTTGCTTTGAACCAACAATTAGCAAAGATTGAATGGATACAGGAGAACGCGAGGAAAAAGGATACGATATTAGCTGATTAGAAGGTATCACTAATTATTTAGTCGAATGAGCTGGATTATTTAGAAAATACGAAGAGATCACCTTTGGTCCAATGGGCCAGAAGTTGAGATATGCCATAACCGCGGAATTTCTATGCAAATATTAGCCGCCATAAATTTAAACCACATTTTTGCTAAATCATACCCACACTCCCTTGACACTTCCGGCGTTTGGTGATAAACTTTAACAAGTTTGTAACAAATATGTAATTTTTTAAAAGCTAGGTAATTGTTTTGAAGAGATATAATTTTAAAAAGTTTTTCATTATTAATGGTAAGAAGATTGCGTCTGTTATGCTCTGTGCAGTAGCACTTGTTGTTAGCATAGATTTTAGTGGAACTGCAAAGACAACATCAGGAGCTAGTGCTCTTAATGTGGCTAGTACAAATAGTTCACCATTCGCTGGTGTGGCACTTGACATTAATAATATTTTATTAGAGGCAAATTATACATCGACAATGGCACTTATTCAGGCGCAGGAAGCGGAAGCAACTGCGAGAGCTCAATATGAAGGCGTTGCTATTGCACAGGTAGATAATTATGTAAATATTCGTACGATTCCTTCTGAAGAGGGTGAGGTTGTTGGTAAGCTTTACAATAAGTCTGCTGCCACAGTTTTAGAAGAAAAAGATGGCTGGTATAAGATTACTTCTGGTAATTGCGAAGGCTACGTTAAATGCGAGTATGTAGTCGTTGGTGATGTGGAACTTGCAAAGTCTGTCAGCCGTGTGGTTGCAACTGTTACAGCTGAGACTCTTTACATCAGAGAAGAGCCATCTACTGAATCAAAGATTTTAGGTTATTTGCCATATGGTGATGATATCACAGTTACTAGTGAAGATTACGAGGATCAGGGCTGGGTTGCAGTATCAGCAGAAGAAGGCGATGGATATGTGTCGCTTGATTACATAACTCGTTCAGTTGAATACGTGACAGCTGAATCAAAAGAAGAGGAAGCTGCGCGTTTAGCAAAGGAAGAGGCTGCCAGAAAACAGGCTAGAGAAGCTGCAGTTAGAATGGCAACTAGCCAGAATTCATCTCAGAAGTCATCTAATAAGTCATATTCAGCACCATCAGGTGCTGGTGGAGCTGCTGTTGTGAATTATGGCTCGCAATTTGTGGGAAATCCATATGTTTATGGTGGAACAAGCCTTACAAATGGAACAGACTGCTCGGGATTTGTAATGGGAATTTATGGTGCATTTGGAGTATCGCTTCCTCATTCATCTGCTGCAATGCGTAGCTGTGGATACGGCGTATCAGAGGCGGATATGCAGGTGGGTGACATTGTCTGCTACTCAGGTCATGTAGGAGTGTATGCGGGAAATGGTATGCTATTGCATGCATCTACACCTAGAACAGGTATTACTTATAGTCCAGTAACTTATAGAAAAATACTTGCAGTTAGAAGAATATACTAGTATACTTTTAAAGTCTACTTTTCGAGCGTGTGTGATGGTTATTTGTAACCTTGCATACGCTTTTTATATTAGTATATTTACTTTAAATAGATACAAAGAAATTGTGATTATATATAGAATATGTGATTATAAACATAAGAAATGATATATAGTAATAAGTATAACAATTAGTGAAATAATGAGGTGTACATAATCAATGACTTATGATAGTTTTTTGTTTTTTTGCTTTTTGGCGATAATAATTGTATTGTATTATATGTTTCCATTAAAAAAAAGGTGGATAATCCTTTTGGCGGCAAGCTTAGTTTTCTACGGATATTCGTCAATTAATGCGTTTGCATATGTATTAGTGTCTGCAGGTGTAACATATTGTGCTGGACTATTTATTTCTCGAAACAGCATTAGTGATAAATTTGATAATAGTAATCAAAAAGAAAAAAAAAGGAAAACTATTCTATGTGTTGCTATAGCTATAGTAATTGGGTTGTTAGCATATACAAAAATAATAAGGGTTTGTGGAGAAAGAGTTAATGAGATTATAATTGCAGGGCAACCAATTAGTTTAAATATAATTATTCCTTTAGGCATATCATATTATACATTTTCATCAATAGGATATTTATTAGATATATATTGGAAAAGATATGATGCAGAACAAAATTTTTTGAAATTTTTATTATATTTACTCTATTTTCCACATATACTGCAAGGACCAATTCCAAGGTATAACAAACTAGCTCCGCAATTGTTTGAAGGTCATAAGTTTTGTTATAAGGATTTTTGCTTTGGTTTGCAATTAATGCTTTGGGGCCTTTTTAAAAAGCTTGTCATTGCTGATAGATTAGCCGTTTTCGTGAATACTGTTTATGGTGGCTATAGCGATATACAAGGTATTGTTTTTGCTGTAGCTACGGTTTTTTATGCAATACAATTATATGCAGATTTTAGTGGTTGTATGGATATTGCTAGAGGTGTGTCTCAAATATTTGGAATTGAGATTGATAATAATTTTAAGCAACCATATTTTGCTCAATCTGTTGAAGAATATTGGAGAAGATGGCATATTACACTTGGTACATGGTTTAAAGACTATTTATGCATGCCTATTGCTGTTTCAAAACATGTAAAGAAAATGTCAGCGAAAATAGGTAAGCGGCATGGTTCTAAGGCAAGAAAGAATTACGTTTTAATAGTTAGTTCCATGGCGGTGTGGCTTGCGACTGGATTGTGGCATGGAACAGGCATGAATTATGTACTTTGGGGTATTTGGAATGGTAGTATAATTGTTATTAGCGCTATCATGTCAGAACAGTATAAAAGAATAAAGAATGTCCTGAGGATTGATGATAGCACAAAAGAATGGAGAAATATTAGAATTTTACGAACGTTCGTCTTGGCAGGATTTATACCAAGAGTTTTGACTCGTGCTAGCAATGTAACTGAAGCAATGACTATATTCAAAAAAATGTTTTCTGTTTTCGATTATTGGACACTGTATGATTCGTCATTATATAATTATGGACTTGATAGGTCTGACTTTTGGGTAGCTATGTGTTCGATGATTGTTTTGCTAATAGTGTCGGTAATGAAAGAAAAAGGTATACAAATTCGTGAAAGTATTGCGAACAGAAGTATTATATATAGATGGGGAATGTATTATGGTATAATCGTTGTGATTTTGGTATTTGGTATATATGGACCAGGATATGATGCAAATTCGTTTATATATATGAATTTTTAAATTGGAGGAAAATTATGGAAAAGTTACTAAGCATTTTGGAAGAAAATTGCCCGGGAGTAGATTTTGAAAGCGAAAAAAGCTTGATTGATGGTGGGATAATTGATTCGATTGATTTAGTTTCAATTATATCGGATATCGAAGATGAATTTGACATAACTATTGAGATGGAACAGGTTGTGCCTGAAAATTTTAATAGTATTGAAGCTATTTGGAAAATGATTGAAAGCCTTGGTAAATAAATGAAGATTATAGAGCAATATATTATAGAAAAAGCTATTTGTTTTCCTGAAAAAGTTGCCATATATGATGAAAAAAATGTAATCACTTATATGACTTTGGTAGAGAACGTGATAAAACTTTCTAATTGTTTAGACAATAAGTACACATTGAAAAAAGGTGATAGAATCATAGTGGAATGTTCTCAAAGCGCTAGTTACCTAATTATTGCGTTAGCATGTCATTTATCAAATATAGTATTTGTTCCATGTGAAAAGGATGTTTCAGAGGAACGATTCAACATTATGATAGAAGCTATAAAACCTTCATTAATTGTACGAATGGATGAAAATGCGGATCGCGATAGAAGTGTAGTTTCATATAGTGATATATTGACTAATGCTAAGGGTTTTTGTGGTGAGAGCTCCGTTGCTACGGCTTTAGTAGAGAGTTTTTTACAGAAGACATATGAAGATAATGAATTATCAGAAATTCTTTATACCACCGGTACAACTGGAAAACCTAAAGGGATAATGATTAGTCATGCAAATAATGTTGCTGTAGCAGAAAATATTATTGCTGGAACTGAGATGAAAGAGGATAACGTAGAAATTGTTCCGTTGCCGCTTAGTCATTCACATGGCCTAAGAACTTGCTATGCAAACTTAATGAACGGAAGTACTATTGTATTAGTTGATGGTGTTATGAACGTAAAGTATATATACGAGACCATTGAAAGGTGTAAAGTAACATCATTGGATTTAACACCTAGTGCAGCAAAAGTATTAATAAAACTAACAAAGGGAAAACTGGCTGATTATTCTGATCAAATTGATTATATAGAACTTGGAACTGCGGTGTTAGATGAAGATACTAAACAAGAATTAAAGCAACTTTTTCCAAAAAGTCGTTTGTATAATTTTTATGGTTCTACTGAAGCGGGAAGATGCTGTGTGCTAGATTTTAATACGGAAAATGATATTCCTTATTGTATAGGTTTTCCTGCGATAAATGCGGAATTTGCTGTTAGAAATGATAATAGAGAAATTATTAGTTCATCTTTATCAGAGCAAGGCTTATTATCTGTTAAAGGAAAGATGAATATGTTAGGATACTGGCAGGCAGATGAAGTAACACAAACAACTTTGATAGATGGATATATTTATACTAGTGATTTGTCCTATATTGATGATGAAGGAAGGGTTTTTGTATTAGGAAGAGCAGATGATGTCATTAATTATAAAGGAATAAAGATTTCTCCTGAAGAAATAGAAGGGCCTGCACTTAAATATGAAGGCGTTATAGATTGCGCCTGCGTACCTATTGATGACAAAATGTGTGGTCAGGCACCAAAACTCTATATAAAGACCAATGATACTGCGTTTGATATTAGTTTATATAGGGGATTTTTAAAGTCGAATTTGGGAGAAATGAGATGTCCTAAAGAGATTGAGATAATAGATGAAATACCTAGAACTAATAATGGAAAACTGTTAAGGAAAAAGCTTAGATAAGTAAACGATGCAATTCATATCAATTAACTATTTAATATTTATTATATTGACAGCAATAATTTACTATTTGCTTAAAAATACAAAGGCACAAAAGTATGTTCTGCTGATTGCAAGTACTTTCTTCTTTGCAATGACTGGTATCGAAGCAATAGTTGTATTGTTTGTGATGATAGTTTTGTCATATTATGGTTACAGATGCATAATAGTGAACAACAGCATGGTAGTACTATATTTTTTTATAGTTATTACATTGCTACCTTTATTATGCATGAAGTATTTAGCATACATATTGAATTTACTAAATATTGATTACAGTGATACAGCTGCTTTGCCATACAAAACTATTAGTTTGTTTTCAATTATGGGTATATCATTTTTTACATTTAAGATGATAGCCTTTTTGGTAGATGCATATAGAGAGACTAAGGGAAATAATGAAACTAATATAATTCATCTTGTAGACTATATGATTTATATTATGTTCTTTCCGACTATTGCATCTGGACCTATCGATAGACCAAGACAATTTATTAATCAAATTAATATTAATAAAGATTTTTCACTAAATAGTGCTAAAGAAGCCTGTTTTTATATTGTTTTTGGATTTTTCGAAAAAGCATTTTTGGCAGATACAATTGCAGGAATGGTGAATTCAGTATATGCAAATTATAGTATTTGTACTGGCTGGTTTTTATTTTCAATAACGATGCTATATTCGCTGCAAATATATTTTGATTTTGCGGGCTACACTTTTATAGCTAGAGGAAGCGCTCTTTTATTTGGTTATAACTGCTCCGAAAATTTTATGGCACCATATTTCTCTAGAAGTGTTTCTGAATTTTGGGGAAGATGGCATATGAGTCTTTCAACATGTCTGAGAGATTATGTATATATTCCATTAGGTGGAAATAGAAAAGGAAAAATTAGAAAGAATGTTAATTTGCTAATTACCTTTTTTGTTAGTGGCTTATGGCATGGCACAGGTGTGGCATTTATTGTTTGGGGATTATTACATGCTGTTTATCAAATCGTTGGAGCAATAATATTGCCAATACGAAAAAAACTCATAACGTTACTGCATATTCCAACTGTTGTAGAAAAAATATTGGAAACAATAATCACATTCTTATTAGTTAATATTGCCTGGATATTCTTTTCGGCACCTAACGGTATTAATGGAGCACTAGGAATTCTGGCCAATTGTTTACAGCCAACAACAGTTACTTGGTCAGTCTTTCTTGATAATATAGGTGCATCGCCTATTTGTATTAGTATGCTTGCGATTGGAACTATACTTGTATTTATAATTGATTATTATAGATATAGTAATCAAGATATATATATAAGATTTAGTAGGCAAAAAACTATAATTCAGTTTATTTTTTTGTATTTTATAATTATATGTACACTTGTATATGGACAATATGGACCTGGATTTGATTCAAATAGTTTTATATATACTAATTTCTAATTTGGAGCATAATAATGACTCGTTTTAAAAATATAATTGTTAGTTTCAGAATTAAGCTAATTTGTTTTTTTGCAATACTATTACTATTATTAAATAGGATTTCGTTATTGGTAACGACATATGGTTCTAATGATGTTGATCGCTTGACTAGACTATTTTTTTATATGCCAAAAGATACAGTGGATTGTCTTTTTTTAAGTCATTCTCATGTTTATTTTACATATATCCCATCTGAAATATATAATGAAACTGGAATAACAAGTGCGCTTTTAGCAACTTCTGCACAGTCAACACAGAATAGTTATTGGTTGCTTAGAGAAGCACTAAAAAAACAGTCACCAAAGGTGGTGATTATGGATGCAAATGCACTTACATCAAGTGCAAATAAAGATGTGATAGACTTCAGATTACATTATACATCTGGAATATCTATGCTTCCTGACAATAGTTTGAATAAGATATTAGCTTATAAAGATATAACAAATAAAAATTCTGGTTGGGCTGATAATATGTCTCTTTATGATGCTTATGGTTTGCTGGAATATAGAGGAGACTATAATAGGGAATATCAGTTAGAAAAAATGATGACATTATTATTTAGACCAGAAGAAGTATATGCTACTAGAGCTAATTTGGGCTTTCAATATAATGACGAAGTTTACGCTATTGACAAGATTCAAGCTTCAAATAATGTGGATACATATATGAACTTTGAAGAGACAATAGAATATGAATATTTATGTAAAATCAAAGCGATACTTGATGATAATAATATAAAGCTTTTATTAGTTCGTGCACCATATTATGAAGATTTTGATGATAAAGGTTTGTATAAGCAGATTTTTGATTGGTGCAAGGATAATGATGTGCCACTACTTGACTATTTTGAGCATTTTGATGAAACTGGCATAGATTTAACAACAGACTTTAAGGACCCAGATCATCTCAATTATTATGGAGCTGTAAAGGCTACAGACTATTTTATAAATTATATAAAAGAATACAATTTGCCTGACCATAGAGGTGATGCAAAATATCAATTATGGGAAAATGCTAGTGTGTGCTATTAAGCTGTGATCAGCCTTGCACACACTCTTTTTATAGGGTAGAATAATGAAGTTATAGATATTTAAAATTGTGTATTTGAATATCTTGAATAGATTTTAGCAGAAATATTTTTTAATAGATAGTGATTAATGTTTTTTATACACGGGGGTATTGAAATGACAAAAGAACAAGCATATGAAGTATTAAAAGAAAAAGATCAGTTACACGTATTAGACGGTTTTGATGCTCTTACTGCTGAGCAGCAAAGTGGACTGCTATTGCAGATTGAAAATATGAATTGGTCAGACCTTGAACAAATCGAGAATAAAGAGGCACAAAATATTGGACAGATTAGTCCTCTTGCAGCAGTTACTGTTGATGAAATCAAAGATAGATGTGATGAGTTTGAAAAAGCAGGACTGGAATCTATCAAAAAAGGAGAAGTGGCTGCATTACTTCTTGCGGGTGGAATGGGAACCAGACTTGGCTTTGACAAGCCAAAGGGAGAACTGAATGTAGGTATTAATAAAGAGATTTATATATTTGAGTGCCTTATTAACAATCTGAAAGATGTTACAAATAAAGCTGGGAAATCAATACCACTTTATATTATGACAAGCGAAAAAAATGATGAAGAGACAAGAAGATTTTTCGCGGAGAAAAATTACTTTGGATATGAGCCATCAGATGTGAAGTTTTTTATACAGGAAATGGCAGCAGCATGTGATTATAATGGAAAGCTTTTGCTTGAAGATGAGGGAAGACTTGCAACTAGTCCGAATGGAAATGGTGGTTGGTTTTCATCGCTAGTAAAAGCGGGTCTACTTGATGATATTCATGCAAGAGGAGTAAAGTGGATTAATATTTTTGCTGTGGATAATGTGCTTCAGAGAATATGCGATCCTGTATTTGTTGGAGCAACGGTTTTAAGTGGTTGCAAAAGCGGAAGCAAGGTTGTTAGAAAAGTTGATGCCCATGAAAAAATGGGTGTGCTTTGCCTTGAAGATGGAAAGCCTAGCGTAATAGAATATTATGAAATGAGTGAAGAAATGGCTACTTCGACTGATGATAAGGGAGAATTGCTTTATCAGTTTGGTGTCATCCTGAATTATATATTCAGAGTTGATAAGTTAGAAGAGATTGTAGAGAACCATTTACCTGTTCATGTGGTTGAAAAGAAGATTCCATATATAAATGAAGCAGGAGAGAAGATTAGCCCATCAGAGCCAAATGGTTATAAGTTTGAAACACTTGTAGTAGATATGATCCGTATGATGGATGATACATTGGCATTTGAAGTAGTTCGTGAGAATGAGTTTGCACCAATAAAGAATCTTCATGGAGTGGATTCTTTGGATAGTGCCAGAGAATTGCTTTTGAAGAATGGAATAGAATTGTAGTAGAAAGAGGAAAAACAATTGGTATTTTCAAGCATAACGTTTACATTTTTGTTTTTGCCTATAGTTGTAGTGATGTATTACCTGGCGAAGGAATCATACAGAAATTACTTGCTTTTATTGGCAAGCTTGATTTTCTATGCATATGGAGAACCTAAATTTGTCTTTGTAATGATGGCATCTATTGCTGTTAATTATTTTTTGGCCTTACTTATTGCAAAACAAAAGGATGGTTCAAAAGAAGGTGCAGCAGGAGCGATTTTAGTTATTGATATAATAGCAAATGTCGCTATTCTATTTGTGTTTAAGTATTTGGGATTTGCAGGCAGACTTATTAATGGCTTGTTTAGAAGTAATATGCCTGTAGCAGAGATTGCATTACCAATTGGTATTTCCTTTTTTACGTTCCAGGCTATGAGCTATGTAATAGATGTTTATAGAGGCACAGTCAAGGTTCAAAAAAATCCTTTGTATGTAGCCTTGTATATATCATTCTTTCCACAGTTGGTAGCTGGTCCTATTGTTAGATATTCCACTATTGAAGAACAGATTACAAAAAGAATATGCACAACAGAAAAGTTTGCTGAAGGAGTAAGGCGATTTTTCTTAGGATTTGGCAAAAAGGTGATTATAGCAAATAATGTGGCTTTGGTAGCTAGTGATGTATTTGCGATGGACTACAAAGCAACTAATCCAGCTCTTTTATGGTTGGGTTCTATTTGCTATACGCTTCAAATTTTCTATGATTTTTCGGGATATTCAGACATGGCTATTGGTCTGGGCAAGATGTTTGGCTTTGATTTTGAAGAGAACTTCAATTATCCATATATTTCAAAATCAATAACAGAATTTTGGAGACGCTGGCATATATCACTGAGTGGATGGTTTAAGGACTATGTATATATTCCGCTTGGTGGTTCTAGAGTTTCGCTTCCTAGAAATATATTTAATCTTTTTGTTGTCTGGCTGTTGACCGGTATATGGCATGGCGCAAATTATACCTTCATTGCGTGGGGACTAGGATATTTTGTGCTTCTTATTATTGAAAAATTTGTAGTTAAGCCTGAAAAAAGAACTAACAAGATTCTTAAAGTGGTTTGGCAGATTTTTACATTGCTTTGCGTAAACTGGCTTTGGGTGCTATTTAATTCAGCTGGAATAAAGGATGGCATTAAATTCTGCTTAGGCACATTAGGAATATGGGGAACAAAATGGGCTATTGACCCTGCTATGATTAGATATTTTAGAGAGTATGGATTCTTTATTATAATTGGAATACTTTTCTCTACGCCTATAATGAAAAAGATATCTGAAAAGATGGATGGTAACAATGCTACAGCATGGATTAAAGCTATAGGAGCACCTTTAGGATATGGATTTGTATTCTTGTGGGCGGTGTCTTATTTAATATTAGGGGCACATAATCCGTTTATATATTTCAATTTTTAAAAAATGGGGTGCTTTGATAGATGTTAAAATAATGATTATAAATATAATTTTTGGTACAGATTGATCATAGGTGTTACAATGCATGTCATGTGCAATTCCGTTTTTGGTTGATTATAGTAGCCTCAGATATAATATGCAGAAAGCTATTGTATAATAGAGACATTGATATTTGATGTCTTCTAGTTTATATTTGTTTAAGTATGGCATAATGTTGTGTTTTTTTGGAAATGATCTACAGGAGGATTGTTATGGAGAATAAACCCGTTTGTTATGAACCAGGCGCACTGAAGAGAGAAGTTTATTCAGGTGTACCGTCGTTTTTAAATCTGCCAGTTGTTACAGATAAAAAACAATTAGGCGAATATGATTTTGCAATAATGGGATCACCTTGGGAGGGAATATGTACTTATGGCGGTCCTTCTGGAACAGAAAATGCTCCTAAATATATAAGGATTGCTTCAGATAGATATGGAGCATATTTGCCAGAATTTGATTTTGATCCATTTGATTATTTTTCGGCTTGTGATTATGGTGATGCTGCGATAAAGAATGGAGATAGAGAATATACTTTTAAGAGTGTATATGACTATACAAAGGATATCGTTGACTCTGGAGCTATACCAATTATTATTGGAGGTGACCATTCTCTGTCATTGCCGCAAATTACAGCATTTGCTGAAAAATATGATGGAAATATAGGTATAATACATTTCGATGCGCATATGGACAACTGTAATTCATACGGAGACGAAAAGTATGCAAGATGTTCTCCTTTTCACAGACTATATGATTTAGATGGATTTGATCCTAAAAATCTTGTTAGTGTTGGTATTAGAGGGCCACGTAACCATTATGGAGCGCTTAAGGAAGCTAAAAAATATGGTGCGTCAGTGATTACTTCTTTTGAGGTAAAGCAAATTGGCCCAATGGAAGCAATCAAGAAAGCGATTAGTATTGCAACAGATGGTACAAAAGCGATATATGTCTCAGTGTGCTCGGATGCATTAGATTCATCTACTAATATAGGTGGACCTTGTGATTATTGTGGACTTACAACATATGAACTTGCGATTATGTTAAGAGAATGTGGACTTGCTGGAGCCAAGGGATTTGATTTTATGGAGGTATATCCACCTGATGATATTCATAATTCATCAGGACATGTTGCATGTTGGATGATTATTTATATGCTTAGTGGTATGGCACAAGGCATGTTAAACGAGAAATAATATTTTAGAGGGAAAATGTTAATTAGTTTTATTATTCCGTGTTATAGAAGTGAAAATACTATAGAAAAAGTAGTCGATGAGATAAAACAAACTATTGAGACAGACGAAAAATTTGATTATGAAATCATAGCAGTTAATGATGGGTCTCCTGATGATGTGTACAGTGTTTTGTCAAAGATAGCAAAAACTGATAAAAAGATTAAAGTTTTAGACTTGATGAAGAATTCAGGCAAAGATTCAGCTATAATGGCAGGCTTGTCTTATGCTAATGGAGATATAGCAGTTTTGTCAGATGACGATTTTCAATGTCCAATTACTAATGTTTTTGATTTGATCGCCCCTATAGTAACTGGAAAAGCAGATGTTTCTACTGCGGAATATGAAATAAAAAAAGAGTCAACGTTTAAGAGACTTTGCAGTAATTTAAATATGTATAGTGCTCAAATGATGTTGGGTCAGCCTAAAGGATTTAGATTTGAAAATTTTACAGCAATTGCAAGAGTTGTTTATTTAGAAATGCTTAATTATAAAAATCCATATCCTTTTACGGATGGATTGATTTTGCGCGTTACTAAAAGAGTTGTATCGGTGAGAATGGAAGAACGCGAGCGTGCTGATGATAATTCTTCTGGTTTTACGTTTAGAAAGTCATTTAGGATGTTTTTTGATGGATTGACAGCTTTTTCAGTTAAACCATTAAGGGTTGCATCTTTTACAGGATTTATTACAGCAATGTTTGGAATGTTGTATTTAATATACACGGTTGTTATGTATTTTGTAAGTGAAGAGCATATTCTAGAAGGATACAGTTCTATAATGTCAATTATACTACTTATAGGTGGTATATTAATGATGATGATTGGAATGGTTGGTGAATATGTTGGAAGAATCTACATGTGCATAAATCAATCTCCACAATACGTAATAAGAGAAAGCATTAATATTGAATAACGGAATGATGTATATGAAAAAAGTAATGATTTTGGGTGGAAGCGATTTGCAGGTTCCAGCTATTAAAAAAACAATAGAGATGGGGTATCAACCAATTGTATGTGATTATTATGAGGATTGTCCCGGTAAAAGAATAGAGGGTGTTATTCCTGAGTTGATCAGTACATATGACTATGATGGAGTACTTGATGCAGCTTTGAAACACAATATTGATGCAATTCTTACAATATGCACAGACTATCCTACAAGAATTGTTGCTTATGTTGCTGAAAAAATGGGCCTTAAAGGCATTTCGCTTGAAACGGCAATAAACTCAACTGATAAAGGGAAAATGAGAGCGTGTATGAAAAAAGCGGGGATACCTGTGCCACGCTTTTTTGTTGTAAAAAATGAAAAAGAATTTTTAGATAAAATTGTTGACTTTACTGATGGAGTGGTAGTAAAAGCAGTTGATAATTCTGGAAGTAGAGGAATAATGTTGCTTACTGCCCTTGAGGAAGAAAGTGAGCTGCTGAAAGCATATGAGTATTGCAAGAGCTTTTCTAGGAGTGGAGATGTGTTACTAGAAGAGTATATGCGGGGTAAAGAAATATGTGTGGAAATGCTCAATTTTGAGGGGAACTGTAATGTAATTAGGATCACAGATCAGTTGAGTAAGGAACCCCCATATTTTACTGATGCGGGTTTTTGCCAAGGGTCTACTTTGGAAGAGAATATTCAGTCTCAAATAAAAGATATTGCTAAGAAAGCATGTGAAGCTCTTGGAATAACGCAAAGTGCGGCAATGGTGGAGATGATTGTAACTGACGAGGGTCCTAAAATTGTGGAAGTGGGTCCTAGACTGGCTGGTGACTATACGACATCACATTTAGCACCTCTGTCGTGTGGCGTAGATATGGTGGGTGGTGCCATACAAATAGCGTTAGGTGAGAAACCTGATGTGACTGTTAAGTATGATAAAGGCGCTTGCATTAAATATTATCTAAAACCTGTTGAAGGAAAAATAAGGGCATTTAAAGGCGTTGAAGAAGCAAATAACGTCGATGGTGTTGTTATGGTTAAAATGATGAAGAAGATAGGAGAAATAGCAGTCCCACTTAGGGAAAGTAATGATAGACTGGGGTTTGTTATTGCAAAAGGCGATACGCCTCAAGAGGCATTACAAATATGTGAATATGCATTGGAAAAGATTAAAGTAGAGGTAGAATAAAAATTCGTGAAAAAATGTTTTTTAGAATTAAAGCATAATACTATTTTGGTATCAGGAATTGTGGTGGCTATTTGCCTAGTGCTATCTTGGTGGATTTGTGGCTTGTGCTTTGAAACATGCGATGACATAGTGTCGATGTATAATATAGCAGGGTATTATGTAGGACATTCACAGCCAAGTACTTTTTATAGTAATGTGTTTTGGGGAGAGTGGAATGCATTTTTATATAAAGTGTTTCCTACGGTTTCGTGGTATGCAATTAATTACTTGGTGTTGATTTATATATCTGAAACTTTGATATGCAATTTGATTTTGCTTATCACAAAAGATTTGCCTAAAGCAGTGGGGATAATGACATATTTAGGATTATATATGTTGTTATTATGCTATTACAGTGTGATATTGCAGTTTACAATGGTTGCTTCAGTGTGCTGTTTGGCAACTATTTGCTGCTATTTTTCTTTAAAATACTACGATAAAAGTAGACAAAAGATTATATATATAGTTATTGGAATAATGTATTTTATTGGCTATGGAATAAGATTTGAGTCTGCTTTGTTAGCAGCGTCATCGTTGCTGGTAATTGCTTTATATGACGTAATTTGGGGAGATAGACACAATGCATGTAAAATGTTATTGGCAATAGCGATAGCTTTTGTTACAGCAAATGTAGGTGATTATATATATGATGTAAATTCTGGATTATATCAACATAAAGAATTTAACGATCAACGTTCTTTTTGGAGAGATTTTGATCACCTTGAATATGAAGGTAATGAAGATGTCTATAATTCAGTTGGCTGGGACGAATCATTGTATAATATGGGCAGAGAATGGTACTTTATGGACGAAAATGTTACTCTCGAAGCATTTAAAGAGTTAAATGAAAAGTACGATCAAGAACCTAAATATACTAGAGATAATATAATTAGATCTATACATATGATAAAAAGTCAAAGATTGGTGAGCACTCCTGTATTATTAATGACGGGAGCAGTGTTGTTTTCTTTTCTTTGTGTGTTAATAAAAAAAGAATTAAAAGGACCTGTTTTGTTATCAGGCGCATTGATTATTGTTTATTTTGTTGAATCTCTTTATATTGCTTTGGATGGAAGGCTACCAATGAGAGTGTTAATGAGCCTAGTGTACCTATTAATTGTGCCAGCATTTATGATAGTGATTGATTATTGGCAAGCAAAAAAGAAAAGTGTATGTGTTATAGGCTCTGCAATAATGATTGTTACTGCGTTGATTCTAAACAATCAGAAAATCGCAGATGTGGGCTTGTATATTAATGCAAAAGGAATGGTGGGATATCCTGAGTATATAGAAGAAACTAGTAATAAATTATTACTTGAAGAATATGTAACTGAGCATCAAGATAATGTTTATATCTTTGATACAACAGTAGGATGGGGATATAATCCATTTGTGACATACTCTGGTGACAAACCAACGAATTTGATTTTGTGGGGGGGATCATTATATGACTCGCCAATGTACTATGAACAATTGGCTATAAATGGATATGAGAGTTTTTATTCAAATAATTTTTTTGACGAAAATGTTTATTTTTGTAGCGTAAATTGTAGTGAGTCTTTCGTTAACTATATGTTGAAGAGATATCCAACAGCAACAATCATAGCAGATGATGTGGTGGGTAAAACGATTATTTATAAGTGGAGAAATAACTAAATGAATATCTCAAAAAATATTGCAGATATATATTTGAAAAAAGATAAGAAATCAAAATGTTTAATAGCACTTTTATTAACTATATGTCTTTTTGTTTTTTGCTATATTTTTATGCTTGTTAGTTATTATACGTTAGATGACTGGTATATTTCTCAAACATTAGAAATACCATATTATTGGCAAACATATATTCATCCAATATTATCGGGAAGTGTATATTTACTATGTAAATATTTTCCATTTAAAACATTACAGTGGTGGTTTGTTTTTAGTCAGATAGTTTTATTTATAGGGGTGTATTTAGTACATTATTATATGATGTTTTTGGCGACTAAAAATACTCTATTTATAAATATACTAAGTATAATAGCTGTTGATATTTTCTTTTTTGTGGAGTTTATAAGTAGAACGGCTTTTACTGTTACTCCGGCAATTTTAGTTGCTGGCCTTATAATGTGCATTTTGGTTGATGAAGATATTTCAAAGGCAAAACAGTTTTTTTGTTTTATTGGCTTTTTAATTGCATTTTCTATGCGAAAAGAAAGTGGATATGTTCTGTTTTGTTATTTTGCATTAGCCGTAATATATAAAGTTGCAAATAAACATGGAGTATTATCAGCTGAGCAGATTAAAAAAAGTTGTTTTTATTTAGCAATTCTTGGAATAGCATTGTGTACTCTTATATATGTAGATAACATCGTTAATGAAAGAATACACGATGGGAACGAGTTTAAAGAATTTAATTCAGCAAGAATATTATTTATAGATTACAATCATGATTCTTATGAAGATAATCCGCAATTATATGATGATATCGGATGGGATTATGAAGTGTATCGCAATGCGTCTAATTGGAGCTTTTTACCAAGAGAAATTACGACAGACGATTTCTTGAATATATATGAAGCAGGCCGAGAAAAAACAGGACTAGTTGAAGTTTTTGCAAATTTAAGAGCATATGTTTCTAGATATAATAGCATTTTTGTTTTTGCAATAGTATCTTTAGTTGGCGCAATCAGCGCAAAGCGAAAGACTACTGATATTTTATTGCTTTTATTTAACAATTTGGGATGTATATCTTTGCTATTATACTTGTCTTGGCATGGAAGAGCTCCATACAGGGCGTTGGTTGTGGTACTTTTGCCAGCAATAATAATTAATTTGTTTATAGCTTTGAATAATGAAGAAAAAGGTATAAAAAATAAAATAGTAATAGCCTTTATGGCTTTAATTATTGGAGCAGGAATAAAGAATAATTGGTGTATGATTGCTACTCCTGATGCAAGATATATAAAAAAGATGCAGTATGATGATATTTCACGATTGTCTCAATATGTCGGTGAACATTCGGATAACTTATATTTGTATAGTCAGGCTCTTACTACAGATGGCATAAAGAAGAATGTTATATATCCTGAAAATATGATTCCTACCAATAGAACAATGTGGTGTGCAGAAAAAAAGGTGAGGGAAGATTATGACATTGGTTCTATAGATTGGGAAAGCGTGCGTAGAGAAAATGTATTTGTTGTCGGAAGATATAATGTGTGTAAAGAGGGCTTGAACATTAATCAAGATTTTTCACAAGCATTATATGGATATTTATATCTTAAAAGTAGAACAAATATTTTAGGATTTGTAGATGTTGATCATGTTGAAGGAACTGCAACTAGTGATTTTACAATATATGATTATGTTTTCGAAGATAATAAAGATAAGTATGATCATTGGTATTATATAGATGATGATGTGATATACAGATATGATAAATGAGATATATTACAAGATTATTATGATATTAAAGTGTATGTATATAAATTGGTTCTATAAAAAGTGTTTAGAAAGATTATGAAAAATGCAAAAAATTAGTTTTGTTATTCCCTGTTATAAATCTGAATTAACAATTGAGAATGTCGTTGATGAAATAATTAGCAAAATGCAAACTGAAGGCCAAAAGTATTGCTATGAGATAATATTGGTAAATGATAACTCGCCTGATAATACGTTTGGAGTAATTAGAAAGCTATGTAATGAGAATGATAATATTATTGGTGTAGATCAAGCTAAAAATATGGGGCAACACGCTGCGCTGATGGCCGGATTTCAATTTATATCAGGAGACATTGTGGTTTGCCTAGATGATGATGGGCAGACTCCTGCAGATGAAGTAGACAAGCTGTTGAATAAACTTGATGAGGGCTACGATGTTGTGTACGCTAATTATGATAATAAGCAACATTCATCATTTAGAAACTTTGGAAGTAAAGTGAATGGAAAGATGCTAGAGGTAATGCTTGATAAACCAAAAGAAATATATTTATCAAGTTATTTTGCGGCCAGAAGATTTATAATTGATGAAATAATTAGATATAAGCATTCTTATCCATATATGATGGGTCTTGTTCTTAGAACGACAAAGAATATATGTAATGTTAATGTAAATCATAGAAGCAGAGAAGTGGGAGAATCAGGGTATTCATTAAAAAAACTATTGACGCTTTGGTTTGATGGCTTTACTGCATTTTCGGTTTTGCCTTTACGTCTTGCAACTATTGGTGGAGTATTAATATCTTTGATTGGATTTGTGATGACAATATACGTAGTCATACGTAGATTAGTTGATCCAACAAGAGTGCTTGGATGGAGTTCTTTAGCGGCAATTAATTTGATTTTAGGCGGTGTTATTTTGCTTGTACTAGGAATGATAGGTGAATACATTGGGAGAATATATATGTGTATAAATAGTTCTCCTCAGTATGTAATAAAATCAGTTATTAATTATAGCAAAAAGAGTGAACTTTAAAGTAGATGGTAATGATATGGTAGATGTTTCCCTAAGAAAAATAGATTATACTGATACAGAAAATATAATAGAATGGCGAAATTCTGAAGAAGTAAAAAAATACTTTATTGTTCAGGATGAATTGACTCGAGAAACACATGAGCAATGGCTTGAAACACGTGTTAAAAGCGGAAGTGTAGAGCAGTTTATAATTGTAGATAATACGACGGGTATGGACGTTGGATCAGTGTACTTACGGGATGTCGATTATAACAATAAGAAAGCAGAGTTTGGAATTTTTATTGGAGAAGAAATCGCTAGAGGCAAAGGAATAGGCTCTTTGGCGACTAAGAAAATGATTGAATATGCGTTTGGAAAATTACAATTACATAAGGTATATTTGAGAGTTCGATCAACAAATGATGTGGCTATTTCGTGCTATAAAAAAGTTGGTTTTGATATAGAGGGGACATTTAGAGATGATGTGTTAATTGATGGAAAATATCATGATATAACCTGGATGTCTATAATAAATAAGAAATAGGAATGATAAAAACTCAATTTTGTGTTTATGAATAGCAAACATTTTGTAATAAAAATGTAATAATTTCTTGACTTTTATATATACAATTATTATTCTATCTAAAGTATTGAATCTGTATACAGAAGCTAACTGTATACGGGAGAAAGTAAAAGGAAAACACATTTAATATGGCAGATAATACAAGAAGACCAAGTAATGGCCGACCATCATCTGGTGGTATGAGAACGGCTGCTAGAGGTGAACAAAGAACTGGCTCTGCAAGACAAAGTACTGGCAGAAGTGGCAATGCAGCTAGAGGGGATGAGAGAAGACAGGCTCAAGGTATGCGTAGCTCTCAGAATGCTAGAAGCCGTCAGGGTGCCGGCGTAGAACAGATGAATCGAACAAGGCAGAGTGCTAGAACAGGACAATCAGCTGCAATGCATAATGAGGGTAGACAGATGCGTGGCAGTGCGGCGTCTCAGGGACGCAGACCTGCGTCTGGTGGAGCTCAGACGCGTAATGGTAGACCATCACAATCATCTCGTCAAAATGCATCAGCTAGACGTAATCCTAATATGGACGCAAGAGCTAGAGCATCATCTAGAAATGCTTCTTCAACAGCAAAGCGCGGGAAGAGTTCGAATGCTAACAAGGCTAGAAAAAGACAGCTTCTTATAATAGAGATATTAGTAATTGTAGTGCTTATTATAGTTCTTTTTGTTTGGAGCAAGCTTGGCAAGATGAACTACGATCACATTGGTACTGTAGATACTAATGATTTTGATGCTGCGACAGAGCAAGTACTGCAAGGATATACAACTGTGGCATTGTTTGGAGTTGATAATCGTACAAATGGTGAGTACAAGTCAGGCAATTCTGATTCAATTATGGTTGCAAGCATTAATAAAGATACAAAGGAAGTAAGAGTTATTTCGGTATTTAGAGATACATACTTAAATACAGGAAATGATACATACAGAAAATGCAATTACGCATATAACCATGGTGGTGCAGCTCAGTCTCTTGAGATGTTGAATAAAAATCTTGATCTTAACATTCAGGATTATGTGGCTGTAGATTTTCTCGCTCTTGCAGAAGCAGTTGATGCAGTTGGTGGAGTTACAGTAGATGTAACAGCTGCTGAAGCTGATAATATGGTGGCATATATTGAAGAAACTGCAAAACTGACAGGCAAGCCAAGCAACGCAAATATTTCTGCAGGAACACAGACTCTTGATGGTGTTCAGACTGTTGCATATTGCAGAATAAGATATTCTGGTGGTGATGACTTTGCCAGAGCGCAAAGACAGAGAACTGTTGTAATGCTTTTGGCGGATAAGATAATGCATGCTAATGCGTCTCAGTTGAATTCGTTGATGGATGGTGTTTTGCCAATGATTTCAACGAGTTTCTCTACATCAGAACTATTGGGATTGGCTTCGGATGCAGCTTCGTATAAGGTGGGAGAAACTTCAGGATTTCCATTTAAGTATACGACGGGTACTTATGGCAAGAAGGGATCATTGGTTGTACCTTGTACCTTGTCTAGCCAGGTATCAGCATTACATCAGTATTTGTTTGATACAGAAGGGTATACGCCAACATCGACTGTACAAAGCTATAGCCAGCAGATTCAATCAGATACGGGAACAAGCGAATCAAGCGCTTCTAATTAAGAAACTTAGACAAGAGCTCTCTAGACTAGAGAGCTCTTTTGATGTAAAATATATCAGATTATATGGTTTTGCTTTAATGGTATAAGATTATAGAAAAAAGAGGATATTACTTATGTGTGGAATAGTGGGTTATGTAGGGAAATCTCAGGCTGCTCCAGTATTATTAGATGGATTGAGCAAGCTAGAATATAGAGGATACGATTCTGCTGGTATGGCTATATATGATGGGCAGAAGATTACATATGAAAAGGCAATGGGGCGTCTCAAGGTTTTGAGTGAGAAGACTCATGCAGGTGAAACTATGCCTGGAACAATTGGTATAGGTCATACTAGATGGGCGACACATGGAGAACCAAGTGAGGTAAACGCCCACCCACATCTGAACACAGATGGAACTATTGCTGTAGTTCATAATGGTATTATTGAAAATTATGCAAAGATTAAGGAAAAGCTAATTGGCAAAGGCTATACTTTTCAATCACAGACAGATACAGAATCGGTTGCACAGCTTTTAGATTATTATTACAAGGGAAATCCGCTTGAGGCTATTACAAAGGTAATGCACAGAGTGGATGGCTCATACGCTCTTGGAATAATGTTCGCTGACCACCCTGATGAAATATTTGCAGTCAGAAAAGATAGTCCGCTTATTGTTGGACATGCAAAGGACGGTAATTTAATAGCATCAGATGTGCCAGCAGTTTTAAAGTATACAAGAAATGTATATTTCATTGAAAACTACGAAATCGCACACTTGACAGAGGATGCAATTGATTTCTTCGACGTGGATGGACAGCCAATCACAAAAGAGCCAAAGACTATTGAATGGGATGCAGCAGCTGCTGAAAAGGGCGGCTATGAGTATTTCATGGAAAAAGAGATTCACGAACAGCCTAAGACAGTCAGAGACACATTGACACATCACATTCACGATGGCATCGTTGATGTAAAAGGTCTGGACATGACAGACGATGAAATAAAGAATATATCTCGTATTAGGATCGTTGCATGTGGTAGTGCTTATCACACAGGTGTTACTGCCAAGTATGTATATGAAGACATGGTAAGAATTCCAGTGGAAGTGGATCTTGCAAGTGAATTTAGATATCGCAATCCTATATTAGATCCAAACGAATTGGTAATTATTATTAGCCAGTCTGGAGAGACAGCAGATAGTAAGGCTGCATTAATATATGCTAAAGAAGCAGGCAATACAACCCTTGCTATGGTTAATGTAGAAGGATCATCTATAGCCAGAGAGGCTGACAAGGTTGTACTGACATATGCTGGTCCGGAGATAGCTGTGGCGACAACAAAAGCGTATAGTGCGCAGCTTCTGACACATTATCTTTTGGCAATAAAATTTGCAAAGGTTAGAGGCAAAATTACAGCTGAAGATGAGAAAAACTTTATTACAGACCTAAGAAAGCTTCCTGAGCAGATCGAAATGGTCCTTAATAACAAGGAGAGAATACAAAGATTTGCAAACAGATATGTAATTGCGAAGGACGTTTACTTTATAGGTCGTGGAATAGACTATGCTATTTGTCTGGAAGGTTCTTTGAAACTCAAGGAAATTTCATATATTCATTCTGAAGCATATGCAGCTGGAGAATTGAAACATGGAACTATTTCGCTTATCGAGGATGGCACTTTAGTAGGAGCTGTTTGTACACAAAAAGATCTTTTGCCAAAGACAAAGAGTAATATCGTCGAGGTAAAGACAAGAGGCGCCTTTGTAATAGCTGTTACAACAGTTGGAAATACGGAAATTGAAGAAGTGGCTGACTACGTAATGTATGTGCCAGAAACAAACCAGTATTTTATGAATTCACTGGCTATAATACCGCTTCAGTTGTTTAGTTATTATGTAACACTTGGAAAAGGGTTTGATGTGGATAAGCCAAGAAATTTAGCTAAGTCAGTTACGGTGGAGTAGAAGTTATGAAAAAGAAAAAAATTGTAATCGCACTAGGTCATAATGCACTAGGCACAACATTACCAGAACAGCAGGAGGCAGCTAGAAAAACAGCATGTGCTGTTGCAGAATTTATAAAGCAGGATTATCAGATTGTAATCACACATAGTAATGGTCCACAGGTTGGAATGATTCATACTGCTATGTCTGAATTTTGCAAGGCACATCCAGAATATACATCTACACCTATGTCTGTTTGTTCAGCAATGAGTCAGGGATATATAGGATATGATCTTCAGAGCGCTATTAGAAGCGAATTGATTGGACAGGGGATTTATAAATCTGTATCGACTATCTTGACTCAGGTGGTTGTGGATCCATACGATGAAGCATTTTACAAGCCAACTAAGGTGATTGGTCGTATACTTACTGCTGAAGAGGCCGAAGCAGAAGAAAAGAAGGGCAATCATTGTATAGAAGTTGAAGGTGGATTTAGAAGAATTGTGGCCGCACCAAAGCCAATGGATATAGTAGAAATTGACGCAATAAAGGCATTGCTTGATGCTGACCAGGTGGTCATTGCCTGCGGTGGCGGTGGTATTCCGGTGCTTAGCCAGGGACATCATTTGAAAGGTGCGTCTGCAGTTATTGAAAAAGATATAGCAGCAGGCAGATTAGCAGAATTGGTAGACGCAGATATGCTGGTTATTCTGACAGATGTCTCAAAGGTCTGCACTGGCTTTGGCACACCTTCAGAAAAACCGGTTGACTATATGACAGCTGATGAAGCTAAAACAATGATGGAAGCTGGAGAATTTGAAAAAGGAACAATGCTTCCAAAGATTCAGGCTGCAGTTGATTTTATTGGCGATTCAGCAATAAGAAAAGTTCTTATAACAAAGCTTTCTGATGCAGGAAATGCTATTGGTGGACAGACTGGTACTATGATAGGTAAATAATTTGGTGAAATTTTCTATTGTTGTTCCTGCATATAATGTCGTAGATTATATTGATGATGCTATACGATGCATTATCAATCAGTCTTATAGCAATTTTGAATGTTTCATTGTGGACGATGGATCGACTGATGGAACAAGCTTTACTGCAGAAACATATGAGAAATTAGATAAGAGAATCAAGTGCATTCATCACGGGATCAATAAAGGCGTATCTGCGGCCAGGAATACTGGGATAGGTGCTGCTTCAGGGGACTATATATTGTTTTTAGACCCTGATGATACTTATGAGCATAACTTGCTTGAAAAGGTGGCTGTGGAAATCGAAAAAAACAGTCCAGATGTTGTGATATATGGTCACAATGAGGATTATCGTAATTCTGATGGCACGTTGCAGTATAGCAAGAGAATAAATATTACCGATGAAGATGTTTTCTTTGATAACAGGTCATATGTGCCATATTACGAAATGCAACTAGAACAGGCAACAATGCTGGGATATGTTTGGAATAAAGCATACAGGCTGGCATTGGTTCGTGATAATAATGTCAAATACAAGGATATTAGACATATTGAAGATTTTTTGTTTAATGTGGATGTGATGGAGCATGTTAAGTCGATATCAACGCTTTCAGCTAGTCTCTATCATTATAGAAATCAAGGACAAGTAAGGCTGACAGGTGGAGTGGTAGAGGACTACTTTTCATTACAAAAGCTTCGTGTGAGCACTTTGCTTGAACAGCAAAGAAAATTTGGTTCGCTTGATGATTACGCATTAGGCGTTCTGGCATCGGTGTATTTTAGAAGCTTTATGTCTATGATGGTAAGAGACATAGAAAATGATGTCGACAAGAAGACGATCATAGAAAAGGCCAAGAGTGAGTGCGTTAGCAGAAATCAGTTAGACAATGTAAACTTGTGGGAAGATCTGAAAGAGCATTTGCCAGAGGATAATAAGAAATTACGAATTCTATATAAACCACTTGCAAAAGGCAAGATGAAGAGGGCTTATAGAAGAGCAAAAATATTAGTTATAGTTCGGCAGAAAATGCCGGGTGTTTTTAATAGAGCAAAGCAGGTGAGGTAAAGGATGGATATGATACCATTTAATGTACCCCCAATGGTGGGAAAAGAAAAAGAATATGTAACGCAGGCTATAGAAAATAGAAAAATCTGTGGAGATGGTGAGTTTACAAAAAAGTGTTCTGAATGGCTTGAGAATAATACTAAGTCTTCAAGAGTACTGCTGACGACTTCATGTACACATGCTACTGAGATGGCTGCATTACTAGCAGATATACAGCCAGGGGATGAGGTTATAATGCCTTCATATACATTTGTTTCAACAGCTGATGCTTTTGTATTGCGTGGAGCAAAGGTTGTATTTGTTGATATTAGACCTGATACAATGAATATTGATGAGACAAAGATTGAAGCGGCTATTACTAAAAAGACAAAGGCCATAGTTCCAGTTCACTATGCAGGCGTGGCGTGTGAAATGGATACAATTATGGATATTGCCAGACGCAATAATCTGTTGGTTATTGAGGATGCAGCTCAAGGTATGATGAGCACATATAAAGGAAAGCCGCTTGGTACAATTGGTGACTATGGTTGTTATAGTTTCCATGAAACGAAAAATTATTCAATGGGTGAAGGCGGAGCTTTATTGATAAAGAGTCCAGATATGATTGAACCTGCTGAGATAATTCGTGAAAAGGGAACAAATAGAGCTAAGTTTTTTAGAGGACAGATTGATAAGTATACATGGGTTAATGCGGGATCATCATATTTGCCAAGTGAAATGAACGCAGCATATCTTTATGCTCAATTAGAAGAAGCACAAAAGATATATGATGATAGAATGAGTAGCTGGAATATGTATTATGAGTTATTAAAGCCTCTTGCTGATGAGGGCAAAATTGAATTACCTGTTATTCCAGAAGGCTGCGTTCATAATGCACATATGTTTTATTTAAAAGCTGTAGACTTAGAGGAAAGAACAAGACTTATAGATCATTTGAAGAAGAATGAAATATTAGCGGTATTCCATTATATTCCACTTCATTCAGCACCTGCTGGACGAAAATTTGGCAGATTTAGCGGTAAAGACGAATATACCACAAAAGAGAGTGAGAGACTTGTTAGACTTCCAATGTGGTATGGATTGAAAGCTGAACAGGTTGAGTATATTTGTGAACAGGTAAAGGCATTTTATAATTTATAAGCGAGTAATAATTACATGTTTGATTTAGAAAAATTCATCTATACTCATGTCACCAAGCGACCTCGTAGTATGTTTCTTGGTGACATTGAAGCACATAAAGATGAATTAAAAGGAAAAATTAATAAGAAAACAGTATTAGTTATTGGTGGAGCAGGTAGTATAGGCTCATCATACATAAAAGCTATATTACCATTTGAACCAGCGTCATTGGTTGTTGTAGATATAAATGAAAATGCGCTAGCTGAACTGACAAGAGACTTGAGATCAACTAGAGGCATGTATGTGCCTGATGAATATATTACATATCCAATGGATTTTGCTTCTCCTGTGTTTGAAAAAATGCTTAGAAGCAGATGCGGTTTTGATATAGTTGCTAACTTTTCAGCGCATAAACATGTTAGGTCTGAAAAAGATATTTATTCTGTTGAGGCGTTAGTACAAAACAATGTTTTACACGCAAAGAAATTGCTTGATTTATTGGTGGAATTTCCACCAGAAGAGTATTTTTGCGTTTCAACTGATAAAGCAGCAAATCCTGTAAACATAATGGGAGCAAGCAAAAGAATAATGGAAGATGTTATTTTTTCATATTCTGACAAATTTCCAGTTAAAACAGCAAGATTTGCAAACGTTGCTTTTTCAAATGGATCATTACCGGCTGGCTTTTTAGCTAGAATACAAAAGCTTCAGCCATTATCAGCACCATCTGATGTAAGGAGATTTTTTGTTTCGCCTGAGGAAAGCGGGCAAATTTGCATGTTAGCGTGTATGTTAGGCGCTAATAGAGAGATTTTCTTTCCGAAGCTAAAAGAAGAGCAAATGATGACGTTTGATGCAATTGCAAAAGAGTTGCTTCATGAATATGGATATGAAGTGCTTGAGTGTGATAGTGATGAGCAGGCAATTGAAATTGCTTGGGAAACAAGAATGGCAGATAAAAGGTATCCTGTTCATTTTTCTGCATCAGATACTTCTGGTGAAAAGCCATATGAGGAATTCTATACAGATGAAGAAACTGTAGACATGGAAAGATTGTCTTCGCTTGGCATTGTAACTGGAAAACCGTTGATTGATTCGAATAAAGTGCAAAAGCTTTTTGATAATCTTGAAAAAGCTTTTGAAGATGCAAATGTTAATAAAGAAGATGTGGTAAGAATTATGAGTGACTATTTACCTAATTTTGAACATATAGAAACAGGTAAGTCATTGGACTCAAAGATGTAAGATAAGGGAGCAATTATGAAAAATAATGTTATGAGAGAACATATGAATGATAGGTTTGGAAAAGTTTTTAATTTTACTGAAAATCCACCACTTCCTAAATCGCTTAATATTGAGTTGAATAACACTTGTAATCATTCTTGTGTTTTTTGTCCTTATCATGGCGAGTATGGGGTGTGTGATGATAATCCAAGTGTTATGTCTTTTGAAAATGTGAAAAGAATATTAGAAGAGGCAAAAAAGCTTGGTATTGGAGAAAAAGAAGTTGGTTTTTATTTGAGTGGAGAAGCTTTCTTATACAATAGACTTCCTGAAGTGATTAGCTACGCAAAGGCACTTGGGTTTAGCTATGTATTTATAACCACAAATGGTGCGCTGGCAACTCCGGATAAAATGAAGACTGTTCTTGATGCAGGTCTAGACAGTATAAGATTTTCAATAAATGCTAGTGATAGAGAAACATATAAGAATATTCATGGTAGAGATGATTTTGACATTGTTATAAATAATATTAAATATATGAGATCATACATAAATGACAATAACCTTGATGTTGCTACATCTATATCGTGTGTTTTAACAAAAAAAACAAGTGATATACAAGGTAAAATACATGAATTGTTCGATGATTATGTAGATGATATTTTGTTTATACCAGTTATATTAAGCAATATTGGTTGTGACGAATCGTTTGTTGAAGAGTATCAGATTATTAGTAACTCCGATATAACATTAAAAAAAGATTTCATATGTCCTATTATATTTGACACATTATATATTAGGGCAGATCTAACAATTGTTCCATGTTGCGAGGCAAGACTTGAAAATGGCGTGCTTTATGACTTAAAAGAAAAATTCGATTTAGAGGCGGCATGGAATTGCATAGAGTACAAACAATATAGAAATATTTTTATACATAACACAGATGTATCGGGGACCTTATGTGAAAAATGTCCATTAAGATTAGAGGGGCCTGAACGTCTTGGATTGTAATGGAGGTATACATTTGAATTTTATACCATTATCTGTTCCTAATTTTGAAGGAAATGAGAGAAAATATGTTGATGATGCAATTGATCAAGGCTGGGTTTCTACTGGTGGAGCCTATATAACAAAGCTTGAGAAAATGATGACTGAGTACCTGGGGGCAAGTGACGTTGCTGCATGTCAAAGTGGTACATCAGGGATTCATTTAGCATTGATAGATGCAGGCGTGAAGCCGGGAGACATGGTGATTGTGCCTACATTGACATTTATAGCGGCCGTAAATCCAGTGAAATATCAATTTGCAGAGCCTGTATTTATGGATTGCGATGATAGTCTATGCATGGATCCTGTTAAACTGAAAAGATTTTGTGAGTGTGAGTGTGATATTCAAACCATTGATGATACTGCACGCTTAGTGCACAAAAAAACAGGGAAAATCGTAAAGGCTATTGTAGTAGTGCATGTCTTTGGCAATATGGCAGACATGGAAAGTATAATGGCTATTGCTGAAGAATATAATCTTAAGGTTATAGAAGATGCAACTGAAGCACTTGGAACAAAGTATACAGATGGAAAGCTGGCTGGTAGGTATGCAGGAACAATTGGCGACTATGGTGCATTTTCTTATAATGGTAATAAGATAATTACAACAGGCGGTGGTGGAGCTGTTACTGCTAGTAAGGTAGATACTGTAGCTCATATTAGATATCTTTCTACTCAGGCAAAGGACGACCCACATTTTTATATTCATAATGAGATAGGCTATAACTATCGAATGACCAATGTACAGGCGGCACTTGGTGTTGCACAGATGGAGGAGTTGCCTGAGTTTGTAAGTAGAAAACAGAAGAACTACGAGATGTATAAGTCGTTATTTGAAGACTTTGATCTATGCAGATTACTGAAATTTAGAGAAGGAACATCATCTAATAAGTGGTTTTATTCTCTTGAAATTAATAGAAGAGTAATTAAAGCTTCGATGAGAGAAATAATAGGAGCATTAGAAGAAAAAGGTATTCAAACAAGAGCTATATGGGGACTAATACATGAGCAACGACCATATTTAGAATGCGAGGCTTATAACATAGAGAAGGCAAAAAATTACAGTGAGTGTATTCTGAATATCCCTTGTAGCACAAGTATTAACGAAGATGAAATAAAAAGAGTCTCGACGGCTGTAAAAGAAGTATTAGTACTGTATGCATAAAATTTTTTCTTTGCGAAAATATTCTGTTGTAAATATATTTAAGTATGGCTGAATTCGAAGAAATGAGAAAGATGGAAGAAAAAATAAAGGTTTAAAAATGGAAGATATTGTCTTGGTTGGATTTGGTGGACACGCTAAAAGCGTTGCAGATACTATAGAAAGAATTGGTTTATACAATATAGTTGGATATACAGATGTTTGCCAGCATGAATCAAAATATGAATATCTTGGAACTGATGATTGTCTTGATGAACTATATAAAAGCGGGATACGCAATGCTTTTGTGTGTCTTGGCTATATGGGAAAAGGTAATGTCAGAGAAATACTATATAAAAGATTAAAGTCAATAGGTTATATTGTACCAGTCATTGTTGATCCTTCAGCCATTGTTTCAAAAAATGCTAGAATTGAAGAGGGTAGCTTTGTTGGAAAAGGAGCAATAGTAAATGCTGAAGCTGTAATTGGTAAGATGTGTATTATTAATACAAAATCATTAATTGAGCACGAATGCGTTGTCGGAGATTTTTCTCATGTTGCTGTAGGGGCAGTGCTGTGTGGACAAGTAAAAGTGGAAAGAAATGTTTTTGTTGGAGCCAATGCGACTATTGTACAGGGAATGAACGTGCCAGAGAAAGCATTTATTAAGGCTGGAAGTATATATATGGCTTAATGCCTGAAAAAAGGATGTTTTATGAGTAAAGTACTTATAATAGCAGAAGCTGGTGTAAATCATAACGGTGATATTAATATAGCAAAGCAGCTAGCTAAAACAGCAAAAGAGTGTGGCGCTGATATTGTAAAATATCAGACTATTGATGTAGATGGACTTGTGTCAAAACATGCCCAAATGGCTGAGTATCAAAAGGAAAATATTGGTAAGACTGAAAGCCAAAAAGATATGCTGAAAAAGCTTGCACTTACATATGATGAGTTTATAGAGCTAAAAGCATATTGCGATGAGATTGGAATAGAATTTTTATCAACGCCTTTTGAAATAAAAAGTGTTGATTTTTTAGAGACTCTTGGATGTAAAAAGTGGAAGATTCCATCGGGGGAGATTACGAATTATCCATATCTTGTTAAAATTGCAAAAACAGAAAAGCCAATTATTTTATCTACAGGTATGAGTACTTTAGAAGAAATAGATGCATGTGTGAGTCTTTTGAAAGAGAATGGTGCTGGTGAGATTACTCTATTGCAGTGTAATACACAGTATCCCACAGAATATTCAGATGCTAATGTTAAGGCTATGTGTACGCTAAAGGATAGATATGGTGTGAAAGTAGGATATTCAGATCATACAAGAGGAACTATTGTACCAGTTATGGCTGTTGCACTAGGAGCTAGTGTAATAGAAAAGCATTTTACGTTAGATAAAAATATGGAAGGTCCTGATCATAAGGCGAGCTTAGAACCTGATGAACTAAGAGAAATGGTTGAAGCAGTTAGAAGTGCTGAAGTTGCTTTGGGAAATGGAGAAAAAAGACCATCAAAATCTGAAATGCAGAACGCACCAATCGCAAGAAAGAGTATTGTTGCATCATGTAATATACAAAAGGGGCAAGTATTTACAGAAGATAATATTACAACTAAGAGACCTGGAAATGGTATATCGCCAATGCTATGGAATGAAATAGTAGGAAGAATGGCTAATAGAGATTTTGAAGCAGATGAGCTTATTGAAGTATAGATTGATTACGGTGTAATGATGAAAAAAATTGGAATAGTTACTGCTACAAGAGCTGAGTATGGACTATTATTACCGGTTATTGAACAACTAAGGCAATTAGAGTCAGATAAATTGAAGGTTGAACTTATTGTAACAGGAACTCACCTTAGTGAACAATATGGATATACAATTGATGAAATATATAAAAGTGGAGTAAGAATTGATCATATAGTTTCTATACCAGTAAATTCATTTTCTGAATGTGACATATCAGATAATCAAGCGGCTACACTTAAATTATTTACGAGTTTATTTATAGAGCAAAAATATGATGGAATTGTTATTTTAGGTGATAGATATGAAATGCTGGCAATTGCTATTGCAGCAGGTAATACCAGAACACCAATATTTCATTTATGTGGAGGCGATACCACAGAGGGCGCTATAGATGAGTGGATTCGTCATTCTATAACAAAAATGAGTTATATGCATTTTCCAACAAATGATGAAAGTTATAGAAGAGTTATTCAGTTGGGAGAGCAGCCAGATAGGGTCTTTAATTATGGCTCAACAAGTATAGATAATGTTTTAAAAAGGGCTAGTATGGACAAGGTTGAAGCCTTAGACTCATTAGATTTGCCGGATTGTAAATATGCAATTGGAACATATCATCCAGTTACTATGGATGGCAAAGATATAAAATATATAATTGAATGCTTCACTTCAGCAATAAAGGAATGTTCGGATATTCAGTTTATAATCACAAAAGCAAATGCTGACCAAGGTGGAGCAAATATTAATGCTATATTGGAAGCGGCAAGTAGTGAAATATCTAATTTACATTTGTTTTCATCGCTAGGCGTAGTACGATATTTATCTTTGATGAAAAACGCTGAATTTGTAATTGGTAATTCATCTAGTGGAATTATTGAAACTCCTGCATTTAAGATCCCAACCATAAATATTGGAGATAGGCAAAGAGGACGTTTGCAGGCAGAAAGCATTATAAACTGTGGTGAGGATACACAAAGTATAGCTGATGCAATAAAAGAGGCTAAAAGCGAAGTCTTTAGAAACAAATGTAAGCTTGTTGTTAGTCCATATGGTGATGGACATGCAGCTGAAAAAATAGCATCAAAAATATATGAAACGATGCTATGCGATAATATTGATTTAAAAAAGAAGTTTTATAATATAGGTGATTGATGGATAATTTGGCAATTATTCCTGCAAGAAGCGGTTCAAAGGGGTTAAAAGATAAGAATATCAAATTATTAAATGGTAAACCATTATTATGGTATGCAATAGATGCTGCAGTAAAGTCAAAATGTTTTGATGAAATAATGGTTTCGACAGATAGTGAATCTTATGCATCGATAGCAGAAGATTGTGGAGCAAAAGTTCCATTCTTGAGAAATATAGAAACTTCGGGAGATAAGGCTTCATCGTGGGATACGGTTCGAGAAGTGCTTGATAAATACTCTGAAAAAGGAATAGTGTTTAATACAGTATGTTTATTGCAGCCGACGTCGCCATTAAGGACGTCTGAGGATATAGTTGGAGCATATAAATTAATGGAAAGCAAGAAATGCGATGCAGTTACAAGTGTTTGTGAGGTTCAGCATTCGCCTATATGGTGCATGAAGTTAGATGAGACATCGTCACTAAAGGAATTTAGAAAAAGTATTGTAGGTGTGGGAAATAGGCAAACATTAGATAAATTCTATATGCTAAATGGTGCAATATATATAAGGAAAGTTGACTATGAGGGCGGTAGAAGTAATTTAATAGATAATGATGAATATGCTTATATTATGAGCCAAGATAATAGTGTAGATATAGATACGATGCTGGATTTTGTACTAGCAGAGACCATGATAAAAGAAAGGACAATTTGATTATGAATGTAGTAATAATTGGAGTAGGGGCCTTAGGAAAAAGACATTTAGAGTCAGTGTCAACAACAAAGAAAAATATAACAATTATTTGTTTTGACAGTAATAAAGATTGCTTAGATAGCATTCCTAATGAAATGAATGGGAAAAAAATAGTGAAATGCGATAGCTATGAGAATTTTCCAAAAGAAATAGAGTATGCAATTATTGCCACTACTTCAAGAGGGCGAAGCCAGGTTGTAAGGGAATTGCTAAGTGTTTCAAACGTAAAGTATATGCTTCTCGAAAAGTTCCTGTTTCAAACTGTTGAAGAATACGAAGAAGTTCTAAAGTTACTAAATGATAATAAGGTAAAGTCATGGGTTAACTGTGTGCGACGTGAATATAAATCATGGAAATTGATTAAGGAACTTGTCGGTGAAGAAATATTTTCGTTTGAAGTGCAAGGGACAGAATGGGGACTATGCTGCAACGGAATACATATGTTAGATATAGTCGGTTATCTTGCCAATGATAATTTGAATATAAAGATTGATAATTCAGTTTTTTATGAAATGATTGATAGTAAAAGATTAGGTTACAAAGAGTTATATGGAAGTGTTGAAGGAAAGGGAGCGAATTGTAAGCTTTTTAAAATATCATGTGATAAAGGTGATGTTATTTCTGTAAAAATTATTATTGAAACAAGCAAGTATCAACTATTGGTAGATGAAAGTAATGGTAAAATGGTATGCGTAAATAAAAACAATAATGCTATTGAAGAAAAGGAGTTCATTTGCCCATATTTGAGTCAAATTTCAGTTTCGATTATGGAAAAAATAATTGATGATGGAACTTGCAGCTTGCCTGAACTTGAAACTTCGATGAGATACCATCTTATATTGATGAATAGTATGTTGGATTATTTTGAGATGAAAGGAATAGATAAAGGGATATGTCCAATAACGTAGATGTAATAATATGTGGCCCTGGTCAAATGGGAATAGAGTATTCAAAGGTTCTTGAAGGAATGAAGATAGAATACATTACTTTGGGACGAGGTAAAGAAAAGGCAAAAAAATATGAAAATGTTGTAGGAAAAGAAGTGTTGCTAGGTGGTGTGACAGATAATATTAGAAAATTGAATAAAAAACCATCTTATGCAATTGTAGCGGTTAATATATCATCATTGTGTTGTGTTACAGAAGAATTGATAAATGCCGGCGTTCAAAATATTCTGCTTGAAAAACCAGGTTTTCTCAACTTTGAAGAGGCAATAAAACTTCAAACGTTGGCTAAAGCAAATAAAACAAAAATATTTATTGCATATAATAGAAGGTTTTATGCCTCTACTGAAAAAGCAATGGAAATAATTAATCAAGATGGAGGAGTCAGTTCATTTAATTTTGAATTTACGGAATGGACATCAACATTTGGAGACAATGTAGCTCAAGCAACAAAGGATAACTTATTTTTAGCTAATTCAACACATGTAGTTGATTTAGCATTCTATTTGGGAGGCTTTCCTAAGGAAATGAATTGTTTTCAAAATGGTGAATGGAACAATACTTTTTCAAGTTATAGCGGCGCGGGAGTTTCTGATAAGAACGCTTTATTTACATATGCTGCTAATTGGAAAGCTCCAGGCAGATGGAGTGTTGAAGTTTTAACTAGTCATCATAGATTATTTTTTAGGCCAATGGAAAAGCTTCAAATTCAAGAAATTGGCTCTGTGGTAATTAACGAAGTAAATATTGAAGATAGAATTGATACCGACTATAAAGCAGGGCTATATGAAGAAGTGCGTGCCTTTCTATGCAATCAGTTAGATAATAGATTAATAACGCTAGATGAGCAAATAGAACATCTTAAATTCTTTAGCATGATACAAGGAAGAGAGATATAAAGTTGAGAGATATAAGGCAATTTATCGTTAATGACCACGAATATTTAATAAATGCCATGACACAGATTGAAAAAAATGCATATGGAGTGGTGTTTGTTGTTGACAATGAATCGCACTTAGTAGGTGCAGTTTCAGATGGAGATGTAAGAAGGTGGATTGTTAAATCGCATACAGTTGATGTTTCAGTTAATGAAATGATGCATAAGTCTCCAAGATATGTATTAGAAAATCAAGAAACTCGAGCGAGGCAGTTACTGGAAGAATATAGGCTAAAGGCGATTCCTGTTTTAAATAAGGACAAACAAATAGTCGATGTTGTTACTCCTCAATTTAATAAGAAAACTATTAGTGAAGAAAAATTAAATGATGTACCTATTGTTGTTATGGCAGGGGGGAAAGGTACAAGATTATTTCCATATACGAAGGTATTGCCAAAGCCATTAATTCCAGTTGGAGATGTTCCTATCATAGAGCATATTATAGAACAATTTGGGAAATATGGAGCAAAAAAGTATTATTTGATTGTTAATCATATGAAAAACCTTATAAAGGCTTATTTTGCTGAATCAGTGGCGGATTATGAGGTTGAATTTGTAGAAGAAGAAAAGCCTCTTGGAACTGGTGGTGGTTTATCTTTATTAAAGGGGATAATTAAAGAAACATGCGTACTCACAAACTGTGATATTTTAATAAGAGACAATTTGCTCGAAGCATATAGATTCCATAAAGAAAACCAAAATGCAATTACGATGATTTGTTCATTGCAGAAAATACAAATACCGTACGGCGTGATAGAAATTGGCTCAGATAATAATATACTTGAAATGAAAGAAAAACCTGAGATGTCTTTTTTTACTAATACTGGATGTTATTTTATTGAGCCGTATGTGCTTGAAGTTCTTGAAGATAATTGCTCAATTGATTTTCCAGATATAATACAAAAATGCAAGGATTTAGGTTATAAAGTGGGAGCTTTTCCAACAAGTTCCGAGGCATGGCTAGATATGGGAAACCCAGATGAATTAGACAGAATGAGAGCGATGTTGACATAAAAGTTGAGAATGTACGAATATGGAGGATTAATGTTTGTAATAAAAAAACTAAATAATTGGTTTATTAAAAATCAGTTAGATAGAAAAGTGACAAATATTTTTGACTACGAAAGCGTTATAAGAAGCAGACCAGATGTTGTTGAAGCACATGGAACAATGGGGTTTTATGGGTGTGCCTATACATATAGAGAATATGCTAAATATGCTGGTATAGTCAATGCATGTTCAGAACATGCACCATTATTTGACACGCTTAATAATTTTGATTTTGAGAAAATAGATGCTCCATTTTATTTTGTGCTATCAGATCAAAGAGCTAGTTTTATACAAAACAAAATTAGTGTGCCGGTTTTTTCTATAGGTCCTTCAATAGCGTATGCAAATTGTTTATATGATGAATTTGATATTAATATCATTAAAAGAGAATTAGGAAAAACACTTGTTATATATCCTGTGCATGATGGTGAAGAAAGTTGTTGTTCAAGTGAAAAAAGCCGTGAATTTATAAGTTATGTGAAGCTTGTGAAAGAAAAGTATGCCTATGACACAGTTTTAGTATCAATGTATTATGTAGATATTGAACGTGGCAGGCATTTTGCATATGAAAAAGAGGGATTTATTATTGTAACAGCGGGAAGAAAAGATAATTATGATTTTAATGTATGTATGAAAACAATATTACGATTAGCTGATTATGTAATTACAGAAGGCGTTGTATCAGCAATAGGTTATTGTACATATATGAATATACCAGTTACTGTTTACCCTAAAAAAAATATTGCAAAGATTAAACAAGGCTCTACAGTAAAAAGCAATGGTCTTTCGGATCATATACTTATGGAGATAGAAAACCTTTATAAAGAATATTCTGAAGAAGTGACAAAGGCTCAGTATGAGTATTGCAAATACTACTATGGATATGATTCGGTACTTTCACCTGAAGAAATGAGTTTATTATTTGAATATTTGTCAAAGATTAAAAAATCTTCATCTGAAAAAAGAATGAGAAAAATTGCATCACAGGAAAAATATTCTTTGATTTATAGTAGATTAGTGGATTGTTTGGATAGATATAGTAAATTGATGAAAGAATAGGGTTGTTAGCTTTGAAGAGTTTAAGAACATTATGGTTGATGATAACAGAAGCAATTTCGTTATTGCCAAAAGACCAAAGAAAAAAGATGCCATTTGTACTGATAATAATTACAATTTCTGCTATATTTGAAATGTTAGGTGTATCGGTGATTTTACCATTTGTTCAAGCACTTACATTCCCTGATGAATTAAGGAAAAAGTCATATATTGTTTGGCTATCAGGCTTTTTTAATATAGATTCAACCAACTCTCTTGTTATTGCTATTGGGGTGATTATAGTACTTGTTTATGTGATTAAAAACCTATTTATCACATATTCTAGATGGACACAAATAAAGTATTATTGTGACATAAAATTGGATCTATCTCTTGTTGCCTTAAATGCATATTTGGATAGACCATATGAGTACTGGGCGAATACAGATACAGGCGAAATATCTAGAGGAGTGCATAATGACTCTGGAAATGTAGCTACACTTATTGAGTATATTTTAAGAATTATTTCAGAATTTACATCTATTTTAGCAATAGGTGTCTTTTTGGTATATACAGATCCAATTATGTCGTTGTTTGTTATGGTTGTTGGAATGATAGCAGCGCTAGTGTTTGTTTTTGTAATTAAAACAAAGATGACCTATTATGGAAACAAAAGCAGAGAAGTTGATGCTGTCGTTACAATGGTAACCTACGAGATAAAACAAGGTATTAAAGACATACTATTAAAACGAAAAAAACAAGTTTTCAAGGATGATTTTGAATTAGCCAGAAGACAGCAAAATAGCGCATTTGTAGCTAAAGAATTTATTACATCATTGCCGGAAAGACTAATAGAAACTATTTGTATTTCTGGTATAATTATAGCGGTAGTTGTTAGATTTTGCGCAGGGGTGGATAATGCTACTTTTATTGCAAGTATGTCTGCATTTGCTTTAGGAGCATTTAGAATATTACCATCAATATCAAGAATATCTGCATATGGATCACAACTGATATATTTGAAACCGAGTTTGGATGCTGCTTATGATAATTTGACACAGGCAAAGGAATATCAAAATAGTTTTAAAGAAGAACATTTTGATGTAGATAATTTGAATGAACTAAGAGATAAAATCGTAGTTGATAATGTGAGCTGGAATTATCAAGATAGTAATGAAAATGTTTTAGATGACTTGTCATTAGTTATAAATAAAGGTGAATCGATAGGCTTGATTGGAGAGTCGGGATCGGGCAAGTCGACACTTGCAGATATTTTACTAGGATTATATGTACCAAGAAAAGGTAGAGTGCTAGTTGATGACAACGATTTGAAATATATACCAGAATCATGGAGTAGAATGATTGGATATGTTCCCCAGATGGTATTTTTGAAAGCTAGTACTATAAGAGAGAATGTAGCCTTTGGTGAAATAGAAATAGATGATGACAAGGTTTGGACTGCCCTTGAAAGAGCCAGCTTGAAAGGCTTTGTAGAGTCTTTGCCAAATGGTTTGAATTCTATCGTTGGAGAAAGCGGAACAAAGCTTTCGGGTGGACAAAGACAGAGAATTGCTATTGCAAGAGCATTATATTCAAACCCATCTGTATTAATACTTGATGAAGCGACAGCAGCGCTGGATAATGAAACAGAAGCTGCGGTTATGGAGTCTATTGAATCATTACAGGGTACTATTACAATGATAATAATTGCACATAGACTTACTACTATCAGAACCTGTGATCACGTGTATGAGATAACAGGCGGTAAAGCGGTTGAAAGAGATAAAGACGAGGTACTGAGTAATGCCTAAGGTAGCACTATTGTATACAGCAACTGGGCCATATAATGCTTTTTGGGAAGATTTTTACACATCATTTGAAAAGAAATTTTTGCCAGGGTATGAAAAGGAATACTTTTATTTGACAGATGCAAAAGAATTCTATCAAATGGATAATCCAAGAGTACATTATTATAATCAGGAGCATTTTCCTTGGCCTATAGTTACTTTATTAAAATTTCATAATTTTTTAAAGCTAGAGGATCAGCTTTTAGAGTTTGATTATGTCTTTAATTTTAATGCAAATACGGCGTGTAATACTATTGTAAGGGCGGAAGAAATACTACCAAGACCTGAAATGGGTGAAAGACTGGTTTTTGTAGAACATCCAGGTATTTATCTGGGGAATCTGTGGAAAAAGCCATATAGAAGAGCTTTTGAAAGAAGCAGAAAGAGCAAATGTTATGTGCCATACTGTTTGAAATCTGTTTATGTTATTGCAGCAGTAGGTGGTGGTATAGCGACAGAATATGTAAAGTGGATGCATGAGATTTGCGATAGACTGGATGTTGATTTAAAGCATAACGTGATTCCTGTATTTCATGATGAATCATGTGTAAATCATTATGTGGCATCTCATAATGATTATAGGCTATTAGACCCTGGCTTTTATGGCCCTGATAGTATAGCAGATCAGTTTGAAATTCGAATTCACAATGTTGATAAAGCAGAAAAGTTTGATGTTGTAGCATTTAAAAATACTAAAGAAGAGAAAAAAGGCTTTTTTAAAAGAAAATGGGATGTAATTTGCTGGTATTATATGCATTACATTCATACAGCAATAAGAGCTGTTTTGGATGGCATATTAGGAAGGAAACCAGCTGCGTAAATAATTGATATGAGTACAAATTTAGCAAGTAAACAACGTAATACCTGGGTCGATTTTATCAAGGGTGTGACAATGATTACTGTAATCATGTATCACATTGATATTCATGGATTTATATATTTGGGCGTAAATCTGTTTTTTGTAATAAATGGTTTCTTTATTACTAGAGCTGTATTACGTGGTTTTGATAATAACAATTTTTCATATATAAGATATTTAAAGGATAAGATTTTAAGAATCTATCCTTTAATTTTGATTGCAGGAGCAGTTTCACTATTTGTTGGATTCTTTTTGCTATTGCCTAATTTTCACAAATTAGTTGCAGAGTATGTTGTAGCTTCAAATTTCTTTGGAGCAAATTTTTTGGAATTCACGCAGGCTGGAGACTATTGGTCATCAGAGAATAGCTTAAACCCAATGATGCATATGTGGTACATGGGTATCATGATGCAGTTTGCTGTCATTTATCCGTTGATTCTGATGCTAGTAGAAAAGCTTTTTAAGAAGTCAAAGTATAGACATATAGTGACAATTATTGTTCTTACTATTATTTCATCGATAATATATATTTTAAATCCAAACGAAAGTGAAAGATTTTATTTTACACAATACAGAGTGTGGGAATTTACAGCTGGCGGTTTGGTTGCGGCATTAAAGCTTCATGAAAAAGACTGGTCTGATAAGACAATTTATCGTATGAAATGGATTACAATGATTGTCTTTTTGCTGCTTATAGATATTACGGATGATACAATTAATGGTAAATACAGACTGTTTATTGTGATTTTTGTAGTATGTTTAATGCTTACATTTATGGGCAGTGATACAAAAATACCTACTGAAAAAGCAATAGGACGAGCATTCAACAGAGTATATCTTTGGATTGCCTATATTGGTGAAGCGAGCATGAGTGTGTTTATTTGGCACCAGATTTTTATTGCTTTTTATAGATATTCGTATGCTTGTCCAATTGGATTAAAGGGGCAGATAATATGCTCGATTGCATCTCTTGTTATATCTTTGCCTGCGTATAAGTATATTGAACAGCCTTTAATTAGATTTACAAAAGAACATGAAAAGAAAACCATATGGGTTTGTATTATTGGATGCCTTGCTTTAACAGCATATGCACTTAATATATACAGGATTCAAGGTGTTGTAAGGGATGTTCCAGAAGCTGAATTCTACGTAGGGCAGGAAAATAATGTGGCAAAATTCCAGGAGTACGTAGATAGAGTCTACGACATGGATGATGAATTCGCAGACGATGATAGAATAAAGGTATTTGTAACGGGACATAGCTATTGTAGAGACTGGGTAAATGTTCTGCTTTCATCAGATATTGCAGATAAGCTAGATATTAGTTATAGATATTCAAACGATTTAAGTGAAGCTGATATTAGTAAGATAAGTAAGGCGGATTACTTGTTTATGGATGCGTCTTATGCTGGTTTTTATGAGTTTGAAGTATTGCCAGATTTCTTTTATGAAAATATGAGTGACGACGCTGTGCTATATGGTATAGGCAGTAAGAAGCTTGGAAATTGTATGGGAAATGTATATAGTCATAGATTTAGAGATGATTATTACAGTACACGAGTTACTACCACAGACTTTGAGATGGAAAGAAATTACTGGGGCGATAAATACATTGATTTTACAGGAGTAATTACTGAAAATGGTAAGGCAAGAGTATTCACAGACGACAAAAAGCTCATTAGCTTTGATTGCTTACATCTGACTCCTGCAGGTGCAAAGTATTATACGACTTTATTTGATTTGAAAAAGATTTTTGGAATTCAGTAATTAATGATTTCTATATAGGTTTAAGAAAAGATTATTATGGATGAAAAATGTAGAGTAGTGTTTTCTATAGATGACAATTATGTGCCATACCTTAGTGTGGCCATTTTGTCGTTATTGGATAATATTTCTGATGGTCATGAATACGAAATAATAGTATTGTATGACCAATTACTTGATGAAAACATAGAAAGAATAATTAATATTGTCGAAAGATCTAAGAAAGAAGCTACTATATCATTTGTTTGTATTCATGAACAAATGAAGAATTATGATTTGTATTTGGCTGGTGGTGGAAACGAGAACTATTTATCTGCTACAACATATTATAGACTCCTTTTGCATGCGCTACTTCCTAACGTGAAAAAAGTATTATATTTGGACAGTGATATAGTATTAAATGCAGATGTTTATGAGCTTTACAATACAGATGTTACAGGCTTTTATGCAGCTGGTGTCGCGGACATTACAGATAATTGGAAGTGTAGTGTAAATAAAGAAGGTTTAAAGGAATATAGAGTAGAAACACTAAAAATAGAATCCGATGCAGTGTTTGATTATGTTAATGCAGGCGTGCTAGTGATGAATCTGGATGAGATAAGAAGTCAGTTTGAAGCATTTGAACTGATGGATATAGCTCAGTCAAGACAGTGGACTAAGCATGATCAGGACGTAATTAATTCTACGTTTAGAGGTAAAATTAGGAATATAAGCTTGAAATGGAATGTTATTCAGGCGATTGATGATAGATTTTATGAGAATACAAATAAGAGTGATTTAGATGAGTATAAAGAGGCCAATGATAAGCCTTTGCTTGTGCACTTTGCGGCAATAAAACCATGGCTGTATACAAATGTAAATCATCAGGAGCTGTTTTGGAAATATGCTGCAAAAACAGAATATTCATATGATTTTATAATGGGATTAATAGATAATTCAAATAATAATATTGAGGCAGCAAAACAGATAGTTGAGAAGGCAATTGATAATAAGGTTTTAGGAAAAAGGTATTCAGTGAGCTTAATTGTCAAGCTGTTAAAAGGAATAATATAGGATAATATAAGATAACATAGGATTATAAAGGCTTATGGAAGAGAACAAGGTAACCTTGGGAAAAAATCAAATTCATATAGTAACAGGATTCTTTGATGTAGGACGTGGAGACCATTCGACTCAGTCTAGAAGTAACGATAAATATGTAGAGTATTTTCGTTTTTGGGCTAGAATGCGTAATCCGATGGTGATATATACGACAAGTGATATGGCCGACAAGGCAATGGCGGTTCGAAGAGAATTTGGTCTGGAGGATATGACAAGGCTTGTTGTAGAAAATGATATATATAGTATGGCTGCGGATTATTTGGAAAGAATGCGCAAGGTAGATAATGCTGGACTTTTTGAACTATGGCGCAACAGACAAGCAGATATTTCAAATAATGCAGAATACAACTATATAATGCTAATGAAATATTGGATGATGCAGGATTCGGTAGAAAGAGGGCTAATAGATAATAATTCTCTTGTTGCATGGTTGGATTTTGGCTGGAACCATGGAGGAAAGTGTTACACGGTTCCTGAGGAGTACGATTATGAGTGGGAATATCCATTTAGTATGGATAGAATACATACATTTTACAGAAAAAATCCGATAGATGATATAGGCTTTTTAAAGTTACAGTTTATGAATGACAGTATGATGGGAGCACCTATTGTGTGCCCGGCAGGCTTGACTAAAAGACTATATGAACTGCTTCTTGAAGCATTGGACATCCTTTTAGTATTAGACTGTCACGATGATGATCAAATGCTTCTTTGCATAGCAGCCAGGAAGCATCCGGAGGAATTTGAACTGCACGAATCCGACTGGTTCTTGCCATTATATCATTATGGCAATCCTAATCTGACATATCAGAGTTTGACTCCACCGGTAGAGCCAGATACAAGAAGTGCAATTAGAAAGATACTTTCAAAGATAAAGTTTTATTTAACACAGACTCATATAATCGTTACTCAGGACAAAGAGTACTATGAGCTGATGAAAAGATATGAGAAGCTGTTTGAGGTTTCGAGGAAGTAAGAGAACAGGATAACGGTAGACTAAGAAATGAAAATGAAAGATAATAGTAAATCACTGATTTATAGTGGAGTACTCTCATTAATTGTTTTAATAATAATAATGATACTAAAAAATGTATATCCTTTTGGTGATAATACATTTGCGTACTTTGATGATGGACAGTATATAAGTTACTATAGTTATTCAGTAAATTCGTTGTTTAATAACGATAATATGTTATATTCGTGGGGAAATGTACTTGGAGGAAATATGCTAAGCCTGGCAGCATTTTATTGCATTAGTCCACTTAACATATTGCTTGTATTTTTTAGAAACAATATATTGGTCGGGTTTCAATTTGTGACAATTATTAGAACAGTGCTTCTGGCAGTGTCTTTTTGCTATTTACTAAATTATTTAAAGCATGGTTATATATGCGAAAAAGCCATATTTGCAGTTTCATACGCATTTTGCGGTTATGCAATAACGCATATTTGGAATTCTACTTGGATTGACGCGATGATATTACTTCCTCTAGTTGTTTTAGGGGAAATCAAACTAATTAAAAAACAACAACCAATAACATACATAGTGTTTTTAGGCTTGGCATGTTTTATGAACTTTTATATGGGCTTTATGATTTGCTTGGCATCAGTTATAGCATATATTTCTATAAACATGGCAATTGCTGAAAATGGTTTTTTAAAACAGACTTCTACAAATGCAATTTGGTATATCATGTCATCAATTATTGCAGGTGGTCTTGCTGCAATTACGCTTCTTCCAGCATATTTTGGACTTCCTAAGGGAAGACAAAACAATATTATGGATGGAATAAAAGAAACATATACAACATTTGATCTAAGAGATTTTTTCTCTGAATTTTTTTCGGGAATTACAAAAACAAATTTAGTAAGAGGTGATGGAGTAAATGTCAACCAGCCTCTTGTTTTTATAGGAATGTTTTGCCTGGCTATGTTTTTTTCACTATTTGTAAATAATAAGGTGAGTTTTAGAAAAAAGATGGCAGCAGGTTTTGTTTTTTTAGTAATGTTGTTGTCGTTTAGAAATTGGACATTTAATCTTTTGTGGCATGGTTTTAGTGCTCCAAACTGCTATTGCTATAGATATTCTTATGTTTTATCTTTCTTTATGATAACGATAGCATTTTACGCATATACAAATATTGATAAAGAAACAATAAAAAAGCTGATTCCTGTTATCGTTTTATTTATGATATATACTTTGGAGAGTGTTAGGCCAGAAATGAATACGCATAGTATGTGGTTTGACATCTTATTTATGATTGTTTCAATTTATTGTGTATACATGTCAATATCCAAAACAAAGAAATTCATAGCAGTTCTTACTATAGTGGTATGTCTGAATATGATTGGAAATGCGTATCAAGTACTTGAAGACGGCATAAATGATTCCTGGAAAATTAGTTCATTTAGTCAAATTAATGATGCGACCAAAGATGCTATAGCAAATATAGATGATCAAGGAATATATCGAACTGAGAGCAATGCAAATGCCTCATGTAGTAATGCAATGATGTACTCATACGCAGGGGTTACAAATTATGCATCATCAGAAGATGTTTCGACACTTTCTTTTGTAAAGAGCCTTGGATATACACAGGGATGGATGGATGCTAGCTATAGAGTAGAAATACCTAAAGCAATTGATTCCTTGATAGGAATAAAGTATTTGATTGAAAATAATGGAACTGAGAATAAATATGAAACTATTTATTCAAATGACATCTTGAATTTAGAATATAATGCTAATGCATTGCCAATAGCATTGTTAACTAATCGTAAAAGTAATGAAATGGAGCAAAATATTTTCGACCAGGTTAATGACTATTATTTAAGTATTAATGGTATTCAGAGCATGGAGGAAACACCTTTTATTAGTTATAAGCTTGTAGAAAATAATGAAACACAGTCTTTGAATAATGTATATTCTTGTAGTGTTCAGATTCTCAAAGATGGTTATTTACATTTAACATTAAAACCAAATTATTATACGATTACTGTTAGTAATAATGATAATATGGTTTCATTTGATGCGACAAATAGAGTTGCTATGTATAGGCTCGGATATTTCAGGGCTGGAGAGACAGTAAATGTGACAATTTCAACATTGGATGAAAGCAGTATTGAAAGTAGCTCAATTTCATTAGCAACAGAATTAGAATCAAGCTTAGAAGCATATGTACAGACTGCGAATATGCAAGAAGTGAGTGTAGACAAGAGGTCAAGCTCTCATTTAGTTATAGATACTTTTGCAGATGAAGATTGTAATTATTTGGCGTTGAGCATCCCATATGATGATGCATGGAACATTAAGGTAGATGGTGTAAAGGTTAAATCGGATTTAAATATGGGAAGATTAATGGTTGTTCCTGTGGAAGCTGGTCATCACATTGTTGAATTAAAATATTATCCTAAGGGATTTGTTTTAGGATTAGTTGTAACATCTGTTTCATTAATATTTACTATTGTATTGTGGGTGTTGATAAGAAAGTATGACAAAAATTTTATGGCTTAACAATTTAATACCTCCATATCCATCTATTCAGATGGGAGATGAGCCAACACCTATGGGCGGATGGCTTATGTCTATGGCAAATAGAGTGAAGGACAAAGGTGACTTTAGAATAGCTATAGCGGCACCAGCTTCTGTAAGTAGTGTAAAAAGCTTTAGTGACGGAGATTTCGACTATTATCTTTTTCCAATAAGTGAAAGAAAACAAAGCTACCATAAGTCACTGAGTGAAATAGTGGATAAGTTTTCTCCTGATATAGTTCAAGTAAATGGCACTGAGATGAAGCATGCACAGGATTTTTTTGATATTGACTATCAAGGTAAGACCATTATTGTAATTCAGGGATTGATTAGCGAAATTGCTAATTACTTCAATGCAGGAATGAGTGAACATGATATCAGAAAGAGTGTTTCCCTGAAGGAAATAATAAGGGGAACCACAATCAATGCTCAGAAGAAGGCATTTATAGCTGGTGGACGCCGTGAGGTGTCAATTTTAAAGAAATGTGATATGATAATAGGACGCACTGATTGGGATTATGCTGGTTGCATGAAAATGGGTGTAGAGGACAAGTATGTCTGCGTCAATGAAAATCTTCGTGAATCCTTTTACAATAATCAGTGGGACATAAATAAGTGCAAACGACACACGATATTTACAAGCGCAGGATATATTCCATACAAAGGTGTACATACTTATATTGAGGCTGCAGCGACATTAAAGCGAAAATATCCAGATATAATGTGCTATATTGCAGGACCAGATTTATTTAAGCAGGATACTATAATAGAAAAGCTAAAAAGGTATGGATATGCGAAATACTTAAAGAGACTGGTAGACAAGTACGATGTGGCTGATGTAATAAAGTTTACTGGTATGCTGTCAGAAGAAGAGATGTGCAAGGCATATCTTGACTGTAATGTTTTTGTTCAGACCTCTTATATAGAAAATAGTCCAAACGCATTAGGCGAGGCTGTTTGTCTTGGTGTACCTATTGTTGCATCTTTAGTTGGTGGTACTGAAAAGTATGTAACACATAAGAAAAATGGATTACTGTATCCGGCTGGAAATGCCAATATGATTTCATATTATGTTTCCAAATTACTGGATAATGATGAAATGGCAAGAGAATATGGTCAGTCTGTAAGAGAAGAGCATATTCATATCTATGATAGGGATAAAAATGCCGCAGATATGGCGGATGCCTATAAAAAGGTGCTGACATAATCTTATAGCTGAAACAAAGGGATTAATATAAAAGTGGGAGATATTAAGTCAGATAAGCATTTAAAAACAATACCATGGTTGGTCGCATTCAGTACATTGTTTGTGGCCTTTTCAGTGTTTTTAAATGATACATTTACAAGTGATCATGTAAATGGTTATAAAACAATCTCTCAAATGCCTCCATCATTTCTTGAATATATTCAAGGCGGAAGAATACTAAATTACTTTACAACATGGTTCTGCTGGTTAATGGGAAAAGCTGGGATTAGTAAGCTTAACAATGAGTTACTATTACAGCTTTTGGTTATTATTTTTATATCCTGTGCTGTCAGTGAACTAAGCAAATTATTTGATAGATTCTTTGTGGACAAGGAGATACATGTTAGATTATTAGTTCTTCCTTTAATCATGTGCATGTCCTTTGTGAATCCATTCTTTGTGGAGACATTCGTTTATGTAGGATACGAGCTTGCTCTTGCTATTTGGCTTGTAGCTATAGCTGTTAGAAAATTTACTGAGAAAAAATATATACACGCTGGCATATTATTATTTTTGGCAATGTCAGTATATCAAAGCTATTTTGCTTTGTTTCTTATATGGACAACAGTATATATATATTTAGATAATAAAGATTTATTAGCAAAAAAGCCTATTGTTGAAATTATAAAATCATATGTCATTACAATTATTCCGATGGGTATAATCATTGCATTACCTAAGCTTTTAGCAGGTGCAAGTGATTCTTATTCAGAGGTAAAAGAGGTCTCAGTGGGTGGTGGCTTGGCTGATAAAGTGCTAATGATGATTAAATGCTGGTACCATGTTTTTATAACAGAGCTTGATATGATGCCTAAATGTACATTGTTAGTGTTGTTTGTAGTTGTGCTATTAACGACAGCTATTATTATTTGTAAAAAAGAGCAACTGCCAAATACTGAAGTGAGTGATGCAGATAGTTCTAAAAGCTTTAAAGGTGGCAGAGTCCTAATAAACTATTTGTTAGTGGTTGTTCTGATAAACTTGTATTATGTAGCTATTTACATGACTGGCTATGACCAGGTGTTAGCGAGAGTATCTTGGCCTGCATTTGCTTCAATTGCGATGTTAGTTCTGATTTTGACTAAGGAAATCCACTTAAATCATAGTCTGACTAAAAATATTGTGAGTATAGTTTCTACAATAGCTATTTGTATAATTGCGATATATAGTTTTATTGCTATCAAATCAACGCAGACGGCAGCGACAGATTATCTTATTTCTAATAAATTGGCAGAGCAGGAAATTGGTATAATTGAAGCGTATATAGAAGCTTATGAAAAAGAGACAGGCAATGAGGTAAATACAGTGTATGTTTTACCTGCTAATAGACAGGAAAATACAAGCAAGTATCTGATATCTGCGACATATAGGAGTGCCTATGCTCATAAGCCTACCAGTGTAGAATGGTCAAATGTTGAACTGCTAAACTATTTGACAGGTAATGAATATGATAAGCAAACCATGAGTGAGACAGATTATAACAGACTGTTTGCAGATAATGATAATTGGAACGAGTTTATGCCTGATGAGCAGCTTGTTTTTGAAGAAAATGCCATGTATTGGTGTGTGTATTAGGTGAATGCGATGAAAACAGTTGAACTAATAGTTCCTTGTTACAACGAAGAAAAGTGCATAAGACCTTTTTATGAAGAGGTAAAGCGAGTATTTGAGGATATTCCAGAGCATAACTTTATCATTACATATGTAGATGATGGAAGCGTGGATAATACTCTTGTTGAGATAATAAAGCTTGCTGGCGAAGTGGGCGATGCTACCATTCGCTATATATCATTTTCTAGAAATTTTGGTAAAGAGTCTGCTATGTATGCAGGCCTTTCAAAATGTGTAGGTGATTATATTTCTGTAATGGATGTAGATCTTCAGCACCCACCAAAGCTTTTGCCACAGATGATTAGTGCGATAGAAAATGAGGACTATGATTGTGCAGCAGCAAGGCGCGTTTCAAGAAAGGGAGAACCAAAGATAAAAAGTGCTTTATCAAGTGCGTTTTATTATGTGTTTAACTCTCTGACAGGAATGGACATGGCACCAGGAAGCACAGACTACCGATTGATGAAGCGTGAAGTGGCAAAGGTTGTTGTGCAAATGTCTGAGCGAGAACGCTTCACAAAAGGTATATACTCGTGGATAGGCTTTAAGACTAAATGGATTGAATACGAAAACGTAGAAAGAGTCGAAGGCACGTCTAAATGGAATATAAGAGGCCTTGCCAGATATTCTTATAATGGATTTATGGCTTTTGCAACTACACCACTTAGAGGTGTAGTTTGGCTTGGGATAGTAATTGTAGTAGCTACACTGATTTGGATCATACGTATTCTTTACAAGTATTTGGCATATGGCGATGCTACCGGTGGAGGTATTACGACACTTACTCTCATAGTATTGTTCTTGGGAGGAATGATAATTCTAATACAGGGAATGCTTGGTGAGTATCTGGCTAGAATATATATGGAGGTCAAGGGCAGGCCGATATATATAGCTAGGGAAAGTAATATAAAAGAAAAAACTATAGATAAATCGGATAAAGCAATGTATGACAAAGGAATACAAGAATAATATTGCCTTTAACACATATATTATATGGAAAAAAATAATATACATGATGACAAAAAATTAATAACTGAAACTAATGAAGAAGCTTGCAAGATAGAGGCTTCTTCATTTGAATATATATATACTTTCATAATGCCCTGCTTTAATAGTTCAAGAACCATAGAGGATTCATTAAAGAGCATTAGAGAGCAGGATTTTGATCAAACCAAGGTGGAGATTTTGGTGCTTGATGGAGGAAGTACTGATAATACTAGAGAAATCGCAAATAAATACCAGGCTACGATTGTTGATAATCCATATAGATTGCCTGAGTTTGCAAAGCGAATTGGATTTGACATTGCAAAAGGCGCTTATTTAGTATTTTTAGATTCAGACGAAAGTCTTGCAAATAATCAGTGCTTAAAACGTAGACTAGAGGTTTTTGAAAGATATCCCCAGGTAAAGATACTTAATTCTACAGGTGGTCCAGCACCAGCTTTGGCAGATGGAGTCAATAGATATGCTGTGAGAGTGGGTGATTCATTTTCGAATTTTGTATATCATTTTTATAATGGTGCAGACTATTTGAAAACGATGACCAAACAGTTTTCATCTACGAAAATTCCTGAAGGTGGATATATCTTTGATTACAAAAATGCCAGCTATTATCCGTTGTTTGATGGACAGGCGACGACATGTGATACAAAATTTGCAAGAGAACTGCAAAGGAAACTTGGAATAGATGACATAACAACAGACTTATTCTGCACAATTGCTGCAGAAACTGGATGCTCAGCAATACTTGAGAATGATTATATTATTCATAATCAAAACATGAATGGTACGAAGTTTTTGGGCAAGGTAAAATGGAAAATAAAGAACAATTTATTTGGAGAAGAATGTGTTGGCTATTCAGCCAGAGCAAATACTCAGACACATCTGAATAAAAGAAAGTATTTATTTATTCCATATTGTTTGTTTGTTGTGCCACCATTAATAAATGCTATTAGGCTGGCAATTACAGAAAAAGATGTATATATGCTAACAGATTTTTTGTATACAGAGGCCACTTTTTTTATGATTTGCTGGTACATGGGGCTGAAAATACTACATGTGCCTGTGAAGATGGATAAATCGTACGGAAAGAGATAATAATATAGCTGATGAATAATCCAAAGGTATCCGTAATCATACCCACCTACAATAGATCAGGGCAGGTTTGTGATTGCGTTGAATCAGTATTAAAAAGTACATATGATAATATTGAAGTAATTGTTTCTGATAATGCCTCAAGTGATGATACTATAACCGCTCTTGAGCAAAGGTTTGGAGATAGAGTAATTATTATTGCACTTGAAGTAAATAAAATGGCTTCTGGTGGTCGCAACGAAGGAATAAAAAGAGCCTCTGGTGATTACCTGCTGTTTTTAGATAATGATAATTTGATTACTGGTGAGATGATAGAAAGGCTTGTGAATTTTGCTGAAAATCATACACGTGTCGGATTAGTTGGCCCCATTACTTTACAGGCCAATGAAAACAATGTGATATGGACAGCATCAGGGCATATTAGCGAATGGACATCTAGACCAAGTGATTTATTTGCCAGAAAAAGACTGGATGAGGTGGGACCTGTAGAGCCTTTTTACGAGACTTACTATTCACCAAATGCTATGATGATTTCAAGAGAAGCAATTGAAGCTGTTGGTGGATTTGATTCAAGCTATTTTGCAATGTATGAGGAGTCTGATATAGGCTATAGAATACATTTGGCAGGATTTAATGAATATATAGTAACAGATGCTATTACATATCATTATGAAACAGTGGCAAAGGACGGAAACCTAGAGCTTAGAAAGCTTGGCGCCTGGCCAGCAGAGAGAGCATTTCATTTTGCGAAAAACAGATTTGTATATATGAAAAAGTATTCAAAATGGTATCAATGGATAGTGTTTTTGATCTGCTTTTCATGGATCTATACATTCTATTACACATATAAAGCATTGAGCTGTAAAGAAAAAGAAGTTGCCAAGGCTTGGATTGAAGGTACTAGATATGGCCTTTGGCATAAGGTTGATAAGAGTTTAAAAGTGGATATATATGCAGAATAAACTTGTTTCTATAGTAGTAAATTCATATAATGGCGCAGATTTTTTGGAGCCAACATTGGATTCAATTCTGGCTCAGACATATAAAAATCTGGAAATAATACTGGTAGATGACGGGTCAAAGGATAATACTTTTGACATCATGCGGGCATATGGGAAAAAAGATGACAGAATTAGAGCAATAACTCAGAAAAATGGTGGCCCTTCATCTTCAAGAGATTTAGGATATAAATACACGACAGGTGATTACATTCTGTTTGCAGATGATGATGATATTATTCTGCCAGATATGGTAGAAAATATGTTGTCAAAGCTTGACAAATATCCTGAAGCAAAGGGATGCTGCACTTTTTGTGTCGATGTAGATTCGGACAAAATGTCCGAGTATGATACGTCTAATAATATTGGAATGATACAGGAATTGTATCCTGAAGTTACAAATACAATAGATGGTCTTGATGTTCTATTGCTCCGTAGACACAGAAATGGAAATTGCTATATATGCTGTGCCTGGGGAGTGTTATATAGACGAGAGTATATGAATGAAGTGGTACCTAAGTATTATCAGTACAAGGAGACTATGCCAGAATATTATTTTGACGATACAATGACAGCATATCTTACAATGGTAGAGGGTGCTACATTTGCTATTACAGATATGCCATATATACTGTATAGAGTAGATAATAATTCTATTAGTCACGGAATTAGTCTTACCAATCATTGTAAGCGAATGATGTATCCGGTAGAGGAACATGCCTTATATTATAAAAATTTAGGCAGAATTGATGAATATAAGGAAGAAATTTTAGGACTATACCTGATACTAATAAGAACATATATTATAATGCGTTTTTATGTAAATGATGAGGCTGAGAAAAAACAGTACTATTCTGAAATCGAAAGATTATATCAGGAATATTTGCCTGAATTAAAGCGTTTTTCATATTCTGGCAAGGATGCTACTATGAAAAAGATGGTTTTAACTTGGCACAAATGTCCGACACTTGTTGGATTTATTGTGAGGAAAATCAGAGGCTGGTAAGATGGCTAAATCAAGAACAGAGAAAGTGAAAAGAAATGCATTTTGGGAGGCTATGTTTAATGTTACAATGGCGGCCTTCCCTTTTTTTGTGCGCCATTTTATAACAGTCTATTTGGGCGACAGCTATTTGGGCTTAAACAGCTTGTGCTCTTCTGTGCTTGAGGTACTAAGTGTTGCAAATCTTGGAATAGACACAGCATTACTTTTTTACCTGTATAAGCCGGCAGAAGAAGGTGATTTCGATAGGATTAATTTATTATTAAAATTCTATCGAAAGGTTTATAGCTTAATCGGCTTGGTTATATTTGCTGCAGGTCTGATTATTATGCCATTTTTAGGCCTAATGATAAAAGGTGATAGACCTGAAGGTATTAATATTTACATTATATTTTTTATGTATCTATTAAATAATCTTATTTCATACCTGTTCATAATTACAAGTCAATTGCTGCTAAAAGCATACCAGGATAATTATATCTGGTGCATTGTAAATAATGTGGGATTCATTATTTACTATAGTGCTCAATTAGTTTTCATAGTGTTAAGACAATATTACTTATACACATTGATGCTGCCAGTATCCACAGTACTAATGGCTGCTGCTTTACATATGATTACAAAGAGGGTTTACCCTAATGTTACAGGAAAATCGGAGGTAAGGGTAGATAAAGAGTTTAAGGAGTCTGTTTTTAAGCAGGTAATAGCAGTAGCTATTTATAGGGTAAGAGACATAACCCGAAATTCATTTGACAGCATCATAGTATCAGCGATGATGGGTTTGGATGCTTTGGCAAAATATCAAAATTATTATTTGGTATTTAGAGTTCCAGTACTTGTAAGGTATGTATTTACAACTTCAGTCACCCCTTCGCTTGGCAATTATAATGTCACTGAAGGTAAGGACAAGGTCTATTATCTTTATAAAAAAATAATGTTTATCCAACTCACGATATCAGGCTTTTTTGCTGTGATATTTTATATGATGATTCAGGACTTTATGACTCTTTGGATGGGGGCAGATCATTTGCTTACCAATATTACTGCAGTCCTGTTTTCATTATATTTATATGTCCTTGGTATAGGCGATGTATTTACAATGATGCGTTCAACCACCTCTAATTGGAAAAGAGGTAAAAAGGTAGCGCTGATTGAAATAATCAGTAATATAGTTTTGAATGTTGGACTGGCATATTTTATGGGAATGCCAGGAATAGTACTTGCTACCATTATTTCAATTTGCTTTGTGTATTTGCCGGCAGAGGCATGCATATGCATGAAGGATATATTCGATACTGGAGTGCGTGAAACATTTTTAATAATTGTTAAAAATCTTGTTTGGGTAGTTGTTTCATTTGCATTGGCGTACTGGATTCAAGGCCTGTTTTTATCTGCGGGGCTGGTAAATGGAATAATACTAAAGCTTGTAATAGAATGTTTGATAGGAATAATTGTACCAGGTATAATACTTGTGGTATTCTATTATAAATCTGGAGAAATAAAGGATATTGTTTCTCTAATAAGAAAGTAAATATAAATTATCGGAGAGAAGGTTTGAAGTCTTTTATCAAGAATAATTATTTTTATATATGTGCAATGGCCATTATTGCTTTTTTTACTTATTTTTTAATAAGTTATTCAGGGAAGCAGTCTCTTTGGTGTGATAGCCTTTTTCAGATAGGAATTCATAGAGCTGCACAGCTTAATGATTTTAAAGGAACAGTGCAGTGGATTATTGCAAATGATAATAATCCGCCATTATCGCATTTTTTGACCTGGGCATGGATGCTTGTGGCTCCTTATGGAAATATGTGGCTTAGACTGCCAAGTATTATTATCACAGGGATAGGGGCATATTTTATTGCGCTGATATGCAGGGATATGATGGGCAACAGAGCTGGCTTGATTAGTCTTCTGTTTTCTATGACATCGTCTGGTGTGGCCTTATACAGTTCATTTGAAATAAGACCGTATGCATTAATGTATATGCTTGTTTCAATGCTTCTATTTGTATTCTTTAGAAGACACAGGGTTTTAAGCGAGATAAGTGGTAATAAGACAACTTCTGAAGAAGGCAGAGTCATTATTGGAAAATACAGAGATACTAATTACAGAGCTGACTCTAGGATAAAAAAATATACGATATGGTATACCATAATAATGATTTTGGCCTTGTATACACACTTTTTCTGTGCATTGGTTATATTTATTCTATTTATCTTTGATACTATAGATAATATAAGAATTAAGAATGCAAAGTATCTTATACAATACTTTGTCGCAGGTGCAGCCTTTTTGCCATGGATGATTTTGTTTATTAAAGTCGGATTAGAAAAGGCACCTAGCTTTTGGACAGGAAAGCCTGATGCTAGTTATATTCCAATTGTAATAAATTCTCTAGTAGCATATGTAGATGTCCTAAAGTATCTGTTTTGGATTGCTATAGTAGCGTGTTTTTTAGCACTTATCTTTACATACATAGTTAGACCCGCTATTAATAAAAGAAATATTGAAAAGGGAAAGACATTAGTTGCTATTTGTGGAGATTATGAGCTGTTTCTTATAATGACACTTGTTGTAACTATCGTAGGTGGCATATTTGTTATTTCAAATACTGAGATAATGTCATTATGGGTTCCTAGATATTTTGTTTGCGTTCAGCCATGCTTTTTTGTTATTATAGCTTGGTTTGTTGAGCAAATAATAAAGCTTGTACTAAAAGCAAAATATTGGATTATTAAGGTGCCTGTATTTATAATAGTAGCATGGTTACTAGGTAATAATATTAGACTTGAAATGCTATATACTGATTATACAGGTGTAATAATGAGCGAACTCTACGAGGGAGACGATGAATATGTTCTTTCTCAACCTGATGCATATGATGATAGCGTACTATATTATATTGTTGCTCCAACTTTCCTGCGTGAAGGAAACTGGTATTACTTGACTCACGATGGTAGAGATGAGGAAAAGAAGGTATTTTACACTGGCGAGCTTACTGAAGCAGACCTAATAGGGGTAAACACCATATATGTGGCTAATCTGCACGATCATGATGAGACGACGCAGGCTACACAGAAAATGATAGACAAACGATTTGTCTTCGTAGAAAATGTTTGGACTGAAAGAGTTTATTTGGATAAGTATATTAGAAGGTATTGAATGAACAATCATAGCTATAAATGGATGGATGGAATAAAGGGAATATGCGCATGTATGATAGCATTTATCTGGCATTATCAGCATGCTGTACCTTTGTCGTCTGTGCCATTTTACAATTATTTTTCGAATTTCTATGAGTCTTGTGGAGATTTTCTTTTGGAAATCTTTTTTATGCTGTCTGGATTTGGAATGGTATTAGGGTATGAAAAAAGAATCCTAGATGGTAATGTCTCATTTGATAAGTATATAAAGAAAAGAATAGCAAGAATTTTCCCTCTGATGATTATTGCACTTATTATTACGACAATTCTTCAGGCTATTTTTGTAAGCTATACAGGCGCTAGCTGTGTGTATGAGTATTTTGACATATATCATTTCTTCCTGAATTTGTATGGAGTTACAGGAACTGTTGTTGGCGGACAGCTCTCGTTCAATGGTCCAGCATGGTATTTAGGGGTAGTCGTAGTTCTTTATGCGGTTTATTATGTCGTTGTTTCATTATGTAAAGACAGAATTAGTATTGAGAATATGATGTATTTGTATTTGGCAATTGCATTACTTGGAATAGTTTCTTTTGCTGGCTTTGATGGAACATATATTTTAATAAATGAATGGGTGAGAAGAGGCATCGCCTGTTTCTTTACAGGATGTTTTTTGGCTAAACTTGATGAAAGACTAAAGGCTGATAATAAAAAGAGAACCGTAGTCGGATATTGCGCATTTGCAATTGTTGTTATTTGCTGTTCAATAGCACATATTTATGGTCCTGTAGTATGGGGGAATACTAGATTGGCATTTATGGTTGGTATGTGGCCGCTGATTATTATTTCTATGTGTTGTATACCATGGCTTAGTAGGATAGCATCATTAAAGTTTTTTACCTGGCTTGGAAGTATTTCATTTGGTATATATCTGTTTCATTTTCCAGTGCAGGTAATGATTAAGGATATTGAATTTAGGTTTTTGCTACCATTGAATCATGCATCTATAAAGATGTGGCTTATTTATATTGTGTTGGTATTTGCCGTAGCAATACTCATGACAAAGCTAGATAGTATTATTCAAAAGAAGATAGTAATAAAATAAAAGAGGCTAAAGTTGTTATTTAATTCACTGGAATTTTTTGTATTTTTTCCAATAGTTACAATTGTATATGGCATTATTCCGGCCAAGTGGCGAAAGCTCTGGCTGTTTTTTGCTAGTTATTTTTTCTATATGTGCTGGAATCCATACTATATAGTTTTGATTGTTTTTTCGACAATTGTGACTTATATAGGTGGCTTGCTGATAGAAAAGGCTAAAGATAATAGTAAGAATAATAGCCAGTCAGTAGAAAAGAGCAATACAGCAAAAATCATATTAATTATCACATGCTGTATTAATCTGGCGTTGCTAGTATTTTTCAAATATACACCATGGTTTGTAGAAATAGTTAGTTCTATTATAGGCAGGACAGTTACTATGCCAATATTTTTTGCTTTGCCTGTTGGTATTTCATTTTATACATTCCAGGCTCTTGGATATACTGCAGACGTTTACAATGGAAAGATTAAGGCAGAAAAGAATTTTGCAACATATGCATTATTTGTTTCATTTTTTCCACAGCTTGTGGCAGGACCAATTGAAAGAACAGGTAATCTTCTTACACAGATTCAAAAGCTTGAGAGCATAAAATTTTGGAATTATAAAAGAATCACGAGCGGACTTGTTATAATGCTTTGGGGATTTTTCTTAAAGCTTGTAATAGCAGACCGTGTAGCAATGTTTGTAGATCCAGTGTTTGAAGACTATGCAGTTTTTGGAACAACAGAGCTTTTGCTGGCGGGAATAGGTTTTGCACTACAGGTTTATTGTGATTTTGCCAGCTATTCAGTAATTGCGATGGGCGCTGCAAAGGTCCTTGGAATAGGTCTTATGGAGAACTTTAATACGCCATTTTTTGCGCAAAGTGTCACCGAATTCTGGACTAGATGGCATATGTCATTATGTGGCTGGTTTAGAGACTATGTGTATATTCCTTTAGGCGGAAGTCGCTGTGGCAAACTAAAGCATTATAGAAATCTGATGGTGGTATTTATATTAAGCGGCTTTTGGCATGGTGCGAACTGGACCTATGTAGTATGGGGCGGCTTAAATGGCTTGCTTCAGATTATTGAAAAGGAATTGAAGCCATTAGGCGACAGGCTTGTTGACAAGTTTAGTATTAATGTAAAGGCTTTTAGTCATCGTTTTTGGAAGACGCTTATAACAGACTTTTTGTTTGTAATTACAGTAATAATATTTAGAGCAGAGAATATTAAAGAAGCATTTATCTACCTTGGAAGAATGTTTACAAGCTTTAACCCATGGGTATTATTTGATGGCTCTATATATAATGTTGGGTTAGACAGAACAGAAATGAATATTTTAATAGTGGCTTGTGTGGTGCTATTCTTTGTAAGCTATGTAAAGTATACAAAGGGCATGCTAATAGATACAGCATTGGAATCACAGGGCATTCTGTTTAGATGGTGCGCAATCATTGCCTTATTCATTTTTGTTGTAATATATGGAGTGTATGGACCAGGATTTAATTCTGCCGCATTTATTTATTTCCAATTCTAGCTTTACAATAGAGGATTTGATTTGAAGACATTTTATAAAAATATAATAAAATGCATATTGTTTATAGCGCTTATAATAGCGACCTTAGCTGTGATTTTTAGAGTATTCAGTTGGAAAAACGCAACTGATAATGGTCTTAATATAGTAGGACATTTTTATGAGACGCCAGAAGACACCATTGATGTCCTGTTTTTGGGAAGTAGTCATTGCTTTTGTACAATAAATAATTCGATACTTTGGGAAGAGGCAGGAATTCCTTCTTACAACCTGGGAACAGGCTCTCAAAACCTTGGTAATACTTATTATTTTCTTAAAAGTGCATTAGAAACACAGTCGCCAAAGCTTGTAGTAGTAGAAGCTCTTTTTACAGCACAGTCAGGCTTTGATAACGAAGGCTGGATGTACAGAAACTCACTTATGATGAAGTGGGGAGAGGGCTATGTTGATAATATTACATATCTTCAGAATCTATTAGGTTTAAATGATACGCAGGCAGCAGAGCTGATATTAAAGCTGCCTATTTTGCATTCGAGATATAATGATTTGACAAGACTTGATTTTGATGATGTGGCTTATTATAACAGAGGCTATTTGGCAAGATATCAGACTACAGCATTTGAAACGCCAGAAGCATGTACATGGGATGTAAAGGCTCCAATGGCTGATGAGGCAAAGTATTATATTGATCAGATAGTGGCACTATGTCAGGAAAATGATATTGAACTATTATTTTATGTGGCACCATTTATTATAGAAAAGCCACAGCAGGAAATATTGAATAGTTCAGAAGAATATATTAATTCGCTTGGCTATGAGTGCATAGATTTTAATAAGCAGTATCAGAATGCAGGCTTTGACTATTCTACTGATATGATGGAGACTTCACACACAAATGTTGATGGCGCGAGAAAAATAACTAAGTATCTGCTTTCCTATATGAAAGCGCACTATGATCTGCCAGATAGAAGAGGTGAAGGAGAAAAGTATACTCTTTGGGATATTGATGCAAGAGCTTTTTCGCATTTAGAGAAGAATAATAAATTTGTAGGTGTGGCGTCTACAGAAGAGTTATATAGTCTGTATGCAGATGATGACTATACAATAATTATTACTTCGTTGAATAGCAGTGCTTTTAATTATTCTACTGAGAAATTTGATATCAGTATAGATAATTCACTAAGTGAGGGCGTATGGGTCTATAATAATGGCTGGCAGACAAGTGATGATGGTGTGTTAAAGCTTTCTTCTGATGCTAATTTATCTGTGAATCAAAAGCGAGGCAGGGTGTATATTACAGGCCAGGAGGGGCTGTTGATTACACCTAGTGGCACCTATATAACTGTCTATGATAACCTACTGCAAGAGGTAGTGGGAACACTGTATTGGTAAAAGGTCTTAAATATGACTTTTAAAAAGTTTTTTATAAATTGCATAATGAGTATGGCAGGAATGCTGGTATTACTTGGTGGGCTGACAGTCTTTGCAGATCCTTTTTTTGTGTATCATAAGCCATCAAAGTATATGAGACATGATCTTGTAAATAATGATGAGTATTATTGTATTCCAGGTATGATAAGGAACTTTGATTATGATGCTATTATTTGTGGCACCAGTATGACGGAAAATTTTAAACCTACTCTATTTGATGAGTATTTTGGTACTAAGTCGATAAAGATTCCGATTGAAAATTCTGGGTATTGTGAAACAACAAGAGCCTTAAACAAAGCTTTTGCATTAAAAAACATTAGAATTGTACTTAGGTCATTGGATATGACAACATTTTTTAGTGTCCATGATGCAAAAGGCAGAGTCTATGAGTATGAACAAACCCAGCATTTATGGGACGATAATTTGCTTAACAAACATAAGTATCTTTATAATAAAGACGTACTTTTAAGCAAAACAATTCCAGTAGTCCAGACATACAACATAAATGCAAATTATAGATTTGACCAAGATATGATGTACGAATGGAATGATCGGTTTTACGATAAAAGAGGCGGCTATAATGTAATGAAACGAGCTCAATTAATCAATATGAGCCTGCCTATTGCGAATAACGTGCAAAACACTAGCAACGATGGAGCGTGCATAACATCGGTTTACGATTATTTGTCAGAACTAGAAATTGAAGTTATTAGTGAAAATATACAGAAAAATTTTATTGACTTGGCCAATGAACATAAGAACACGAGATTTGTACTTTTTCTGACACCATATAGTGTTTTGTTTTATGGAAATGAAAAAAGCAACGGTAATCTGGAAAGACATTTTGCTGCAGAAAAATACATAATAGATATGCTACTAGAGTGCAATAATATAGAAGTTTATTCGTTGAATTTGAATTTAGAATATATAGCAAATCTGAATAATTATATCGACCCATATCACTACCTAGGGGATATGAATGATATGATTCTATACAGCATAGCTAATAATGAGAATAAAATAACGAAGACGAATTTAGATGCTTATATTGATGAAGAGTATAAGGTGTACAATAGTTTTGACTATATGTGCTTATTAGAGCAGACAGCGCCTATGCAGGGTGAGTTTATAAATATGTATTTATAATTAATAAGTGAGAAAGAAATGCTATTCAATTCATACGAGTTTTTACTCTATTTTCCAATTGTAACAATAATATATGGAATTATTCCTAAACAGGCAAGAAAGTACTGGCTTTTAGTGGCAAGCTACTATTTTTATATGCAATGGAATCCATATTATATAAGCCTGATTTTAATATCTACTGTTCTTACATACGTGGGTGGCAGATATATTGGCTCACATAGAGAAGATATAAAAAAGGCGAAAGCATGTAAGAATACATTAATAGCAGTACTAATTGCAAATCTTGCTATCCTTTTTGTTTTCAAATATACAAACTGGGTTCTTGACATGATAAACGGGGTTACTGGCGCAGAAATGTCATTGCCAGTTTCAATTGTACTGCCTGTTGGTATATCTTTTTATACTTTTCAGGCTCTTGGATACATTATCGATGTATACAGAGGCGATACAGTTGCAGAAAAGAACTTTATAACCTATGCGCTATTTGTATCATTCTTTCCACAGCTTGTGGCAGGTCCTATTGAAAGATCAAAAAACCTACTTACTCAGATTCAATCAATGGATAAGATTAAAATGTGGAATTATGATCGTATAGTAAAGGGCCTTATTACAATGCTTTGGGGATTTTTCTTAAAGCTTGTAATAGCGGATCGTGTAGCAATTTTTGTCAACACTGTATTTGATAATTATTATGCGTATGGAACAGTAGAGCTGTTTCTTGCAGCAGTTGGCTTTTCATTACAGATTTATTGTGACTTTGCCAGCTATTCAATAATTGCTCTTGGATCAGCAAAGGTCCTTGGAATAGAGCTAATGGAGAACTTCAATACACCATATTTTTCAAGAAGTATAAAAGAGTTTTGGGGCAGATGGCATATATCTCTTAGTGGATGGTTCAAGGATTATGTTTATATACCACTCGGTGGAAATAGATGTTCAAAGCCAAGACATTATCTTAATCTGATGATTACATTTTTAGTTAGTGGTCTTTGGCATGGTGCAAACTGGACCTATGTAGTCTGGGGAGCTATACATGGCATTTACCAGGTGATAGGCATTATGTTAAAGCCTGTAAAAGAAGCTATTAATAAAAAACTCGAGATAAATACAAAGGCGGCAAGCTTTGCTATTGGCCAGATACTTATCACATCATTCTTAGCTATGTTGGCGTGGATTTTCTTTAGAGCAAACAGTTTAACACAGGCTGTAACATATATTGGCAGAATGTTTACCAGATATAATCCATGGGTATTATATGATGGCTCTATTTATAATAATGGCTTGGACAGAACAGAAATCTTGATTTTAATATGGGCGTGCCTGGCTCTGTTTATTGTCAGCTTTATCAAAAGAATCGCAAATACAACGATTGACGCCTTTTTGATGAAGCAAAATCTGTGGTTTAGATGGGTAGTATTATTTGCGCTTATTTATTCAATTGTAATATATGGTGTTTACGGAGCAGGAGCTGGCGCAACTCAGTTTATTTATTTTCAGTTTTAAAGGTAGAGGGATACTTTGAAAAAGAGTAAGAGTAGAAATAATTTTATAAGACATATATTATCGGTATTAGTATTTGTGGGATTAGTGTGTTTATTAATAACGCATTTGTGGAATACGTATTCAATTAAAGATTATTCATGTAGTGGAACATCAATAATGGATAATTTTTATGCGACAGAAGATAATACAATAGACGTTATTTTTTATGGTTCTAGTCACTCATTTTGCACTATTAATAATTCCATCTTATGGGAAGAGGCTGGAATAGCATCCTATAATTTAGGTTCTGCAGCACAACTTTTAGGAAATACATACTATTTTATGGAGGAATCATTAAAGACACAGTCACCTAAGGTCATGTGTGTTGATTTGTTCTATGTAGTTAGTGAAGATTATACATCTAATAAACAGGTATACTATAGTACCTTGGGGCTGAGAGATAGGGATATTTTTGTAAACAATGTAGATTATACTAAGAGTGTCGGGCTCCGAGGTGTTAACGAACAGGACTTATTAAAAAAGTTCCCAATTTTTCATTCTAGATATAAAGAACTGAGTCAGATTGATTTTGATGATACTAAATACTATAGTAGAGGCTTTAGTCCTCAGTGGCGTACGACTCAGTTTGACAAGCCTGAAGCTTGTATGGAAGAAGACGCAAAAAGAGTGGATGCGGATGCGTTGTATTGGATTGGCAAAATGATAGACTTAGCCAAGGAAAATGATATAGCGATTATGTTTTATAACGCTCCATATATTTATTCTGCTGATTTCCAAAAACGTTATAATGGTCTAGCTTATTATTTTCAAGAGAGTAATTATGACTTTATAGATTTTAACAAGATTACAGACTACATAGGTTTTGACTATGGAACAGATATGGCTGAAGACCAGCATGTGAATATTTCAGGTTCGGACAAGATTACGAGATTCTTTTTAGACTATCTTACATCTAAGGTCAAGTTGGAAGACCATAGAGGTGATAAAAGATATGAAGCATGGGATTTAGAAGCAAAGTCATATGATAATGAATTAAAAAATCATGCATGGATGAATAAGATGTCAGAGGCAACAAAAGAAAAACCGATGACATTAAGCAAGCTGTTAAAAGAGTTTTCTACGGATGATTATACGATTGCAATATTAGTGAGTGGAAGATATCAAAAGGTTAAACCATTTAATAATGTTGTAAAACGGACTATAGGCAAGTTCTCGTATGATAATGGTACCGTAGTAATAAAAGATGGTGAATACGTAGATACTAAAGGACAAGGCGTTAACCTTAATGAATGGAGTGGTTTAGCGGTTGATTCTAATGGAAGTGTGTTAATCACAAAACAAGATGCAAGAAATATACCTGATAACGGCGCTTGGATTATAGTATACGATAATTTCAATAATGAGCTTGTGGGGGAATACACCTGCAATGATTTAAAGGAGTTTTCTATAAATGGTATTTAGTTTTATTCCGTTTATATCTTTTATATTAGTTAATATACTTGTAATAGCAGTAAGTAGAAAAAGTTTTGGAAGAACGCTTCCGCTGACTTTTATGCTTACTGTTATTGTGCTATATATCAGTGGTTTATTATTTAATAGTTTTACGCTAGGCTATATTATAAATATAGTTTTAGCAGTCCTTGGGATTTTAGTATTTGTATATAAGATACTTATAAAAAAAGATAAGGGATTACTAAAACATATTTTGACTAAAGGATTTATAGCCTATATTATTATATTCATTTTTTTGCTTATTATAGATATTGGGTCTCAATATGTGCTTTGGGATGAGTATATGCATTGGGGAAAAATGGTTAAAGAAATGCTTCGACTTAACACATTTTACTGTGACAATGCATCAACACTATTGGCGCATAAAAAATATCCACCATTTATACAGCTTTTTGAAATGTTTTGGTGTAAGTTTTCTTTAGGCTATTCAGAGTCAGTATCATTATTAGCGATACATATACTTGAATTAGTATTGTTTTTGTTTGCAATTATAGATGATGAAGGCATAAAAAAGGGAAAACTTAAGTATGATATTTTAGGACTTATATTCAAAATATATTTTGTTGTTTTTATAATATTATTATTTGATGTGTCTGGAATATTTAATTCTATATACATTGATTTATTAATGCCAATAATGTTCGTTTATGCATTATCATTATTGATAAGAAAAGATGAACGTTATTCAAACTTTACATATATTAGTTTGGTCATAACAGCTATTAGTAGTGTTATGCTAAAAGAAACATGTGTAGCATATGTAATGCTTATATGTTTGGTTTATGTGTGCTTTGTGATAATGGATAAACCGTTTTTATTAGTTGAAGCAATTACAAGGACTATAGGCCTAATTGGACTACCAGTAGCAAATTTTTTTGTATGGACAAGATATGTGTCGAGGTTTGAAATAAACCCAGCAAATGAGTTGTCATTAAATAGTGTAAATTTAAAAGACCTTATACAAATAATAGTAAGTGGTGGTGACGGAGACAGAGGACAAGTCTATAAGGATTTTATTAATGCGATGATAAGTGTTGACTTGTCATGTGGAATAATTAAGCTGCCATATGTTCAGCTTGTTATACTTAGCTTTGCTTTACTTGTTATTTTGTATTACTTTTATTATGACTTTATGAGTAAAAAAGAGGCTGTTATTTACACAGTGATATTTACATGTGGAAGTATTGGATATGCTTTAATGATGCTAATTGTGTATGTATTTAGTTTTTTTGATGCGGGGCTTGTTAGTTTAGACTCTTATGATAGATATATGTCATCTTATATTACTAGTCATTATTTGATTCTTGTAGTATTGATATTTGAGCTCATAAGACGTAAGAATGAGAAAAAAAATAGTATCTTAAAAATGGTATTAGCAGCAATAACGATTACTATTTGTTTACCATTTGGTATAAAAAAAATATTACCGAAATATGATCCAGTAAGACAGAAAACATCTTATGAGAGCATTGCTGAAAATATTACAGATAAAACAGAGGATGGTTCAAGAATTTTTATTATTAGTGATAATAATACAGCTCTATCAACATTTTTGGGATATTATCTTGATAATAGATGGATAGATGATAGCAATATATATGATGCCCCTACTTATGAGCCTTCAGAAGAAAAGTGGCAAGACTATTATAATAATATGCTATTGAGTCAGTATGTTTATGTGGCTGCTGAATCTGAAATCGTGTCAAATAGAATGGATATAATCTGCGATTTGCCAACAGAGAGTAATACTCTATATAGAGTTAATGCAGATAGTAAAACCCTGTCTAGGGTATATTAATAGTGTTTTAGGTGAAGAAACCAATGAAAAGATATGACAAAATCATAATAGGAGCAGGTTTATACGGATTATATTCAGCCCTTTATTGCGGACAAAAAGGACAATCGGTTTTGGTCCTTGAGTGTGATGATGCTCCTTTTAAGCGAGCAACCTATATTAATCAGGCGAGAGTACACCAGGGATATCATTATCCCAGGTCTCTTTCTACAGCAATAAAGTCTGCTGGTTATTTTGAGCGCTTTAACAATGATTATGGTTTTTGCATTAATAAAGAATTTGAACAAGTATACGCAACATCTAGTCAATATTCATGGTCAGATGGGCAACAGTTTAAAGCTTTTTGTAAAGCAGCAAATATTCCATGTGAAGAACTTCATCCTGAAAGATTTTTTAATGACAGAATGTGCGATGGTGCTTTTTTGACAAGAGAATATACATATGATGCCATGATATTAAAAGACTATTTCATAGATGAAATAGCAAAGTTGTCGAATGTAACAATTCTATATAATGCTAGGATAAAAGCCATTAATAAAGCTGATGATTCATATGTCGTACAGTTTGTTAATGCAGATGATTCAGATGGTAAAGAAGTGAGAACAGGATTTCTTCTTAATGCAACATATGCGGGAACTAATCAGATACTTAATATGTTAGGACTTGAAACATTTGGCATTAAGTACGAATTATGTGAAATAATACTTTGTAATGTAAATGATAATATGAAAAAATATGGTTTTACTGTTATGGACGGCCCATTTTTTTCTATAATGCCGTTTGGAAAAACTGGCTTACATTCGCTTACGTCAGTTACATTTACACCACATACAACAAGTTATGATGATGTCCCTACATTTGATTGTCAGCTAGAAAGCAAAGGACACTGTTCAACTGAAAGATTAGGAAATTGTAATGATTGTCCATCAAAACCTATGACGGCGTATCCATATATGTCGAATCTTGCTAGAAAATATTTAAAATCAGAATATGGATTTGAATACAAGGAGTCTCTTTTTTCGATGAAACCGATTTTAATGAGTTCTGAAATAGATGATTCGAGACCTACTGTGATAAGAAAGTATACAGAAAATCCAACATTCGTTGGAGTTTTGTCTGGAAAGATTAATACTGTCTATGATTTAGATGAGGTGTTAGATAATGACTAGTGCTAATAAAGAAAAGAATTTTATATCAGCTGTTGTGTATGTTCACAATGATAGTAAATATATTGGTGGCTTTTTACAAAAATTAATAGATACACTTGAAGATAATTTTGAGCATTCAGAAATAATATGCGTAGATGATAATTCTTCAGATGATAGTGTAGATGTAATACGTCAGAACAGCTTGAATGCAAAAAATAGCACAATTTCAGTTGTTAAGATGAGCTATTTTCATGGAATGGAATTAGCTATGAATGCTGGAATGGATTTAACAATTGGAGATTTTGTGTACGAATTTGACTCTGTAAATGTAGATTACGAAATGTCAGAAGTGATATCAATTTATAGAAAGTCTTTAGAAGGATATGACATAGTTAGCGCTGTTTCAAATAAAAAAGAGCGCTTGTCATCAAAATTGTTTTATAAGATTTTTTATAGATTTTCAGATATTGAAGAAAGATTGCATACAGAAAGCTTTAGAATTCTAAGTAGAAGAGTAATTAACAGAATAGGTGCAATGAGTAAGACGTCTCCATACAGAAAGGCTATTTATGCAGTTCAAGGGTTAAAAACAACATCTGTAATATATAAGTCTGTAGGTGACAGCAATAATTACAAATTGAATAATAAAGAAAAAAAGTATAGAAGAGCTTTGGCGGAAGACTCATTGATTTTATTTACAGATTTTGGTTATGCATTTTCAAAAGTGATGTCTGTTGTAATGATGTTAATGTCGTTATTTATGCTTATATATTCTGTTGTTATATATTTGATGGCCAGACCTGTTGAAGGCTGGACAACAACAATATTATTTTTGTCTGTAGCGTTTTTTGGATTGTTTACAATACTTACAATTGTGATAAAGTACTTGCAAATAATAGTAGATTTAGTGTTTAAAAGAAAACATTACAGTTTTGAAAGTATAGAAAAATTAACAAAATAAAATGGTGATATAATGGAATATGAAAATATATGCTTGGTAGGATATACAGGCTTTGTTGGCAGTAATATATATGCATCTGGAAAAGAATATATAAAAGGGAAATATAATTCAAAAAATATAAAGGATGCATATGGTACAAATCCGGATTTGCTGATATATGCAGGACTTAGGGCAGAAAAATATCTGGCAAATAATGAGCCTGAAAAGGACATGGAGCTGATTAAAGAAGCTGAACGCAACATTGAGGCTATTAATCCTAAAAGACTTGTTCTGATATCTACTGTGGATGTTTTGAAAAATCCAAATAGACTTGATGAAGATGCTAGCGTCGAGACGGCTGGATTGCACCCTTATGGATACAACAGGTATATGTTAGAATGCTGGGTTAGAGAAAAATATGAAGATTCTTTAATTATTAGGTTGCCAGGATTATTTGGAATAAATATAAAAAAGAATTTTATTTATGATTATATAAATATAAATCCATTTATGTTAAAAGCAGATAAGTTTCAAGAACTGTCAGAAAAAGAAAAATCTTTCAATGATGGAAAATTACTTTTAGAAGAGTGTTATGAACTGCTTGATAATGGCTTCTTTAGGCTATTGGAAGTCGATAGTTGTAAAAAGAAGTTATTGAAAGAACGTTTTAAACAACTGGGATTTTCGGCATTAAATTTTACTGACAGTAGAGCGATATATCAGTTTTATAATTTGAAAAATCTTTGGGCAGATATTAATATTGCACTTGATAATGATATAAGGCTTTGGCATCCTGCTACGGAGCCTGTTTCGGCTTCGGAAGTATATAAATATTTGCAGGGACAGGAGTTTATAAATGAAATAGTGGATAATCCAGTTATGTATGATTTTAGAACAAAGTATAGCGATGTTTTTGGTGGAGACAATGGATATATTGCAAACAAGAAAACAGTGTTACATGAAATAAAGGAGTTTGTAGATGAAACTTGCAATATCTAACATAGCGTGGGGCAAAGAAAATGATGAAGCTGTGTATATGTTAATGCAAGAATTTGGATTTACAGGTCTTGAAATAGCTCCAACACGAATAATTGAAAAAGTACCTTACGATATGCTACATGAGGCTAAAAGGTGGAAGAGTGAAATTGTTTCAAAATACGGGTTTGAAATACCTTCAATGCAGTCAATCTGGTATGGAAGACAAGAAAATATTTTTGCAAGCGAAGATGACAGAAAAAGCTTGATAGAATATACACAAAAAGCTATTTTATTTGCGGAAGCGATTAATTGTAAAAATCTTGTATTTGGCTGTCCTAGAAATAGAAATATGGTAGAGACAATGAGAAAAGATGAAACTGCGAATTATTATAAAATTGGGGTGGATTTTTTTAAAACGATAGCTAAGTTTGCAAATGATCACAATACAGTGATTGGTATGGAAGCGAATCCAACTATTTATAATACCAATTATATTAATACAACTGAACAAGCACTTGAATTAGTAAAAGAAGTGGATTCTCCTGCATTTAAATTAAACCTTGACTTGGGAACAATGATAGAGAATAATGAAACGGTTTCAGTGCTTGAGAATGATATTGATATAATAAGTCATGTGCATATTAGTGAGCCGAGACTAGCATTGATACAACAAAGAAAAATACAAAAGGATATTTTGGAGTTGTTGCAGACAAATAATTATCAAGGATTTGTTTCTATAGAAATGGGAAACACAAATCTGGATAGTATTGAGGGAGCAATGAAGATGGTAAGAGGATTTTAAGTATGAAAAAAAGGGTAATCGAATATGATTGGATGAAGATATTTGCGACACTTTTAGTAATAATAAACCATGCTAACGTGTATGGATATAGTACACCAAATGGCGGTATGGGAGTTGATGCATATGTTAATGTAAATGCTGCATTTACATTTGGAGCAACACTCTACAGAAATATTGCAGCCTGGTCATTTCCTTTTGCAACTATGACATTTTTTATCCTATCTGGATCTGCATTAGCATTTAGGGAGGTGCCGTCATTTGATAAACTAGCGAAGTCTAGAGGACAAAGGTTATTGGTTCCATATTTTGTTTGTGCATTTTTATGGCTGATTCCAATAAAGACTATTGCTGGTTTTTATAGTCTAGAGAATATATCTTCTGTATGTCTTGGCGTGTTTTCTGGACAGGATAGTGGACATTTGTGGTTTTTGCCAGCGTTATTTTGGATAACAATGGCCTGGGCTATCCTTTATAAATTAGTACATAGATTTTCTGATTCAGATTATCTGGTATTATTAATTGCATTTTTTATATCATTTAATGCGTATAAAATGCAGTTTGATATTTTACATTTAAGACAGGCATTAGGATACTTGATTTGGTTTACTGTTGGTTATGTTTTTGAAAAAGAGAGGCAAAAAGCCAATCCATGGAGTATTCAAAAGAAAATCGTATGTATTATTATACTAATTGCAATAGAATTAATTGATTGGAAGTATTTGATATTAGATGATTTCTTCAAGATTCTTGTGTCAGAGTTTTTGATGTTTATGATAGCTAATATGTTATCAATGGCATTTTCAAACATTTCTTCTAGCAGAGTTTGGAGATGGGTAATAGGTAATCTGTTTTGTATTTATTTGTTCCATGATCCATATGAGTATTTATTGCTTAAATTATTCTACGGGCATGGTTTGATGACTAGTGCTATTGGATGTCATGTATTTTTGGTGCTAAGAGTAATTGGAGCATTTATTTTGGGTGCTATATGGGGAGATATAGTTCATTTGATTATTAGAACTTTAAAAAAATTGTTTGAGAAACAATCGTAGAGAAAGAAAACTGATTTATATGGGAAAAATTAGCGATATCATTACATTAGAAGATAAAGTAGTTGTTGTCAGTGGACTTGGAGGCGGAATTGGATCTGCTATAGGAAGAGCTTTCTTAGATTATAAAGCTCAAGTTATTGGAATAGGCTTGAAAGACAATATAGATGATGCAAGATTTGACTATTACAAGTGTGATGTAGCTGACTATGCATCATGCCAAAATCTTTGCGATGAAATAATTGAGAAATATCGAAAAATCGACGTCTTAGTAAATTGCGCAGGAATAACTAGAGATGCACTGACTAAAAAAATGACAGAAGACCAGTTTGATGAGGTTATAAATGTTAATTTAAAAGGGACATGGAATCTTACTAGGAAAATTGGGCCACATATGCAGTCTAATCATGGTGGATCAATTATTAATATTTCGAGTGTAGTGGCGAATTATGGAAACATAGGACAAGCAAACTACGCAGCAACTAAGGCTGGCGTAATTGGAATGACAAAGTCATGGGCTAAGGAATTTGCACTAAAGGATGGAAATGTAAGAGTAAATGCTGTTGCACCTGGCTATACATTGACCAATATGCTAAAGACTGTGCCAGATAATCTGTTAGAGAAATTTGCTGCTGATACAATGCTAGGAAGATTGGCAGAACCTGAAGAAATAGCAAATGTAGTTTTGTTTTTAGCTTCGGATTTGTCTAGTTATATTACCGGAACAACAATAAATGTAGATGGTGGGATGAGGCTATAGAGTATGTATTTAGTTGAAAAAATAGATGGTGTTCCTAGATTTGAATGCGAGGAGTATAATTCTAAAACAAAAGACTATGTTGTGCTTATTCCTATAATAAATGAAGGCGAAAGAATAAAAAAAGAGCTTGAAAGGGCTTGTGAAGCGGAAATATATAAGTATGCGGATATAGTTATTTGCGATGGAGATTCTTCTGATGGATGTACAGACGAAGGACTGTTAAAGTCTCTTGGGGTTAATTCTTTGCTGGTAAAGAAAGATATTGGCAAGCAAGGGGCTCAGTTAAGGATGGGTTTTTATTGGGCACTTGAACGTGGATACAAAGGAATAATTACTATTGATGGAAATAATAAGGATAGTATAGAAGATGTTCCAAGATTTATCGATAAACTTAAAGAAGGCTATGATTTAGTACAAGGATCAAGATTTATTAAAGGCGGTGTTGCAATCAATACCCCATGGATAAGAACTTTATCGGTTAAATTTATTCATGCACCTATAATTTCAAAAACTGCAGGTCAGAAATTTACGGATACAACGAATGCATATAGAGCTTATTCAGTTAGGTATTTGAAAGATGACAGAGTCCAGCCGTTAAGAGATATATTTATGACATATGAATTGTTGGCATATCTATCAGTTAGATGCACGCAAATAGGAATGAGAGCGTGTGAAATACCTGTGACAAGAGCATATCCGAATAAAGGAAAAACACCAACAAAGATAAGCTTTTTTAAGGGAAATAGTGAACTGATGAAGATATTAATTGCTAATGCAAAGGGTGTTTATGCGCCTTAGCGGTTAGTGGAAACTGCTAGATTGTTTTTATAATTATTAATATTTGAAAAGGAAAAATTATGTTATTTAATTCATACATTTTTATATTAGCTTTTCTTCCAATATGCTTGATAGGATGGTATACATTAAATCATTTCAAATTATATAGTATTGCTCAAGTATTCTTGCTTGGAATGTCTCTATGGTTTTATGGATATTTCAATGTTAGTTATTTGCTAATAATAATTGTAAGCGTTTGCTTGAATTACATAGTGTATTTACTGCTAGATAAGTATCATAAAAAGAGCCTTATGGTGTTAGGTGTTTTGGCTAATCTGGGAATCCTGATGTACTTTAAATATATGGATTTCTTTATCAGTAATATTAATATGGCTTTTCATAAGGATATAGCCCTTTTAAATATAGCACTGCCACTTGGAATAAGCTTCTTTACTTTCCAACAGGTGTCTTTTGTTGTAGATGCGTATAAGGGAGAGGTGCCAAAATATAATTTTTTGCATTATGCCTGCTTTGTAACTTATTTTCCACAGCTTATAGCGGGGCCAATTGTTACGCATGACGAGCTTGTTCCACAGTTTTTGGATGAGAAGAAGAAGCATATTGACTGGGAAAATATGTCTAAGGGTATGTACATATTTGCTCTTGGATTAGGTAAGAAAGTACTAATTGCAGATGTGTTTGGCGTAGGTGTCGACTGGGGATATTCTAATCTGGCAGATTTAGATTCTATAACAGCATTTCTAGTAATGCTCGGCTATACCATTCAGATTTATTTTGACTTTAGTGGATATTGTGATATGGCAATTGGTCTGGGAAAAATGATGAATATAGATTTGCCATTGAATTTCAATTCGCCATATAAGGCTTTGACAATAAATGAATTTTGGGCAAGATGGCACATGACATTAACCAGATTTTTCACTAGATACGTCTATATTCCACTTGGCGGCAATAGAAAAGGTGCAGCAAGAACCTATTTAAATATTTTTATTGTATTTTTAGCAAGTGGTTTTTGGCATGGTGCTAATTGGACTTTTATTGTCTGGGGAATAATGCATGGTGTATTCCAGATAATTACAAGAATGTTCAAAAAAGGTTTTAATAAGATACCTAAGGTGATAAATTGGACAATCACATTTTTGTTTGTGAACATTGCGTGGGTATTCTTTAGGGCGGATAGCCTAACAGATGCAGTTTTTCTCATTAAGAGAATATTTGCGTTTGAAAATACTGGATTTGTAAGTGGACTTTATTATCAGTTTATGACAACAGAGATGAATGCCATATTACCACATACAGGAATTCAGACCTTTGTACCTGGCTTTGCATTACTATTTTTTTATATAGGCGCTATGCTGATAATCTTACTTAGTAAAAATGCCTATGAAAAAATGCAGTCTTTTGAGCCTAAGACAAGATATGCAGTGTCAACAGCACTTATTATGGTTTGGTGTATATTTAGTTTTTCTGGGGTAAGTACGTTTTTGTATTTTAATTTTTAGTTTTGTGGGGAAATGTTTTTATGAAATTATATAAAAAGCTATTTATACAGATGATGATAATGGTAGTGCTTATATTAATTTCTGCTACAATACTAGTTGTATTCGTAGACCCATTTTTTCATTATCATGCTCCTTGTAAATTGTTTTATTATGATTTGAATCACTTTGATGAAAGATATATTAATGATGGAATAACAAAGCATTTTGATTATGATGCTATTATTACTGGAACTTCAATGACACAGAATTTCAAGACATCAGAATTAGAAGAACTATTTGATGTTAAAGCAATAAAGGTGGCTTACAAGGGAGCACATTATAAAGAGATAAACGATAATTTAAAAGTGGCATTTAAAAGTGACAAGAATATAAAAATGGTTGTTAGAGGACTGGATATGAGTTATTTCTATTCTGAAGCTGACTCTGATAGGTCGGATTTGGGGGTATATCCAACATATTTATATGACGATGTTTTATATAATGATGTTAAATATTTGTTTAATAAAGACACACTATTTCTCAACACTTTACCTATTGCGTTGAATGTTGGCAAAAAAGAAGGCGGAGTTTTAAGTTTTGACAATTATGGGTACTGGAATGATAGTAGAGCATTTGGAATTGATGCTGTATTTGATGAAAGGGTAGTTATAAGCGCCCCTGTATATATTGAACCATTAACTGAAGAACAAAAAAATGTAATTATAGATAACATAAGGCGAAATGTTACAAGTATAGCAAAAGAGAATCCAAATACACTATTTTATTATTTTATAACGCCATATAGTGCGGCTTGGTGGGGTGGACAATATATGTATGGGTGGCTAAATAGACAACTTGAAAGTGAACAGATTGTTATAGAAGAGATATTGTTATATCCCAATATTAAATTGTTTTCGTATAATAATTGTTATGATATTACAACAAACATGGATAGGTATTGTGATTCAATACACTATGATGGTGAGACAAGTGATTGGATATTAGAGACAATGGCTAAAGATGAATATCTTCTTACGCCAGACAACTACGTAGACTATTTGACCAAGGAATATGAATTCTATAGTACGTTTGATTATAATTCGCTGTTTTATTGATGAAACATTATTAGAACAAACAGAATTTAAAATTTTTTGATATTATTATATGCTAACCAAATTAAAAAACATCCTAGTCAACTCCATAGGTGGAGGCATGAATGCCTGCCAAGCGGCCTTTCTACTTATATTTGTAGCAAGGTCTTATTCTATTGAAACGGCAGGTGTTGTTACAATAGGATATGCACTTGGCGTTTTGTTAATGGCGGCTGGAAAATATGGTATAAGAAATTTTCAGGTAACAGATGATAGTCAGTTTAGTACTAATACATATGTTACACAAAGAATTCTTGCTGTAATTCTTGCTACTATAATAGGCTTGTTATATTTGGTGATAAGGTATGCCACAGGAGCATATACTATTGATAAATTATTTATTATTTTTGAAATAGTAATACTTAAAATGCAGGACTCTTTAGAGGATGTGTTTATAGGTAGATTTCAGCAAGTAGGGCAGTTTTACCATGGTGCGTTAATCTTTTCTATAAGACAGACTATTACTACAGCACTGCTTTGTGTTTTGGCTATAATGGCTGTAAATATTCATAGTGTATTTATCATTGCTATAGTAGTTTCATTTGTAGCAGAGGTGATTTTATTATGGTGGAAAAAGGAATATATGCAGTTAGATGCATATAGATTTTCTTTGGACGAGAAACTATGGGATTTATTTAGAGTCTGCTTTCCACTAGCGCTTGGAACAACACTTGCTTCATATGTGTCAAACGTGCCAAAGTATGCAATAGATTTATACATGGATGAAAAAACTCAGGCGATATTTGGGTATTTGATGTTGCCTGTTTTTGTGGTGGCGCTAGTTAATCAGTTTGTTTACCAGCCGTTTGTAAAGGAATTAGGAGAAGCATACTCTGAAGGCAACATAAAGCTGTTAAAAAGGAAGGTTTTAATAGAGGTTGCAATTGTTATTGTGGTATCTTTAATGATTTTAGTAGGCTGTATGCTAGTGGGATTGCCACTGTTATCGGTTTTGTATAGCGTTGATTTGACAGCGTATAAACTTGAATTTGCGGTGCTTTTATTAGGCGGAACATTATATGCACTGGCTTTTTATTTGTCTGTACCATTGACAACAATGAGAAAACAGCATTTGATTGCGTGGGGATTTTTAGTGGCTTCGGTTATTGCATTAATTAGCCAATCGTTTATGGTGAACAACTGGGGAATGCTTGGTGCATCGTGGTTATATGTGCTGGTAAATGGATTGATTGTTGCAGTATTTGGAATTCGTATTGTGGTAGAAAAGTAAAATTACCATTTTAATAGTTTTATGACATTGAAATCTGTTACGAAACAAGTTTATATATTATTATTTACGCTAATTGTTTTTCTTGGTGGTTTGCTCTCGTATAGGCTCGCCGATTATTATGTTAATGACATCGCAATTAATAACAATATTATGGCTCAAGAAGACGAACGAGAAGCACTTTTGACATCATTATTTCCGGGAAAAGGAATACTAGTTGATGGTAATAGTCTGATAAGGCGCGTATTAGGCCAAAGAGAGATGAATAAGATAGTTCGTCTTAATAATGGTTATTTGGCAGATATTTTTGAGGATGTTCCAGATGAAATGATTGATGAGTATGCTTCGAATGTAGAGATTTTTTACAATTATCTAGAAGGTAAGGGTATAAAAAGCATATTTGTAATGGCTCCTTATACTGTTAGTAAGTACGATAATCAATTACCCGTCGGTTTGGTAGATTATGCAAATGCTGATTACGATTATTTCATTGAGCAGATAGATGCCGTTGGCATGGACTACATAGACGTGAGAGAAGAACTCCATAAAGATGGGATAGATCAGTATTCTATGATGTATCATTCTGATCCTCATTACACGACAGAATGCGGTTTTTATGTTTATAAAAAAATAGAAAAATATATAAAAAAGCAGCTTGGATGCTATATTGATCCAGCAATTAGTGATGAGAAACAATACGATATTATAAAATATCCAGCTGCTTTTTATGGACATAATGTAGAGCGTTCAGGAAGGTTCTTTGGTAAAAGGGATGATTATACTCTGATGTTACCGCGTTTTGAGAAAACTCTTGATGGTGTGTATGGTAAGGGCAGAATTGAAGATTCGGTACTTACTATGGACATGCTTTATGAAGAACCGCTTAGAGTTTATGCATCTACGACAAATTATTGTACCAATGAGGATGCAGGAAATGATGTAAAAATATTTGTTGTTGGCGACTCATTTGCACATCCTATTAATGCATGCTTGGACTTGGCTTTCAGGGAAGTAGCTACATTTTACAATTTGGAAATAGGAGCACTGGAACCAGAAGTAATAGAAAATGGACAGCCTGACATAGTAATAATGGTATATTATCCTGGTTCGACTATAGTGAAAAATAGTCCGGCTTTTAATTATTCGAAATTTGGAGAGTAGTATTAGTATAATAAGAAATTAGTTTTTGCTTGGAATATTAGACAAAAGGAAAGATTATTTTACATGACAACTAAATTTACACAAAAAGACACAAAGGCATTTAAAGGTATAGCAGTGATGCTAATGCTGGCGCATCATTTACTTACATATCCCAATAGAATGCCAATCGGCTATGAAATAATACCGATAGGGTATATATCTGGTTATTCAATAGAATATATTATTGGCTATTTTGGCAAAATATGTGTGTCCTTTTTTATGTTTTTAGGCGGTTATGGAGTGTATAAGAGTATAAGTGAGTCTGACTTTATTAAGACTTCATTGCTGAAACATATTGTTAAATTGTATGAATCACTATGGAAGATAATGATAATATTTATTCCAATTGGATTCTTATTCTTTGACAATCAGGATACATATGCTGCAGATGAGAGTCTATGCCATCATTTTGATGCTTTTAATCCTATAGAATTGATATCTAACTTAACAGGGTGGGAGACGTCTTATAATGGAGAATGGTGGTTTTTTAGAGCGTATATTTGTGCGCTATTAATAGGCGTGGTATTTATACACCTTATAAAAAAGCATGATAATATGTACGTTGATATAGTAATTGTTATGATATGGCAAGTTCTGATAATGTATGTATTTCCAGGAATAGGCGGATTATCTTGCTTTAGTGGTATGGCTACTAATATATGGTATGCTAGTTTGTTTGAAACCTCAGAGTATTCTCCATTGTTTTTACTTGGAGTAGTTTTTGCAAAATATGATGGTTTGTTAAAAATGATGGATGTACTGAAACAATTTCCGGGTTGTATTCAGATAGGTCTTTCATTTTGTATTCAGATTATAATTGTGTTAGCAAGAGTGTTTTTGGGAAATGAATGCTCAATGGATATGATATATGTACCATTGTTAATAGTCTGTATAATGGTTGTTCTGGAACGAATAAATATAGTTAAAGAAGCATTTTCATTTGTTGGAAAGTATAGTACAAATATGTGGCTAACACATACATTCTTTTGTTACTATTTTTATAGAGCAGCTATTTTGGTATATGCTAGTAGAAATGGGATAGTTGCATACATAACATTATTTGCAATTACTCTTTTGGCTAGTATAGCTTTGGACAAGTTTTGGAAGTTTATAGATAAATTAATATTAAAATGAACAAACAATATTTTGACTCCTTTCAGGAGCTTCGCGGACTAACTGCACTTTGCATTGTATTGTCGCATATTCCGATGGCATTGATGCTGTTTGGAAATGCGCTTGGTAACTTTGGTGTACCGATTTTTTACATGCTTAGTGCATTTTTGACTGTTTATGTAGCAAAGCCTGGCGTAGGGAGATTTTTCAAAAAAAGAATAATAAAAATAGTACCACTATATTATCTAATGACAGTTTTTACATATGTGTTGGTACTGAAAATGCCATATTCATTTTCAACAGCTGTAGCAGAACCACAGTATCTGATAAAAAGCTTGCTTTTTATACCTTATATTAGTCCTAAAAGTGGTTTGGCCAGACCAATCCTGGATGTTGGCTGGACGCTGACTGCTGAAGTAGCATTTTATTTGATGTTTGGCTTGGCTATGTCAATTAGTTACAAGCATAGAAATGTTATAACTCTTGCAATGCTAGGAATTGTGTGGATTGTAGGCAAGATACCATTTTCATGGGAGTTTCAGTTCTTGTTCGGCGGATATAGTAAATATGTTATTTATTTTGTCGGTGGAATGCTGATAGCTATGGCCTATGATAAAGTGCATGCGCACGTTATTAATAGATTGTATACAAATGATGGTGTATTTGATACATCAGTTTCTTTAATTCCATCATGGCTTCTAACATTACTTAAGATTGCTATAATCTGGGGCGGAGCTCTTTTATACGAGCATGTTCAATGGTATATAGGACCAGATAAATGGCAGGATATAGCAATAACATTTGTTGTGTTTATAGCATTCTTGTTTTTGAATGACCTTGGAAAGTCCTCAAAGGTCTTGGTTTGGCTTGGGGGCATCAGCTATGAGCTATATCTGACGCATGAATTCATAGTAAAAGGCTTCCAGAGAATGTATCAAAGACTGTTATATGTGACACCTAAAACTGTTGCAGTTGCAGTGTTATGCGTCCTTTCATCTATACTTGTGGCTGCTGTGGCTCACTTTGTTATGACTAGAGTAGAAAAGATATTGAAATAACTAAAAATTGCTTTATAATATAGATACTATGCGATACTAGCGTAGTATCTATTCTTTTGTAAAAATAAAGATTAATTATAGAAATCGTGTGAGGTATAAAACCATGATGAAGACAACAGATATCGGAATCGATCTTGGTACTGCCAGCATACTTGTGTATGTTAGTGGTCGAGGCGTTATTTTAAAAGAGCCTTCAGTTGTTGCTTATGATAAGACTAGCAACAAAATCGTAGCTGTAGGTGAGGAGGCACGTCTTATGATAGGACGTACTCCTGATAATATTGTTGCAGTTCGCCCACTTCGCGAGGGCGTTATTTCTGACTATACTGTTACTGAGCGAATGATTAAATACTTTGTTCAGAAGGCAATGGGAAAGAAGAGCTATCGTAAGCCTCGTATTAGTGTGTGTGTTCCATCAGGAGCAACAGAGGTAGAAAAGCGTGCAGTTGAGGATGCGGCATATGCAGCAGGCGCTAGAGATGTGCCTATTATTGAGGAGCCAATCGCAGCTGCTATTGGTGCGGGAATTGATATTTCTATGCCATGTGGAAATATGATTGTAGATATAGGTGGTGGTACTGCTGATATCGCAGTTATTTCACTTGGTAGCTCAGTTGTATCTACATCTATCAAGGTGGCAGGTGATAATTTTAACGAGGCAATCGTTCGTTATATGAGAAAGAAGCATAAGCTTCTTATCGGTGAAGGTACTGCCGAGGATATAAAGATGAAGATAGGAACATGCTATCCACTTGAGCATGAGGAAACTCTCGATGTTAGAGGACGTAACCTGGTTTCTGGTCTTCCAAAGACACTTACTGTTTCATCAAAGGAAATGGAGGAAGCACTTAGAGAGCCTACACTTCAGATAGTAGAGGCTATTCACAGCGTTTTGGAGCGCACTCCACCAGAGCTTGCAGCAGATGTTGCAGAGAGAGGAATCGTGTTGACAGGTGGCGGAGCTTTGCTTCGTGGACTTGAGGAACTTATTGAGGATAGAACAGGCATTAACACAATGACAGCAGATGATGCCATGACTTGTGTTGCTATAGGAACTGGCCGTTATGTAGATCTTCTTGCACAGGAAGATGCAAAGAAAATGGGCAAGATATTCTAAGATATGTATAAAAAAAGAAAGAGAAGCTGGGCTAAGCATCTCGATTTTACAATTATAGATTTGTTAGCAGCAGAGCTGGCTATTTTTTTGGCTGTAGCAATTAGATTCCCTGGTGAATTCTTGTTTTTCACCAAGTTTGAGTTTGATGAGCTATACATTAATCTGGCTGGCATGCTCATCTTTATTGATTTGGTCTCTGTGTTTTTCACTGAGGCCTATTCTGGCATACTCTCGAGGTCAAAATATCAGGAAGCGTCAGCTACTTTTGTTCATACAATAATCAATTGGGGTGGCTCTCTTGTGTACATGTACATGAGTCAGAATTCATTCTATTATTCTCGTTCTTTACAGGCTATTTTTATAGGCTTGATGTTTGTTTTTTCTTACTTTGGTCGTGTAATGTGGAAACGACAAATTAGAAAGAGAAAGCTTTTAGATAAGAATAAGTCAATAATGATGGTTATTGCGGATTCTGCCAGTGTTGAGATGTGTCTTTCTGAAATAGCACACAATAAGTTTACTGATTTTGCGGTATCATCGGTTGCTATCATAGATGACAATCGTGTTGGACAAAAAATCCAGGGCTTTGACATAGTAGCATCTGGCGATGATTATCTCGATTACGTTCGAAATAATGTTATTGACGAGGCATATATTGATATGCAGTCTCGTGACCAGGCTGAACAGATAGCATCACTTTTGGTTGAGCAGGGTGTTACAGTGCATGTTACCCTGCTTTATACGGCACATGCTATGCCAAATCGTATGCTTGAGAACTATGGCAACTACATGGTTTTAACAACCAGTATGCACATAGCTAATAACAAGCAGATGGTAATAAAGCGACTAGTAGACATTATAGGTGGACTGGTAGGTTTATTATTTACAGGTATATTCTTTATTATTTTTGCGATTCCAATACGAGTTCAGTCGAAGGGCTCAGTATTTTTTAAACAGACCAGAATAGGTAGAAATGGTCGCCGCTTTAAAATTTATAAATTCCGTTCTATGTATGTTGACGCAGAAGAACGTAAGGCTGCCCTCATGGAACAGAATGAAATGCAGGGCAATATGTTTAAAATGGACAACGATCCTAGAATTACAAAAGTAGGACGTATCATTAGAAAGTATTCGATTGATGAGTTTCCACAGTTTTGGAATGTGCTAAAGGGTGATATGTCGCTGGTGGGTACTAGACCACCTACAGAAGACGAGTTTGAAAATTATGCTTACCACCACAAGGCAAGACTTGGAATTAAGCCAGGACTGACCGGAATGTGGCAGGTGTCAGGCAGAAACAAGGTGACAGACTTTGAAAAGGTAGTTGAACTGGATACGGAGTATATTTCAAAGTGGTCACTTGGACTTGATATGAAGATATTATTTAAAACAGTTGCAGTTGTATTGACTGCAAGAGGGGCGAAATAAGAATAAGGTTTTGTTTGGCCGGCACAGATGTGCCGGCTATTTTACTAGCCCTGCGTCAACTAATTAATAAGTTGACGCAGGGCGTTTTTGATGTTATAAATCTTGTATCGTAGTTTTTAGATGCTAAAAGAAGCAGTGGTGGACTGAAGGCAAAAAGTGAAAAATTTTGAGCTTACAAGATACATGAAACATGCGAGATGCTTGAGTTACATGGAATAAAAGAGTCATATGAGTGACTCGCGATAGATATAAGAGATATACGAGAGGGGCTACTAAGATATGTCTGCAAAAAATGAAAGAGGCGCTGGGCGTAAGCCATCAATACCTCAAAAGGATTTTGATTTAATAATTGAAAGATGCGAGTCGGGAGAAACCATTGCATCGATCGCATTGGAATATGGTGTGTCTAGGCAGGCCTTGAGTAAGCGTATCAGTGCATATAAACAGATGATAGATAGCGAGCGTCAGTATGATTATGAGGTGGATGGGCAACTTATCACTCGTATTTTTTATAATGAAAAATCTCAAAATATTAGAATAATTAATTACGCAAAAAAAATATCCAGGCTTGCATTTAGAGAGAATACAAATCCAGATTGGCAGGCTTTTATTGATTTTTGCGAAAAAGAATATATTAGACTTAAAGCTAAAAACTATTACGATGACGTGCTATTTGGAAAAATTAAGTTCTGTTGTGATCAAAAGGTACATGATTTGGACTTTAAAGGAAAGCTGCCACAATTTAAGCTTTCTAGAGAGAATATGTTTATCACGAGGTCTTCTACAGATGGATTTCAATTGAAAGCAGTTAGCCCAGATAGAATGTTTTTTATTAAGTCACAAGCAATTATGGCAGGACTTAGACTGGATGACTGGGCTGTCGAGGTAGAGGCATCATATTTGTGTGAGCAATTAGAAATACCACATGTAAGGCAAAACGCGTGCGAGTTCATATATGAGGGGCGTCTATTAAAGGGTGTATATTCTAGAAATTTTGAACTGGATGGATATACATTTATTTCGTTTGAAAGTCTGCTAAATAGAATGGGAATCAGCAGCAAAGATGAAGAATTTATTTCGCTTAAGACAGTAGATAAAATGAAGTGGATTGCCAAGATGCTAGTAAAGGCATCGGAGATTGCTGGAGCTATTTCGTATGAAGAGTGTATAAAGTATGTATTGGATTTGTCTCTTGTAGATTGTCTTGTTGGAAATATTGACAGACACACTAGGAATTTAGGATTGTTTTACAATACGTTGGAAGGAAGATATGAGATACCTTTAGTGTTTGATAACGGGATGGGGCTTTTTGAATGCGATTATTATCGTGACAATTATGAGAACTATGAAGCAGCGATGAGGACCATTTATGTATCGCCATATGGAGAAGATCCGTTTGATATGATAGACATACTTTTCAAGGAGTTTGATATGAAAAGCATGTATCCGGGATTGGCTGAAATAAAGTATATGGGGATACTACATACGAACAATGCGCTTGAATATGAAAGGAGAATGCTGGAGCATGTCAGAAGCAAGATGGCTGAATAATCTAAAAGGCACACTTTATTATCTTGATACGCCTGTTTTAGATTTTGAGGTGAACAAAAGAAAACTCATAAAATCAGATGTTTTAAATAATGGCAAGCTTCTTCCACCTGAACTGGCCTTGTATGGTATAAGCTATGCAAATTTAAACGATTTTTTTGAGCGCAGGACAATGAAAGAAAATTGTATGTATTATAGAGAACACCTAAAAAATATTGGAATGGATAAATTTGATTTTGACGAATATATTAGGATTAATGATGGGAAAAATCATGTAGATAATTATTGGGTGAAGTTTGAAAAATGATTGAAGCGTTGAGTGGGGAAAGTGGGAAAAGTGATTGGGATTTATCATTGACATTTATTTTTGTAAATTGATATGATATAACATATAACGACTGATGCGATAAAACATATATTGACGTGATAGTAATTAATGTGGAAAAGAACTTAGAGGAGTTAGTTCTATGGTTGATAATGAAATATTAGCAGAAAAAAAACAATTAGCAGACATGGTAAAAAGACTTAGAGCATATGCGAATATGTCGCAAAGAGAATTGGCTAGTAAAACTGGTATAACGCAAGCTGATATTAGCAGGATTGAAAGTGGAAAGGGCAATCCATCAATAAATACAATTGCTAGAATAATGGAGGCTACGGGCACTAGTCTTTGTATTGATTATATAATTAAAGAACCTGAAATTATTATAGAACAAAGAGGCGTTGTAGAACCTAGAATTATGGAAATTGCAACAGAGGCAACAGAGAAAGCCGTTAAAACGCTGGGTGAAGAACTGGAAAAAGCTATACTGTTTGGGTCGTGTGCTCGTGGAGATAATAATGAAGAGTCTGATATAGATGTCGCATTAATTATGAATTGCGACAGAACTGATATATCAAAATATTCTAAAAGAGTAGTTGACGTGGCCTGTGAAATTGGCTGTAAATATTTTGAAATGGTTAATTTTATTTGTCTTCCATTAAAGGAATATATTGAAAAACAGTCTTGGTATCCTTTTTATAAAAATATAAAAAATGAAGGAATCCTATTGTATGAAAGATGACGAAAAATACATATTAGCTATGTTGAGATTAGACAGAGCAAATTAAGTACGGAAAAATATATATTAAAGCAAAAAAGTATATTGATTCAATTCAAATAAAATGAGAACAGAATACAGCCTAATATATTCATAGCAGATAATATTATATACCACAATATCTTGTGGTCAAAAGGCCTTTACTGTGGTAGAATATGTGTTGTATGTATGCGGTTATTGCTGAGGATAATTGTAAAGTGATAGCTATTCGATTGTAAGCAATCGATGATGTATACAACAATTCACGATTCGCATATTACATTTTTTACAATCCGTCCGATAATAGTATTAGATTCATCTATACATTCATTGTATAGGCCAGATGAAGCAGGAAGTCTCATCTATCAGCCAGGGACGGCAGTACATCACACACACATTATTATATTGGATGGATAATGCATCCGCAGGAGAAAACATATGGTAAAGGGTTTATACACAGCCTATACCGGCATGGCTAATGAACAGCGAAGACTTAATGTCCTTGCGAATAACCTGGCTAATGCTACTACAACGGGCTATAAAAAAGAGGGGATGGTGGCACAGTCTTTTAATGATAGACTGGCGCTAAAGATAAAGGATACCTCTTATGCAAACAATAACATACCTCAGAGAATTGGCAATCTTACATTCGGTGTAAAGGTAGGAGAGACATATACTAATTGGGATCAGGGAAGTCTTCAGATTACAGACAAGAATTCTGATGTAGCTCTTTCTGGTCAGGGCTGGTTTGCAATAGAGTTTACGAATAAAGCGGGCGAAACATCTGTTATGTATACAAGAGATGGAGCCTTTAATGTTGATAATCAGGGGTATCTTCGTACAGTTGATGGAGACTATGTGTTAAATGCTAATGCAGCATTAGGTGGAGCAACAGGTCCTGGAAACAGAGTTCAGATTAATCCGCAGATGTCATATTCTATTGATACAGAAGGTAATATCGTGCAGAACAATGCTGTTGTTTCACGAATTGGAGTAGTTGATTTTGTTGACTACAATTATGTAGAAAAATATGGTGAAAACTTTGTATATCTCATTGAAGGTGGACAGACGCAGGCGTCTACAGCCCAGACTATACAGGGCGCTTTAGAAGCTTCCAATGTAAATGTTGTTGATGAGATGGTCGATATGATTACTATAGCAAGAGCTTACGAGGCAGGCCAGAAGGTCATTCAAACCGAGGATTCTACTTTGGATAAGGCGGTTAATCAGGTCGGAAGAGTTTAGTAGGAGGATAGGCTTATGATGAGAGCACTTTGGAGTGCTGCTTCGGGAATGAAGGCCCAGCAGACTCAGGTTGATTCGATTTCTAATAATATTGCAAATGTTAATACTGTAGGATATAAAGCTTCAAACGTTCAGTTTAAGACACTTTTATATCAAACCCTGCGTGAGCAGACGACTACAGCCAATGGTGAGTCAAAGCCATCAGCAGCTCAGATGGGTCTAGGTACCAGAGTTGCATCGACTAACACCAGCTTTGCACAGGGTGCGCTTACAGCTACAGACAGCAATTCAGCTTTAGCAATTCAGGGCGCTGGTTTCTTTGCAATAAGAGGCTTGAATAATACAACTTATTACACAAAAGCTGGTAATTTCCAATGGTCTTTGACAGCTAATGGAGAAAGACAGCTATCAACACCAGAAGGATTTGCAGTTCTAGATACAACTGGCAATCCTATTACACTTCCAGCAAATGCCAGCGTTGATGCAGTTTCTATTGCTACAACTGGTGAGGTTGCATACAAAAATGCTGATGGAACATATACAAATACTGGAAGAACAATAGGACTTTTCCAGTTCTTGAATCCAGAAGGACTTTTGAAAACAGGTGACAACCTTTACTCAGTAACAGAGGCATCAGGACAGGCTCAGGCGGAAAACAATAATGCAAACCTGATCAAGTCAACCATCAATCAGGGTTATCTAGAGTCATCAAACGTAAATGTTGCAGACGAGATGGTAAATCTGATCGTTGCACAAAGAGCATATGAATTAAATTCAAAAGCTATCACAACATCAGATACGATGCTCGAGCAAGCGAACAACCTGAAACGATAAGTTATTACTTTACTAATGCAAACGGGCGGTACGAATGAAACGTTGCAACCCGCAAAACAAGTAAAACAGAGGCAAGACCTGCGAAGCAGGAAGGTAAGGATACAACTATGGATGCCATAACATCATTTTTATCAACAACTACAAACAATTCAATGTCAGCAACCAGGTCTGCTGAGGCAAAGGATACTGCATCGAAGCTGTCATCTAATTCTTCGAAAGAAGAAATGACAGAAGCAGTAAAGTCTTTTGAACAGTACTTTGTTGAACAGCTTATAAAAGAAGTGAAAGAGACACTCAAGGATGACGAGGAAGATGGAACAATGTCGCAGTACAAGGACTTCTTTATGGACTCAGCAATTTCAACTGTTGCAGAGCAGCTTGTTGATGAGGTTGGCGGAAAGCTGACTGATGATATGGTTGCTCAGATGATGCGCAATTACGGAATCACAGAAGAAGATGAGGCGGTAGAGTAATCTTGCAGGAACTCACAGGCTATGTTGATCATATAATATATAGGAATGCCGATAATGGCTATACAGTTATGGAAATGGTAGTGGACGAAATGCTCACTACCATTGTTGGCGTTTTCCCGGCTATTTCTGAGGGCGAAAACCTCTTGGTCAGAGGTGAATTTGTCTCTCATAATACATACGGAGAGCAGTTTAAGATGTCCAGCTATGAGGTGGTTGCGCCTCAGGATAGGATTGCCATGGAAAGATATCTGTCATCTGGAGCCATATCAGGTATTGGACCAAAGCTGGCGGCAAGAATTGTAAAGGAATTCGGTGACGATACCTTTAGGATAATAGAAGAAGAGCCACATCGCTTGGCAGAGGTAAAGGGAATTAGCCCTAAAAAAGCCAGAGAAATTTCGGACCAGCTGGTAGATGCAAAAGAAATCCGAAGTGCTGTTATTTATATGGACAGATATGGAATATCTACCAACATGGCTATGAAAATATACGGCCAGTATGGCAATCAGATATATACTATACTAGAAGAAAACCCATATAGACTTGCAGACGAAGTGTCAGGAATAGGCTTTAAGCTGGCAGATGAAATCGCAACACGTGTTGGAATTAAGATTGATTCACAGTTTAGAATTAAATCTGGAATAATGTATGTTTTAAGTCAGGCCGGCGCTTCTGGACATACCTTTCTTTATAGGCAAAAGCTAATCGATTTGTCATGTCAGGTTTTGGATGTAGAAGATACTCTTGTTGATGATGAAATAACGAATCTGGCTGTAGAACGTCGACTGATAGTTAAAAAAGAATTTTCAGAGAACGAAGCTGACGATGAAAAATATATTAAAGAAGAAAACGACGTAGAAAATCACGATCCAAAGGAACAGATATATTCACGCACTTCATATCGTGTAGAAGATAACATTGCCGGCATGCTCTTGGAATTGAACGTCAGCTACAAAGCAAATGAGGCAGACCTTTTACATACAATTTCTGACATAGAAAAAGAAGAGAGCCTAACGCTAGATGAATTGCAGAAAAAAGCTGTAATGGAGGCTGCAAAAAGAGGCTTTTTTATATTGACTGGTGGACCTGGAACAGGAAAAACAACTACGATAAAGGCTATTATCAGCCTTTTTGAGCGTCAGGACTATGAAATATATCTGGCTGCGCCAACAGGACGTGCAGCAAAAAGAATGTCAGAGGCTACGGGAAGAGAAGCCAGGACAATTCACAGAATGCTTGAGGTGAATGGCGGAATGATGTCTGACGATGACGGGCCATCTGATGTCAGATTTGAAAGAAATTCAGAAAATCCTCTCGAGTGCGATGTGATAATAATCGATGAAGTGTCAATGGTTGATGTTTTTCTGATGAAGGCTTTGCTTTCAGCTATTTCACCGGGAACCAGATTAATACTGGTTGGTGATGTTCATCAGTTGCCATCTGTAGGTCCGGGAAATGTGCTGAACGACATTTTATCTTCAAACATATTTGCATCAGTTGCGCTTGAAAAGATATTTAGACAGGCTTCTGGTTCTGACATTGTTGTGAATGCTCATAAGATTCAGCAGGGACAGCATGTTTTGCTTGATAACAAGAGCAATGACTTTTTCTTTTTACAAAGAAATGAAGCAGATGCTGTTATTTCAGTTATGTTGACCCTAATAACAAAAAAGCTCCCTTCATATGTTGATGCCGGAGTTTTGGATATACAGGTTTTGACGCCGACTAGAAAGGGTCTACTTGGTGTTGAACGGCTGAATGTCATTCTTCAGCAGTATCTTAATCCACCAGCAGAAAACAAGAAGCAGTGGGAAGGTAATAATAGAATAATCCGCGAAGGTGACAAGGTTATGCAGATTAAAAACAACTACCAGATGGAATGGGAAATCCTTGGTAAGTATGAGGTGGTTGTAGATAAGGGACTGGGCGTTTTCAATGGTGACGTGGGAATGGTCAAGGAAATTTCCGATTTTTCCAAGACGGTTACGGTTGAATTTGATGATAACAGGCGCGTGACATATCAATTTAAGGATTTGGATGAACTAGAGCTTGCATATGCAGTCACTATTCACAAGTCACAGGGCTCAGAATATCCGGCTGTAATAATACCTATGCTCCCGGGTCCTAAAATGCTTATGAATAGAAATATTCTATATACAGGCATTACCAGAGCAAAAAAATGTGTTGCGATGGTGGGAGAAAGCAATGTCTTTTTTGATATGATTGATAATGCGTCATCGCAAAGAAGATATACAGGACTGAAGGATAGGCTAAAAGAACAGAATTTTTAATAAAAATATCCGTCATTGATAAAGAAGTGCTATAATAGAAAAGCATATAAAAATACAATTACAACAGGGTGAGTATGAAACGATTATTTAGCGCGATTTTAATAATTTTATTGGCCTGTGGGCTTTACTATAATGCATCAGTACAAAAGGCTGCCATGGTGGTGTCTGGAGTGATGGAAGCTTCGACGGTGGAGCCTTTGTTTGTTTACAATGTTAGCATTGTGACAAGTGCTGCAAAAAATCATGAAGCAGATGATGAAGATGGCGATGCTAAGACAACAAAAGATGCAGAGTCTGCCAGTGAGGACGAAGAGGCATATATAGCAGGCTTTAAAGCTGCTCTCTTGGATTATCTTGGCGACAGCGCAATTATCTATTTTAGACAGGCAGCTACAGAAGCTGTTAAGAATAATGTTGATTTGATTTTTACAACAGACAAATCATCACTTTTGGCTGCAGCTACAGAAACGGATACTATTCCGATAGTTTCGACTGGAGTAATAGATGTGCAGGGAACACTTCGTATTGCATCAAGCAATGGAAAAAGCTGGGATCAGACTACTGGAAGAAATATAACAGGTGTTACAGCCAGACCTAGTATTTCAAATCAGGTATCTCTTTTGATAGAGGCAACACCTAATTTGCAAACAGTCGGATTTTTCTTTGATGCTAAGGATACTGATAGTATTTATCAGAATGAGGTTTTTGAGAACTACCTTGATCAGGCTGGAATTCCATGGAAGGAATATGAGATTCCAAGTGACAACTCACTTCTTGCAAATGATGAAGATGAGACAGAAAATATTTCTGTAGTCCCTAATAAGACTGTTGCAGCTTCTGCAAAAGAGGGTGTTAATAATGATGTTATTTCATTAGGTCAGAACGATTTTGCAGCAGGCTTAATTTCGGCTTCAAGTACTCGAACAGCCAGAATATCGAGATTCTGGCAGGGTGGCAAGGTTGATATATCTGTAGAGACAGATGCTCAGAATGAAGCAGAAGCCAAGGGTGAAGCAGAGGCTAAGAATGAAGCAGAAACCAAGGGTGAAGCGGAAGCCAAGGGTGGAGCAGAAGCCAAGGGTAAAGCAGAAGCCAAGAGTGGAGCAGAAGCTAAGGGTGGAGCAGAGACTAAGAGCAAATCAGAAGCTCAGAAGGAGTCTGACTCATTAGATCAGATAATAGAATATGCCTGCAGTGAATGCAACGTGTTATTTATTCCTGCAGGATCAAGACTTACTGCTGATATAGAGTCTATTTGTGATATAGCAACTGCTGCTGGCGTCAGCACAGTTGGTGGCGATACGACACTTGGCAGATTCACACTTGTATGTTCATATCAGGATCCATTTGAGCAGGGTTATTCAGCTGGCAAAAAGGCAGTTTCTATTCTTCAGAACCAGACAGATCCGGGTTCTATAAAGGTAACGGCTGGCAATGTAAATGCACTTAAAAAGTTATACAATGAGGATAGAGCAAAGTCTCTCGATATGACTTTCCCTAAGTCATTTTCTGAAATAGAACAATATTTTGAAAGCTACGAGATTGGTTCTTTAGTGAACCGACATGTGAATTCTGAAGAATAAATATATCAGACTATAGTTGCTGATATGAAAGATGATATTCAACACATAAGATATTCAACACATAAGATATTTAACAATAAGATACACAATAATTCTATACAAATTAAAAGTTCAAATTACAACTGGGCACTCGCCCCAAATATTCACGCTAGGTTCCGGAAAGGAAACAATTGAATATATTTGATATGCTAAGGCATCTTCTATATCCTAGAAGATGCCTGGCTTGTGATGAAATTCTGGATATAAGAAACAATCAGAATCTATATTGCCCAGCCTGCAAGCCTATAGTCAGATTCACTGGCAAAAATGTCTGCATGAAGTGTGGCAAGCCTCTTAAGGATGCAACAAAGGAGTACTGCAGGGATTGCCTGGTCAAAAAGCATTATTTTACACAGGCCAAGGCTTGCTTTGTATACTTTGGCCCAATGAAGACGTCGATGTATGCATTTAAATATGGCAACAGGCGTGCCAAGGCTAAGGATTATGTAAAAGAAATCCTTCGCACGAATGGAAGATGGCTGTATGAAATAGACGTTGATTATATAATAGCTGTGCCGATGTATTTGAAAAAAGAAAAAAGAAGAGGCTATAACCAGGCTAAAGTTTTGGCGAAAGAATTATCAAAGGCGATAAAAGTGCCTTTTTTAGAGGATGCGGTGCTTCGAATAAACAACACTAAACCGATGAAAGAGCTTGATGCAGCAGGCAGGCGGAGCAATTTGGAAAAGGCTTTTATTTTGAACACAAGTGTAGTAAAATTAAGAAAAATATTGCTCGTTGATGACATATATACAACGGGCTCGACGTATGATGCTGTATCAGAGGTTTTGCTTAAAGGGGGAGCAGAGTCTATATACTGTATGAGCATCTGTACAGGGGACGATCGCTAATGGGTTAGGAGGCTTTTATTTATGGACGTACGTAACTGCAGAAATTGTGGCAGATTGTTTAATTACTTGAGTGGACCAGATATTTGTCCGGCATGCAGAGATAATATTGAAAAGAAATTTGGGCAGGTAAAGGATTATATACGAGAGAATCCTCGTGCATCTATCCAGCAGGTTTCGGAAGAGAATGATGTCAGCGTACAGCAGATTCGTACATGGATAAAGCAGGAAAGATTACAGTTTTCTGATGATTCGCCGGTTGGTATTGAGTGTGAGGTTTGCGGCGCTACTATCCGTACGGGCCGTTTCTGTGAGAAATGCAAGAATAAGATGGCAAATGGATTTGCTGAAACAATAAAGCCTGAGCCAGTACCTGAAGCTCCTAAGAAAACAAAGGATAGAGACAGAATGCGTTTTCTTGACGCATAGTTTTATAAAGACGTACTCGATAGAAAGCGGTTGCACCATCAAGGTAACGGGCTTTCTATCGTTTTGTAGGGAAACTTATGATAAATGAGGAAAGAGTTAAGCAGATGACAAAAATAGCCTTGTTTGAAGAGCGCTATTCACATGATTTTCAGCCAATGCTTAAATCTGATAAAAAAGGGTATGTATCTGCTACTGTAGTAAAATGTGTAATAGCTGATACTATATTTTATATGGCACTTTGCTGCATTATATACATTGCAATTGTTGGATACACAGGTGGAGTCAATCTTATTTCGAAGCTTCTTTTGTTGATTACAGCAGCTGTTATATATGTTTTATTTATAGTATTCCATGTTTCTGCTATAAAGAAACGTGCATTGAAGGAATATAAAAGAGGCCGCAGGATGATAAAACATCTGTATGATGAATATGGCCGCCTGGGACAGATGTATACTAAAAGTGCAAATGCACTGTCAAATAAAAGACCAAGACCAACAGGAAGGTCTATGCCAAATAACAGACAGAAAGATAATATATGAATTTTTTTATAACTGCCAGAGACAGGATTAGAATTATATATTCGCGTAATGAGGTAAATGCTAACAGAGTTCTTCATGGAATTATTGTGTTTATTGCGCTTTTAGTAATCAATAATAATTTCGGTTACCAGAAGTTCTTAGATAAAACATTTATATGCTTATTGCTTGCATTAGGCTGTGCGTTTTTGCCAATGTCAGGAATAACGGCTATAATAGGCCTCTTTTTACTGATACATTTATTTACTTTATCGACAGAAGTGGGAATTACTGCATTGGTTATTATTGCAGTATCACTGCTTTTATGTGCATATTTTAAAAGCAAAAACACCTACAATATTTTCTTCTTGCCGGTGTGTTATCAGGTGGGTATTCCATACGCAATACCTCTTGGCGCGGGGCTTTTAAGAAATATTAATGAGCTTGCTTCGGTAGTATGCGGCGGAGTATTTTCGTATTTCCTATATGTTATTAAAAGCAATGTTTCGGGGATACTGGATGCCAAGAATGCAGTTTCCTGTGGCAGCCTTATAATGGAACAGATGCTAAAAAGCCGCCTGTTTTATATGTATATAGTGGCACTTGTTGTTATGTTCATAGTGGTTTATTACATTAGAACAGCCAAAATAAAAATGGCGTGGCTCTATGCGACTGGAGCTGGAGTCATATCAGAATTCATTATTATGCTGGCAGGTCTATTACTGTCAGGAAATAAAGGAGATATACCAAAACTATTAATTGGCAATATAGTTATTGCTTTTGTAGGTGTGGTTATTAATTATATATTCTTTGATTTAAACTATGGCCGAATTGAAAAGGTTCAGTTTGAGGACGACGATTACTATTACTATGTGACCGCTGTTCCAAAAATCAAAATAGTCGAAGAAAAGAAAAGAGTGAAGAGAATTTAAAAAGAGGTGATAGCTCTTGACTAATTTAGTTAGGACATTAGATGTATTTACGGGCGACTACTTCGGCATCGGTTTACCAGACATGAAGCTGACAGATGTTGTCGAAATCATCATTATTTCAATTTTCATATATTACCTTTTGGCATGGGTTAAGAATTCCAGGGCATGGATGCTATTTAGAGGCATTATGGTTATTATGGCTTTCTTTGCCGTAGCTGCAGTATTTCAGATGAACACCATTCTTTGGATTGGTGAAAAGCTGATTGGTGTAGTTTTTATTGCACTACTTATAGTATTTCAGCCAGAGCTTAGAAAGGCATTAGAGTTTTTGGGAAGAAACAGCATTTGGCATACAATTACTTCCTGGAGCTCATTTAAGGATGTTACCAAAAGGTTTTCAGAGGCCAGCCTCAATGCTATGGTTACTGCCAGCTATGAGATGGGAGCTGTTAAAACTGGCGCTCTTATCGTCATAGAAAACGAGGTTTCATTGTCAGAATATCAGAGAACGGGTATTCCTTTGGATTCGCTGATTTCAAGACAGTTACTAATTAATATTTTTGAGAAAAATACTCCGTTACACGACGGAGCTATTATTGTACAAGGAGATAGAATAACATCAGCAACATGTTACCTGCCTCTTTCTGACAATATGAATATCAGCAAGGATCTTGGTACCAGACATAGAGCAGCACTAGGTATTAGTGAGGTCAGTGACGCGCTTACTATAGTTGTTTCTGAGGAAACTGGTAAAGTGTCTGCTACATTAGAGGGCGAAATTTTTAGAGATTTACAGCCGGATGAATTAATAGAGCTGCTAAAGAAAATTCAGCTTCCTGAAGATCTTGAAAAGATCGAGAAAAAGCATTCCAAAAAGAAAAAAGGATTTAAAGGTATTTTTGGCGGTCAGGAAGAGTTTGACGATTATTATGATGAGGCAGACGATAATATCGAAAACCTCGATGGGGAATACTACGGGGAAGACTATATAGAGGATGAGTATTCAGAGGATGAGTATTCAGAAGACGAGTATTCAGAGGACGAGTATTCAGAAGACGAGTATTCAGACAATGAGTATTCAGACGATGGCTCAAAAGTCTATGACTTCACTGATGAAACAAATGATGCCGAAGATACTATTGATGGCGAAGATACTACTGATGCAGTCTTAAATGATATAGCAGATGGTCTGGATTTGGAGGCAGAAAAGGAGCTATCTCGAGAAGATATGCCACAAAATCCTGAGGATGACAGAGTTGAAAAAATCGACCTGTCACGCATGGATGATGATGATCCTGATCACCTGGTGACTTCAAGTAAGGAGGATGCCCATGAAGAAGAGAATTAAAGGTATCTTCACCTACAATATTGGCTTGAAGGTTTTAGCACTGGTATTTGGATTTTTGCTATGGCTCGTGGTTGTAAATGTCGACGATCCACAGCAGACAAGAACATTTACTACGGTAGTTAATGTGGTAAATGAAGATTATCTGACCAGCCAGGGCAAGTATTACAGTGTAGTTGGTGGCGGTAATACAGTCAATTTCAGAGTTACAGCAAAGCGTTCTGTTATAGAAAAACTACAGTCGTCGGATTTTACAGCTGTAGCTGATATGTCTCAAATAGAGGATTATGAGAAGGTCCCTGTTGAGATTACTGTAAACAGATATTCCAGCATGGTTGAGCTGGGAACTAAAAAACTATTCCTTTACGTTAATGTTGAGGACGTAATGACGAAGCGATTGACCATTTCTGGACGTGCAGAAGGTACGCCGGCAGAGGGATATATGACAGATGGTGTTGAGGTTACACCAAACGTTGTAAACATTACAGGTAAGGTAGATGCTGTTTCTGTTATTACTCAGGCCATTGCGGCAGTTAATGTAGAAGGAGCTATCGACAATGTAAGTGAGTCTGTTGTGCCTAGATTCTTTAATGATGAAGGCGTGGAAATGGACATTACTGGATTGGAAATAAGCGTCAGCACGGTTAATGTCACTGCAAGAATTATTAATTGCAAAGACGTTCCTGTTACTATTGACACAACAGGTTATGAACAGGCTGCTGGACTTGCCAGCATTTTGGCTGAACCTGCATTGATTAGAATAAAAGGCGATGCGGCTGTACTAAATACAGTTAATGCAATCGAGATTCCATACCTTGGATTAGGCCTTGAGGATATAGAAAATGGCGGTCAGTTAAAGCTTGATATTACAGGTTATTTGCCTCATGGAACATCACTTGCCGATTCATCACAGGCCCAGGTTGTTTTTACAGTAAATCTGGTTCAGGTTCAGGATCCATTCTCTAAGGTGTTTGGAACACCAGAGGAAACAAAGAAGCCTACAGATAAGCCTGAGGATACAAAAACAGAAGACTCAAAGCAGGATACAGATGCAACTACAGGTGAAACTACAACAGATGATACTGCTTTAAACAATACACATTCTACTACATCACAGGACTCATCTAGTGATAGTAAAAAGAATGGTCAGCATTAATGAGTATAAATAATTAAAAACGTACAGTGTTTTATTACTGGGAATCGAGGAGATATGGGAAGATTATTTGGAACAGACGGTGTTAGAGGCGTTGCAGGTGCAGAGCTTACTGTAGAGCTTGCTACAAAGCTTGGACAGGCAGGTGCTTATGTTTTGACAAAAGAGGGCGCTCATCAGCCTACAATTATAGTTGGTTGTGATACACGTATATCAGGACCAATGTTGGCATCAGCACTTATGAGTGGAATATGCTCTGTAGGTGCAAATGCAATATATGTTGGTGTACTTCCAACACCTGCCATTGCATATCTGACAAGAAAGCATAAGGTAGATGCAGGCGTAGTAATTTCAGCCAGCCACAACCCAATGGAGTTTAACGGAATTAAGTTCTTCAATGGTAATGGGTACAAGCTATCTGATGATCTGGAGGATGAAATCGAGGCAATTATCAATAACGACATGAAGGATCTGGTAATGCCTGTTGGCTCTCATGTTGGCTCGATTGAGTTTCGAATAGACATGGGAAGAGAATATGAAGCATTCATGAAAAAGACAGTCCCTGTTGATCTCAGCGGAATGAAGATTGTTATTGACTGTGCAGAAGGTGCTTCATATCAGACATCAGTAAATACGCTAAAGGATCTGGGTGCTGACCTCATAGCTATTCATACAAATCCTGATGGAACAAATATAAATAGCAACTGTGGCTCTACACATATGGAAGAGCTAAAGGCCAGAGTAGTGTATGAAAAGGCTGCACTTGGACTTGCCTTTGATGGTGATGCCGACAGAATGCTTGCTGTTGATGAGAACGGTCAGCTGGTTGATGGTGACCAGATTATGGCAATTTGTGCAAACCACCTAAAGTCGAAGGGTATGCTTAAAAAAGATACTGTAGTTGTTACAGTAATGACAAATCTTGGCTTTTCACTTATGGCAAAGGAAAATGGTCTTAATACAGAGATAACTAAGGTCGGAGACAGATACGTATTAGAGAATATGTTGGAAAATGGCTACAATCTCGGCGGTGAGCAGAGTGGACATGTAATTTTCCTTGACGATAATACAACAGGTGATGGATTATTATCAGCACTTCATCTTTTGGACGTAATGGTAGATACTAAAAAGCCACTTTCTGAGCTTGCAGGAGTGATGGAAGTCCTACCACAGGCCCTTGTCAATGCAAAGGTGCCTAATCACAAAAAGGACTCTTACCTTGAGTATCCAGAGATTAAGAGTGCGATTGAGGCACTTGAAGAGAAATTTGCAGGCGAGGGCCGTGTACTGATTAGACCATCAGGTACAGAACCACTTGTCAGAGTCATGATTGAGGGGAAGGATCAGACTGAAATAGACAAGGATGCTAAGGAGCTTGCGGAGCTTATTACTAGCTTGATGCTTTAAGCAATAAAATAGGGGGACCAATATGGTAAAAAAAGAAATTTTGATTAAAAGTCCCGCTGGATTACAGATGGGATTAGCAGGCAGCTTTTGTGATACTGCAGTTGCATTTGATAGTATAATTACTTTTAGATGTGCAGATGGAAGCTATGAAGGTAATGCAAAGTCTATACTTTCAGTGCTTGGGGCCTGCATCAAATCAGGAGACACAATAGAAGTCATGTGCGATGGCGCAGATGAGAACATAGCAATGGAAAAGCTTCTAGCTGTTTTTGAAAACTGGGAATAAGACGAGAGCTTTAAAATAAGGAGTCATAAATGTTAAATTATAAGAGATATAAGAGAAATCCAGTTCTTAATTTTAAAGAAAGAACATGGCCAGATAAAGAGATTGAAAAAGCACCAATTTGGTGTTCTGTTGATTTAAGAGACGGAAATCAGGCCCTTATTGAACCTATGAATGTTGAAGAGAAGATGGAACTCTTTGAGCTTCTTTTGAGGCTTGGCTTCAAGGAAATCGAGATAGGTTTTCCAGCAGCATCACAGATAGAGTTTGATTTCCTTAGAAAGCTTGTCGCTGAAAACAGAATTCCTGATGATGTTAAGGTACAGGTTTTAACTCAGTGCCGTGAGGAGCTTATTGACAGAACCTTTGAGAGTATTCAGGGAATAAAAAATGTTGTAGTTCATATTTACAATTCTACATCAGTTCTTCAAAGAGACGTTGTATTTAACAAGTCTAAGGAAGAGATAATTGACATAGCTGTTGCAGGCACAAGAATGGTAAAGGAGCGCCTTGCTTCCTTTGATGGAAATGTGCAGCTTGAATATTCACCAGAGAGCTTTACAGGAACAGAGGTGGAGTTTGCACTTGATATATGTACAGCAGTTCAGAAGGAATGGGATCATGCAACAGACGCACCTATTATATTCAATCTTCCTGCTACTGTTGAAATGAATACACCTAATGTATATGCTGATCAGATTGAATGGATGAGCACTCATTTTGAAGACAGAGATAATGTTATTTTGTCTGTTCATCCTCACAATGACAGAGGCACAGGTGTTGCTATAACAGAGCTTGCACTTTTGGCTGGAGCTGACAGAGTAGAGGGAACTTTACTTGGAAATGGCGAGCGTACAGGAAATGTAGATATTCTTACAATTGCCTATAACATGTTCTCACAGGGAATTAATCCAGAGCTTGAGATCGAGGATATCAAAGAAATCGTAGAGGTTTATGAGCGCGTAACCAAGATGAATGTTGATATGAGACATCCATATGCTGGACAGCTTGTATTTACAGCTTTTTCTGGTTCTCATCAGGATGCTATCAATAAGGGTGTTGCTGCTATGAATGAGCGCAAGAATCCATATTGGGAGGTTCCATATCTTCCAATTGATCCAGCTGATATTGGTAGAAAGTATGAGCCTGTAGTTCGTATTAACAGCCAGTCTGGTAAAGGTGGCGTTGCCTTTGTTATGGATACAGTTTATGGCTACAAGCTTCCAAAGAAGATGCAAAGAGAGTTTGCTGACGTTATTCAGTACATTTCTGAGCAGGAGGGCGGTGAGGTTGCTCCTCAGAAGATGATGGAGGCCTTCAAGGCTGAATACTTAGAGCTCAAGGAGCCATACACACTTAAGTTTGTTGATATAAAGGATAATATGGATAGTGATGACACACATGTTTCGCTTGATTTTGAGTATAACGGAGAGAGCTTCCATTCAGAGGCTGACGGTAACGGACCTATTGATGCTGTAAAGGTAGCAATCAAGCAGTGTGTACCTCAGATAGATTTTTCTGTGCTTGATTATAGTGAGCATTCATTGGGAGAGGGCTCGCATGCTAAGGCCGCAGCGTACATTGAGATGAAGGATGCAAGAACAGGAAATGTTACCTATGGTGTTGGCGTGAGCAGCAATATTACACGCGCATCTATTAGAGGTATGTTCTCTGCAATCAATAGAATAGTTAAGAAGGGAAAAGATTATGTCTAAGAAAATCCTTGTTACAGGCTGTAATGGTCAGTTAGGTCGTGCTATTCAAAAGGAGTATGAAGGAATAGCAGATTTTATCCTTACTGATGTTGCAGAAGGAGAGGGAATAAAGAGCCTTGATATCACAGACATTGAGGCTGTATGTGCTATGGTTGAGGAGCAAAAGCCAGATGTTATTATTAACTGTGCTGCTTTTACAAACGTAGATGGTTGTGAAACAAACTTTGACCTCGCATATAAGATAAATGCAATTGGACCAAGAAATCTTGCTATAGCTGCAGAAAAGATTGGTTCAAAAATCATACACGTGTCGACTGATTATGTATTTGCTGGAGACGGTGATCATCCATATAGAGAGTATGATGTTCCAAATCCTATATCAGCTTATGGTATTACAAAGCTCGAGGGTGAAAAATTCGTTCAGCAGTTTTCTACAAAATACTTTATTTGCAGAACAGCATGGCTTTATGGAGACGGCAAGAACTTTGTAAAGACAATGCTTGGTCTTTCTGAAAAATACGATACAGTTTCTGTAGTAAAGGATCAGCTTGGCTCTCCTACATCAGCAGTGGAGCTTGCAAAGGCTATTCACCACTTAGAGGGAACAGACAATTATGGTATTTTCCACACTACCTGCGAGGGAGATACAAACTGGGCTGATTTCACAGAAGCAATTTTTGCAAAGAAGGGTATAGACTGCAAGGTAAACAAGGTGACATCTGAGGAATACAAGAAGATGAATCCTGCCAGTGCAGACAGACCACATTATTCTATTCTTGATAACTACATGCTAAGACAGACAACAGGCTACATGATGGCTGATTGGGAAACTGCTTTAGATGCATATTTTGAATAAATAAGGAAAATGAAAAGACTTGTAATTATTCCGGCCTTTAATGAAGCGGCGTCAATCGAGAGAACGGTAGAGGACATTATTCATAATGCGCCTACCTTTGACTATATTGTAGTAAATGACAGAAGCTACGACGACACCGAAGAAATACTTAGGCGAAAAAAATACAATCACATTAATTTGCCAGTTAATCTGGGCATAGGCGGAGCCGTGCAGGCAGGCTATTTGTATGCCCTGCGCTATGGTTATGACCTGGCTATTCAGGTGGATGGAGATGGTCAGCACGATGCTCACTTTGTTACGAAGATGGCTGATACCATGGAAAATCATGGTGTAGATATGCTGATTGGTTCCAGATTTTTGGATAATAATGGTTTTCAGTCAACAGGAGCAAGACGCATTGGGATAAAGTTTTTTACCTGGCTAATAAAGCTTTTGACTGGTAAAAAAGTTACAGATCCAACATCAGGTATGAGAATGGTAGATCGAAAGATAATCGAGATATTTGCATACGATTATCCAAAGGATTATCCAGAGCCTGAAACCTGTGTGGAGATACTTAGAAGAGGAATGAAGCTGGAAGAAATCCCGGTTGAAATGAGAGAACGACAGGGCGGACAGTCTTCTATTTCTTTCAATAGAGCAATTTATTATATGTTTAAGGTTACAATGGGCTGTATTTTTACGGCAATTGGCAATAAGAGGGTCAGATAATTATGAGCATAAAGATTCAAATATTCATAATACTGGCTGTTGTATTAGCTATTTGCTATATTAGCAGGCTTGTAAGAAGAAAACAGGTAGAGCTACGTTATGTACTGGTCTGGTATTTGGTTGGCGTTCTGATTCTGATACTGGCCCTGTTTCCGGGTATATTGGAATGGCTGACGAGGCTGCTTGGAATAGCACTACCAATTAATATGCTATTTTTCTTCGGATTTGGCTTTGTACTGATGATTATTTTTACGCAGACAGTTATTATTTCAAATTTAAACCGCAAGTCAAAGAGGCTTACCCAGGAGGTGGCCCTTTTAAATAAAAGAATTGATGACTTGGTTGCAGACAATAAAAAACAACCATTTGATGGAATGTAAAAGGAGATTTTTATGAGAACTTACTTAGTAACAGGTGGTGCTGGATTTATCGGCAGCAACTACATTCATTACATGTTTAAAAAATATGATAATGAAATCAGAATTATTAATGTTGATAAGCTGACATACGCTGGAAACCTCGAGAATCTTAAGGATATCGAGAACAGAGACAATTATTCCTTTGTACGTGCAGATATCTGTGATAAGGAAGCAATTGCAAAGATTTTTGCAGAAAATGATATCGACAGAGTAGTTCATTTTGCAGCAGAGAGTCACGTAGACAGATCTATTAAAGAGCCAGAGGTTTTTGTACAGACTAATGTTCTTGGAACAGCTGTTATGCTTAATTGTGCAAAGGCTGCATGGGAGCTTCCAGATGGCAGCTTCAAGGAGGGAAAGAAATTCCTTCACGTTTCAACAGATGAGGTATATGGATCTTTACCAGATGATGACAATGCTTTCTTCTATGAGACAACAAAGTATGATCCACACAGCCCATATTCAGCATCAAAGGCCAGCTCAGACATGCTTGTAAAGGCATATATGGATACTTATAAGTTCCCAGCAAATATTACAAACTGCTCAAATAACTATGGACCTTACCAGTTCCCAGAAAAGCTTATTCCACTTATCATTAATAATGCTTTGCAGGGCAAGGACCTTCCAGTATACGGTGATGGTAAGAATGTGCGTGACTGGTTATATGTAGAGGATCACGCTAAGGGAATCGATATGGTTCAGGAAGAGGGTAGACTCTTCGAGACTTACAATATCGGTGGTCATAATGAGAAGCAGAATATCCAGATTATTCATATTATCTTAGATACACTTCAGGAGATGCTTCCAGAGGGTGATCCAAGAAAAGAGCTTGTTTCAGAGAACCTGATCAAGTATGTTACTGACAGAAAGGGTCACGATAAGAGATATGCTATCGCACCTGACAAGATTAAGGCTGAGGTGGGCTGGTATCCAGAGACTTGCTTTGAAGTAGGAATCAAGAAGACTATTGCCTGGTTCTTTGAGAACGAGGAATGGATGAAGAATGTTACATCTGGTGATTATCAGAAATATTATCAGGATATGTACTCTGATAAGTAAAAAATATGAAAAATACGGTTGTTATTGTTACCTACAATCGAATAGAACTTTTAAAGGAATGCCTAGGATGCGTGCTCGCATCCGACATTCCTTTTTGTCGTATTATAGTGGTTGACAATGCCTGCACTGATGGGACAAGCCAGTATTTGGATGAAACATATGGTGCTGACGAACGATTTATAATACTTCATCAGGAGCATAATCTGGGTGGCGCTGGTGGATTTTATGCAGGGCTAAGCTATGTGCAGAGGAGCTATGCGCAGAAGGAGAATGTAGCTGATGGTGATATGCCAAAAGATACGTCTGACAACGCGCCAGAGAGTGAGCCGGGGGATACCAATGATTTTGACTACCTTCTTATAATCGACGATGACGCCATGATAGAGCCTGATTATATGACAAGAGTCATAGAAAATGACAGGAACGATAATCATGGCGAAAAGCAAAAATCATGCGAGAAGCAAGTCGTACCTTTTGCTGGTGCAGGAATAGTAGTAACTAATGGCAGGGTAGATATTACACACAGAAGAAAATTAAAATCAAGATTGCTGTTTTTAGAATGGCCGGTTATGGATATAGAGCCGTTTGAATGTGAGTTTGCAACCTTCTGTGGCTTGGTATTAAATAAAGCTGCATTTAATATTTGTGGTTTACCAAGAGAAGATTTCTTTCTTTGGTATGATGACTCAGAATATTGCCTTAGACTTTTTAGTCACTGCAAAATAAAGGTAAATCCTAAAGCTGTTTTAAATCATAAGACCAGGCTGCCTGAAAAGGGACAGGGCCTTTTGGACAGGATTACCTGGAGACAGTATTACGGCTATAGAAACAGATACTTTACGGCAAAGGAGCATTTGGGAGCAGATGCAGCTGCATTAATTTTGTTTGAATACAGACTGTTTTATATTGCCAGCTTTTTTATGAGTTTAACGACCAAAAAGAAGGAGCAGGGCGAATATAATATGCAGCTATTAAAAGATGTGATTGCAGATTGTAAGGCAGGAAGAACTGGAATAAGAGACGAGTATAAAAGGCAAGAAATAAAAAGGTAACTGAGACAACAATGCGTACAAAAAATTCGGCACTAAATTTCATAGCGTTTACTGGTAGTCAGCTTATAAATGTTGTGCTGTCTTTTGTAGCCAGAACTGTATTCATTTATGCTTTATCAGCTGAATATTTGGGTGTAGCAGGACTCTTTACCAATGTTTTGACTGTGCTGTCTTTGGCAGAGCTTGGTATTGGAACAGCTATGTCATACTATTTGTACAAGCCTGTTTCTGAACAAAACACAGCGCAGATACAGCAGATAATGAATCTTTACAAAAGGTTATATACCTGGGTCGCTATTGTTGTTGCTGCCTTAGGCCTTATATTGACACCATTTTTGGATGTGTTGATCAAGGGCGATACAAGCTACATTGATAATCTGACGCTTATATATCTTTTGTATCTTTTTAACACAGTCAGCTCATACTTTTTTTCTTATAAAAGAGCGATTATAGAGGCTCATCAAAAGGCTTATATTACAACCTTGATTACTGCAGGGTTAATGAGTCTTCAGTTTATTATACAGATGATAGTTCTTGTGGCTATGCATGATTTTGTGGCATTTTTACTGGTTCAAATTGTGTGTAATGTTGCTACAAATGTGATAATTGCAATAGTCGCAAACAGAATGTACCCATATCTTAAGGCAGATAAAAAATCAATGCCTGAGCCTGAGGTAAAGAAGGGAATATTTAAAAATATTTCCGCTATGTTTATGCATAGACTGGGTGATGTTGTTGTAAACAATACGGACAATATTCTGATGTCAGCCTTTGTAGGACTGAAATCAGTTGGTATATATTCTAATTATTTGATGATTCAGTCATCTATTACAACTCTATTAAATGGAGCAATGGGTTCTTTTACAGCAAGCATTGGAAATCTTGGTGTGGAAGAAGAATCTCATAAGGTTTATAAGACATACAAGGCGCTTAATTTTATGAGCTTTTGGGCATACAGCTTTTGTTCAGTAGCATTTTTAGTACTATACAATCCATTTATTGAGGCCTGGGTTGGAGCTGACTATACATTTACAATGGATATTGTACTGATATTTGTTGTGAATTTTTACATTCGTGGCTCCAGAAAGATGACACTTACCTTTAGGGATGCACTAGGACTTTTTTGGTATGACAGATACAAGCCGGCAGTAGAGGTGCTTGTTAATCTGATAGTATCATTATTGCTCGTTGTAAAAATGGGAATAATGGGTATTTTTATTGGAACCCTGGTTAGCAATATTGGTATCTGTGTGTGGGTTGAGGCCTATGTAATATACAAGCACGGATTTAAAGAAAAAATGTCTATGTTTGTAGGAATGTACATTGTTCAGGCTGCTACCCTGGCTGTTTGTGGTGGACTTACATACTATTTGTGTAGCCTTTGCACCATGGGTGGCTTTGCAGAAGTACTTATTAAGCTGCTGATATGTATATTTGTATACAATGGACTTATACTGCTTTTGTATTTTAAAACTGATGAATTCAAGATGATATATAGACAGGCAAAATCGCTTTTAGTTAAAAGGGGCTAGAAAATGATATTACAAAATATATTATTTCCAAGAAAAGGAATATGCACGGATACAGAAATGTATTTCAGAGAGGCTGACACAGGCCTTTCTTTAGATACATATTTCAATTCATTTTCAATAGGTAAGTGGAGAAAATATACAAAGCTTACAAACCTAAAGTTGGTTCTGGAATTTGAAAACGTAGAGAATGCTTATCCAACAATTAAAGCTTATACGGCAGTTGGTTCAAAGACTAAGGTTGTGGATGTTTACTCGCCAAAAGAAGATGAGTATCTTGATGGAATAGAGTCAAAGATAAGTGAAGCATCAGCTAATGTTTTCTGGGAAGGGAACAGGGCTGTTGTAGAATTCAATGAGCTTTCAGAGGAAGGCATATTATATGTCGATATCCAGAGGACAAATGGCGATTTTACATTAGTGTCAGGTTATTATGAAACACAAATAGCTGAAGAAGAGCTAAACAATGTAAACATAGTATTAGGTATCTGCACCTTTAAGCGTGAAGAGTCTGTAAAGAAAAATGTGAGTCAGATTTTGGAAGAACTGATTAATAATCAGGCATCGCCATTATATGGACATTTAGAGGTCTGCATCTCAGATAATGGTCAGACCCTGTCACTTGATTTGTTCAATTCTGACAAGGTAAAGCTTTTTTACAATAAAAATGCTGGTGGAGCAGGTGGCTTTACCAGAACAATGATAGAGTCGATTTTTAATCGCCCAGGTGACTTTTCTCACATAATCTTAATGGATGATGACATAGAGCTTGACTGTAATGTTATTGAAAGAACCTATACACTGCTTCGCATGGTAAAGGCGGAGTATAAAAAAGCAACCGTTGCCGGAGCTATGCTGGAGCTTAAAAAGAGATATCAGCAGTTCGAATGTGGAGCCAATTTTGAGGGTATTTTGATAACAAGCTTTAATCATGGCTGGGACATGAGAAAGGCTGTGGCTGTTGCAGCTAACGAATATGAAAATAATATCAGATACAGTGGCTGGTGGTATAGCTGCATTCCGACAGAAGTCATTACAGAGGATAATTTGCCTTTGCCTCAGTTTATTCATTATGATGACATAGAGTATGGCACCAGAAACTCAGCTAATGGCACAATTATGATGAATGGCCTTTGCGTATGGCATCCATATGGCTTTAACAAGCAGCCTATTGCAATGAATTATTATGATATGCGAAATCTTCTGATTGCTGCAGCAGGTCTTCCAATAAAAGCAAAGACACTATCAGTAGCTATTAGATTTTTTGGCGTTTATGCTCAGGAACTGATTCTTTACAGATATGATTCTGGTGACAGATTTGCAGAGGGACTTGAGGATTTCTTTAAGGGTGTAGATTACTTTATGCAGCTTGATCCTATTGAAAAGCACGCAGATTTGGCCGCTAGAAATATAAAGTATGAAGAGCCTGTTGGAATTGACCTTAGCAAAATTGAAAATAATGGTGTAGAACAGCAGCTGCCTCATGCAGCAGTTTTATCAGCCCTTTGCTGGCTGCTTCCAGCCCATAATAAAGAAAGAGTCATAGGTATATATGACACAGGAGCGACCTATAGAACCAAGAGATTATATTTCTATGATGAGAATAGAAAAATGGGTTATTGGCTAAAAAAACAATATTCCATGTTTATTCCACGTGTTTGTCGTTGCATAAAGGATACATTTATAATATTGTTTACTTATAAGAAAAAAGCTCTTGAATGGGAAAGCAGAAAGAGCGAATACACGAATCTTGAGTTTTGGAAAAGGTATTTGGAATTATAATTATTAACCTGAATTATTAATTGTAATTGGGCGTAAAGGGGTAATAGATGAAAAGAACTATGGAATTTGTTAGCGATACTGTTGAAGGTCGCAACAAGGCACGTAGAAGTAAATATGAGTCACCATTAATCAAGTGGTTCCAGACTAGCGGAAATCCAGAAGATACGCTGGAAATAGATAGTGACAAAAATGACAAGTTTGAGGCACTAGGTCTGAAAAAAATAGAAAAGGATGATGGCAAAAATCATACCTTTTGGGAAAATGATGGTGGAGATAGAGAAAACCTGTCAAATGATGCATACGATGATTTTCTTGCGCAGAACAATATTGATGTTTCAAATATGAATGCTGTAGATATTTCTGCTATTTTGGGAGAAGCGGAGGCTGAAAACATGGATCAGGTGGATGATTATTCTGAAGCAGATAGCTTTTCGGCTGAGACTGGCTTTGAGGGTGGTTTTGAGACTGATGGCTTTTCGACTGAGGCTGGCTTTGAGACTGGTTTTGAGACTGATAGCTTTTTGAATGAGGGTGGCTTTGAGACAGGTTTTGAGGCTGATAGCTTTTCAAATGAGGGTGGTTTTGAGGCTGAGTCAGATACAAATGAGACGTTAGATTATATACCTGAGGAATAGGTTTGTGCTTGGATGAAATAATAACTTTTGAGAGGTATAGCTATGATTTCAATAATAGTACCTGTATACAATGGAAAAAAATACGTTGATAGAATGATAAGCTCGATTATGGCGCAGACTTTGCGCGATTTCGAGCTTTTTATTGTAGACAATAATAGCAGTGATGGAAGCTATGAACATCTTTTAAAGAACTATGCTAACAAGGACTATGATGTTTCAATACATGTGTTGAGACAGGAAAAGCCTGGTGTGTCGGCTGCGAGAAATATGGGAATAGACTATGCAAACGGAGAATACTTACTCTTTTTGGATTGTGATGATGAGATTCCAGACAATTATTTAGAAGAGCTTTTGAAGGAATATTCATGTGACGAAAACTGTGGTCTTGTTTATTGTGATTATGAACTTACTGGAGACGAATCAAGACAGGGACTAATGGTGAGCGATGGTGCATTTTTGATTGGTATAGAAGCCTTTATTGAGAGACTGTTTAAGGTGGAATTTTATCAGGGATATGTGTGGAACAAGCTTTTTATGGCTGAAGCTGGCATAAGGTTTGATGAAGAAATTCATTATAATGAAGACAGATTATTTCTTGTTAAATATCTTTTGGCAATGGAAGCAAAACAAAAGCTTTACGTTTGCTCTACGATGAAGACAAGATATATATACCATTTAGATTCAGAGGGGGCTATAGCACTTGAAAAGAAGCATGGAGTAACAGAAAGAGAAACAACAGAGTTTCTGGCTTTTCAAAAAATGAGCAAGGCTATAGCTGAAGGCAATGCGAAAAATACCACTAAAATGCTAGAGGCTTTGTATGCAAACATGGGAGATAGAATGCTGATTATGCTGGAGAAGATACTTTCTAAAAGACATCCCTTCAAATATAGAAAAAGTGTTTTCAGAAGCTATACAAAGGACTTTTCAAAGTGCCTGGAATATATGAATATAGAGGAAAATGATTATCATAGAAGTGCGCTTTCAAAGAAGCTGAAGCTATATAGATTTTTGGGAGTGGCTTTTGCAATGAATGAGTACTAATAGACATTAGTTGGTGCGTTTGATAAAATATATAGGTTGAGTTTTGTTTAATATAAGAGTATGGATTGGAGATAAAATATGAAATACGATTATTTAATAGTTGGTGCGGGACTTTTTGGCAGCGTATTTGCGCATGAAGCAATGAACAAGGGGAAAAGCTGTCTTGTTATTGATAAGCGTGATCATATAGCTGGAAATATTTATACAAAAAATGAGGATGATATTAATGTGCATGTATATGGTGCGCATATTTTTCATACCAGTGACAAGAATGTATGGGACTATGTAAATCAGTTCGCTGAGTTTAATAATTATATTAATTCTCCTGTGGCAATATATAAGGACGAGCTTTATAATCTTCCATTTAATATGAATACCTTTAGTAAAATGTGGGGCATCAGGACTCCTGAAGAGGCTAAGAATATTATTGCAAGTCAGATAAAGGAGCTGAATATTACAGAGCCTAAAAACCTCGAGGAACAGGCTTTATCACTTGTCGGAAGAGATGTTTATGAAAAGCTGATAAATGGCTACACACAAAAGCAGTGGGGAAGACCATGTAAGGAATTGCCAGCTTTTATTATTAAGAGACTTCCTCTTAGATTTACATACGATAATAATTACTTTAATGATAGATATCAGGGAATACCTATTGGTGGCTATACAGCTATAGTAGAAAAGCTTTTATCGGGTGCGAAGGTTGAGACCGGTATTGATTTCTTTGAGGCAGTAGATAAAGCTACCAGGACAATTACTCTTTCAGATGGCAGTCAGGCTGAGTATGATAAGCTGGTATTTACAGGACAGATCGATGAATACTATGATTCATGCTTTGGTCCATTAGAGTATAGATCAGTTTACTTTGAGACTGAAAAGCATGATGTTGAAAATTATCAGGGAAATGCAGTTGTAAATTATACTGAAAAAGAGATTCCATATACAAGAATTATTGAACACAAGCATTTTGAGTATGGTAAGGGCCCTACAACCATTATCTCGAAAGAGTATTCAAGAGAGTGGGAGCCAGGTGTAGAGCCATATTATCCTGTTAACAACGATAAAAATAATGCTCTTTATGAAAAGTACAGGGAGCTTGCAGATAAAGAAGAAAACATAATATTTGGTGGTAGACTGGGGCAGTACAAATATTACGACATGGATAAGGTAATAGCCGCTGCACTAGAGTGCGCACATGATGAGTTTAGATAAACTGAAGAAATTAGAATTACACATTATTGTTCCGATTGCAGGTGTTATTTTAAGTTTATTTTTAATGTTTATTCTTACACCATTTGGTGTGCCTGATTCTTTTGACCATTATAAAAGTGCATATGCACTGACTGATTATATATTAGGTGGTCAGGTTTATGACGAATATTTAGAAATGAGAAGCTGTGATATTCCAGATGAAAGCAGTGATTATATCATTGATGATATACGTCGAGAGGCATTCATTGGTGGTCTTAAGACAAAACCTGATGCTGATATGAAGGCACTGGCCTTTTGCTATATTGATAATACAGGCTATGTTATGGCTTATATACCAGAAGCAATTGGAATTTTTATTGCAAGAGTACTTGGATTGTCGAGAAGTTGGATGCTACTACTTGGTTGCGCCGCCAACATTCTGGTTTTTTGGACTGCAGCAGGCTATGCGATATATCGTATGCCTATGGCAAAGCAGTTGATGACAGTTCTTTTATTATTGCCAATTACCATTCAACAGGCAGGTTCATTGTCTTATGACAGTATGCTGCTTGCTTCAGCTATGCTTGTGATAGCAATATCCTTGAGCTGGATATATGAAAAGAAGACAGACAAGGTGTCTGTTGTATTATTTATTATTTCTGCACTTGTCCTTTTGACAACAAAAGGGGCTGTATACTCGCCTTTAATTCTTTTGGCACTTGCTGCGTTAGACAAAGGTTTTTACAGGACAAAGCGTGGCAGGAAAACTATTATAGGCATTTTGATGGCTGTTATTGTGCTACTTATAATAGCAACATACTTTGGGGTGACAACTTCTTTGATAGCAGCCTTTAACAGGTGGAACTATATAGAATACATGGATGCTATTGGTGCATCTGCAGCTGATTATCTGAAAAATCCATTGGGACTTTTGCTGGTATATTCAAACACTTTGTGGATGAATAAATCAGAATATTTATATCAGCTTATGGGTGGAAAGCTTGGCTGGCTCGATCAGGAAATCTGGCCGATTGTCACAAAGCTTGCTTTTGTTATTCTGATAATATCTGCTTTGCATACTACAGAAAAGCCGGTTATTGGCAGGAAGCTAAGAGCTTTTATGATACTGGATTCTTTACTGATTGGCTTTCTTGTAATGTTTGCAATGCTATTATACTGGACACCTTTTATGAGTCCTACTATTCTGGGCGTTCAGGGACGCTATTTTTTGCCGGCGCTGATTCCTTTTATGCTTGGGATTATTTATCACAAAAAAGAGCATAGAAGACTGAATGTTAAAATGTATTGCTTTTCAGGGATGATAGTAGTTGATATACTGACGATTGTTTGTTTGATGGTTTAGTTTAGGAGGAAAAATGACTTACGTATCATTTGCATTTTATATCTTTTTAATAGTGGTGCTTTTGGCCTATTATATTATGCCAGTAAAGTATCGCTGGGTTGTATTGCTTATAGGTTCACTGTCTTTTTATCTGATTGCCGATAAGAGAGCTTTTCTTATGGTAATGGCAATATCTGTTTTTTCATATTTTATGGGAAGATGGATAGAAAAATCGGAGGACAAGAAGTCAAAATGTGCAATGTCAATAGGGGTTATTGTAGTTGGACTGATTTGGCTTATTGGAAAAAACACAGCAGTATTCAAGGACTTTTTACAGGATAATAATTTATCTATTATTGTTCCACTTGGAGCATCCTTCTATACATTACAGATTATTTCGTACTTTGTTGATTTATATAAGGGAAAAACAAAGGCTGAAAATAATGTGTTTAAATTTATTCTTTATACAACCTTTTTTCCACAGATTATTCAGGGTCCAATTCCAAGACATAATAGACTGGGACATCAGCTGAATGAAGGTCATAAATTCAACGAGCAGATGTTTATTAGGGGCTTTTACAGAATACTCTATGGATTTTTCTTGAAGCTTATGATTGCAGATAAGGCTATTGTGGTAGTTAATGCAATCTACAGAGGTGATAATGGCTATTTTGATCAGGCAAACTATCCTGGATTATTTGTAGTAATAGCAGTAATCTTTAATTCATTGAGAGTATACACAGACTTTGCAGCCTGCACATCTATTTCACGTGGTGTTGCAAATATGTTTGGAATAGAGCTTGATGAGAATTTCCACAGACCATTCCTTGCACAGTCTGTTAGCGAGACATGGGCTAGATGGCATATCTCACTTTCAAGCTGGCTCAGAGATTATATTTATTTTCCACTTGGCGGCAGCAGAAAAGGCAAGGCAAGGAAATTCTTAAATCTAATTATAACATTTGCCTTCTCTGGCTTCTGGCATGGTAGCTCTTTAACCTATGTCAGCTGGGGTGTAATGATGGCACTTATGATGATATGTGGTGAGGTTACAAGACCTGTTCAAAAGAAATGTGCAAGCGCCTTGGGATTGTATGAAAGACCAAGATCACTTACAGCTATTAGAAGAATATTTACATTCCTTTGCTTTGCATTTGCTACAACCTTTGCTGAAGCAACAAATTTTAAAGATGGTTTAAGAATGTACAAGTCACTTTTCACAACCTTCAATCCATGGATTCTTTTAGATGGATCACTTACAAATCTTGGACTTGACTGGATGGAAATGGGAATTCTTCTTGCATGTACCATAGCGCTTATTGTTATCAGTCATTTGCAGGAGGCAGGATATTCTTTATCTGAAATGGTGGCAAGACGTACTATTGTTGGAAGATTTTTCATTTATATAGTAGTTATTTTTGCAATTATTACATTTGGTACATATGGCTCAGGCTTTGATGCTTCTGCCTTTTTATATGGAGGATTCTAATGAAGGGACATACATCATTTTTGGTTAGATGCCTGGCACTTGTTGTGATAATTGGGCTTCTTTTATCGGTATATTTTAAGGTCTTTACACCAAAGATTTATGATTATAATGAGTGGGCTACTACATCTACCTACTCAGGATTTTACGAGCTAGAGGATAATACAGTTGATGTGATTTTTATGGGTTCAAGCCGTGGTCAGTCAGCCTTTTCTCCTCAGCAGCTTTACAAGGATTTTGGCATTACCAGCTATAATCTTTCTTGTGAACAGCAGTCATTTTTTACCAGCTATTACTGGCTAATGGAGGCTCTTCGTTTTCAGAAGCCAAAGGCTGTAGTCATTGAAACCAGTGCTTTCTTTGAAAACAGACCTGGTGGAGGTGAGCCTGAAGTACTTAATAGTGATGAGGTTTGTATCAGAAAGCCTTTAGATGCTATGAAATGGTCAAAGGTAAAGGCTTCAGCAGTAGATGAGGTTTGTGATATTGATGTACAACACAATAAGCTAAGCTATTATTTGCCAAACATTCGTTATCATGGCAGATGGTCAAGCCTGAATTATGGTGATTTTCATTATAATGAAGTGGTGAAAAATACACAGCTGAAGGGTCAAAATCCATTGACTATGATTAATACAGAGGAGCCATTCGGTCCTATCGTGATTGATGAAGCTGCGTCACCAAAGCCACTTATGGATATAATGGTTGACTACGCAAACAGAATTGACGCTTTGTGTAAGGAAAATAATATATTACTTATTTTTGTTACAACTCCAACGAATATTGCTGATTCATCAATGCATAATGCTCTTTTTAATTATGCCAATGAGCATGATGATGTTTATATTGACTGTAACGAAGAGTCTGTTTATACAGCAATGAATTATGACGCATCAACAGATAATGCTGAGGCTAGTCATATCAATGTATTTGGCGCTGTTAAAATAACAGATTATATAGGTGGTTTTATAGTTGACAAATTAGGTATAAATGCTCATTCTGATATTGCATGGGACGAGGACATGGCCTTTTATGATAATGTCATGGATGAAGCGTTGGCTAGCGTAAAGGCAAATTATGGAGTGGGTGAATAAATGACAAATTACAACTACTATTTCGAACTGGCAGCAACACTTATACTTATATTTATTCTTGTAGATAGCAAGATGAAAAGACAGCTCTATAGGGCAGATGCAAAGGTTTTTATTGCAACTGTCTGGTCACAGATGCTGTTTTCGCTGACAGATCTTATTAGTTGTGAATTGTTACTCAGGTACGACACTGTACCAAAGTGGATTAATGTAGCAGTTGCTGACATATATTTTATATGTCAGGCAACACTGCTTTATTGTTTTGCGCTGTTTATTTTTACATATACAGCTCATAATGTTCATTTTTCGTCTAAATACGTAATACTTATTACGACATTGTTCGTATTTAATCTTATTGTAACCATTGCTACACCAATAGTTGGCGATGGCTATTTCTATTTTGATGAATCGGGGTATCATCAGGGTTCTTTATCGAATATGGGATATTCATATTACGTTATATATATGATACTCATTATTGTTCTGCTTTTCTTGAGAAGAAGATCGTTCCTAAACTACGAAGCGTATACTATTGTTGCAGCAGTAGGCTTTGTTGTGGCAGGCGTTATTCTGCAGTTTTTATTTAGACTTAGTCTTGTTATAGGTCTTTTTGATGCAATTGCAATTCTTATGCTATATGTTTCCATGGAAAATCCAAACAGCTTTATTGATAAAATGACTGGCTGTAATAACAAGGAAGCCTTATCGCGACGCATGGAAAACTGGAATAAAAAGAACGACTATAGTGTTATTTTTATTAATATTTCAAGATTTGATCGTATAAGGAATGATGTTGGTCACGTGGGAGCCGAAGAGCTTTTACGATTTGTTGCTATGTTCTTAAAGCTGAATGTAAATAAGACGGTTTACAGAGTTTCTGATGAGACCTTTGCTATTATAAAAAAGGGCAGAATGGATGATGTTAGAGAGGATGTTCTTTATATTAACAATAGATTTATAACTAGCTGGGGACTGAGAAATCATTCAAGAGTTATGCTGGAATGTGATATAGCTGTTATAGAGTATCCAACATATTGCTTTGATTATACTTCATTGCTCTCAATCTGCGATTATCTGTTTTATAAGCTGAAAAGAACAAGTGGTCAAAATGTAATATATGTAGATGATGAACTTTACACAAACTGGAAGAGAAAGATTGATGTTGAGGATGCGCTTAGAAGGGGTATTGAAGAGGACAGCTTGGTTGTTCATTTTCAGCCTATTTATGATGCTGTAACTGGTCAGCTAAGGGCCTTGGAGGCATTGTCAAGACTGACAGATCCGGTACTTGGAAAGATTCCACCAGATGAATTTATTTCGATAGCCGAAGAGACTGGACTGATTGTTGAACTCGGACAGGTGGTATTCAGACAAGTTTGTTGCTTTATAAAGGACTATCTGCTGCCGATGAAGAATTGCCCTGTAAGATGCATAGATGTAAATTTGTCTCCAATTGAGCTGACATATCCAGAGGTAATCAATAAGTTTATGAATACAATGGAGGATTTTGGCATTCCTCCTAAAATGATATGCTTTGAAATTACTGAATCAGCTACTGCTGATTCTCCTGAAGCCGTTTTTGAAGCAATGGAAAAGCTTATGAGTGTAGGCTCAAGATTTGCGCTTGATGATTATGGAACGGGTTATTCAAATATTTCATATCTTGTTAGATTTCCTTTTGATATTATCAAGTTCGATAAGCAGCTTGTATGGTCGTATTTTGACGATAAAAATGCGGGCATTATTATGAAAAAAGAATTTGAACTAATTAAAGCTCTTGGAAAAGATATTGTCGTAGAAGGTATAGAGTCAATTGAGATGTACGATAATATTAAAAAGGCTGGCGTCAGATACTATCAGGGAATACTCTTTAGCTGGCCACAGCCACCAGAGGTGATTGCTGAATATATTAAGAATCCAACACCAGAGGAATTATTCGAAGATGACTGAGTATTATAATATTAATATTCCACTAGAAATATGGGGGGCACTTATCTGTTTTTTGGCTGCGGGAGTAACAGCCGCTGGTAAAAGCCCTAATAAGCAGGCTGCAAGAATTCTGTTTTTTATTGAACTGTTAAATGGATTTTTGCTAATAGTTGAGGCTTTTTCCTGGTATTTTAGAGGAGACCCAAGAGCAATAGGTCTGTTCATGTCAAGGATAACTATTGTAGCTAGTCTGCTAATGGATTTGTTTGTCGAACTGTTATTTTGCTTATACATCTATTTTTTATTAGAGGAAGGGCATAGAAAAGAAAGTATGCCTTATGTTAATGCGGCGGGACTAACTGCCTTAATAGAAGGGATTTTGATTGTTAGTTCGTTAATTACAGGCTATGCCTTTTATTTTGATAAGAATAATGCATACTATAGAGGTGATGGATTTGATTTGATGATATTTTTGTATGCATTACAGCTTATCATATTATTTGCCCTGGTTATTAGTAAAAGAAAGTACTTACAGACAATGTATATAAGACATTTGATTATATACATTATTATACTTGTTTCTGCTGTTGCAGCTCAGATTTTTTATTATGGACTTGATATAATAAATACAGCGGTTACTATATGTGTTTTGATTGCTTTTTATAATTTCCAAATAGAACAGGCTAAATTAAGAGAGCATAATGATAGTGAACTGCAAAGACTTCAAAGCGAGATAGTTTTAGCTCAGGTAAGACCTCACTTTATTTACAATACTTTAAACACGATTAAATTTTTGTGCCATGAGGATCCTAAAGAAGCTATGGCAGCTATTGATGAGCTGGCAGTATATCTGAGAAATAATACAGACAATCTTAATCAGGATAGAACAGAAACTATAGAAGAATGCATACAGAATGTTGATAATTATATTGCTATATGTAAGAGACGTTTTGGAGACAGACTTCACATAGAGTACAATATAAAAGATGAGGATATAGATGTTCCGGCATTCACGGTTCAGCCATTGGTAGAAAATGCTTTAAAGCATGGAATACTGAAAAAGCCTGAGGGCGGTACTATAATAGTTTCAGCCTGGAATGAAAACAACAAGAGTTATATTGAAATCCAGGATGATGGAGTGGGCTTTGATATAAATAATGTTGGTAACAAAAATGATGGCAGGCGTCATGTGGGTGTTCAAAATGTTGAAACTAGAATTAATAAAATAGCGGGAGGCGAGCTAGTAATAAAAAGCTGGCCTGGAGTTGGTACGATAGCAACTATTATATTGCCTAAAAGATTTGATATAAAAAAGATGCTAGTAAGAGAGTAATGTAAAGAAATGGGATTGAGAATAATAGCGGTAGATGACGAGAAAGCAGCACAATTTTTTATGGAAGAGGCAATAATGGCTGCAAAGCCAGATTGTCAGCTACAATCCTTTGATCTGCCAAATGATGCAATTGAATACGTAAAGTCAAATCCTGTAGATGTTGCGTTTTTGGATATAGAAATGCCACAGATGAATGGAGTTGAACTTGCTGAAAAACTGATAGAAATTAATCCTAAAATTAATATTATATTTGCAACAGCATATCCAGACTTTGGACTGGATGCGATGAAGATTCATGCAAGTGGCTATGTTTTAAAGCCTGTTTCTGAAACTGCAGTCAAAAAGGAGCTTGATAATCTTAGAAATCCTGTTGAAAATAAAGATGCGCCAAGGGTTAAAATAGAATGCTTTGGTGCCTTTGAGGTATTTGTTGATGGCGTGCCGGTTAAATTTGCAAGAACAAAGGCGAAGGAATGTCTGGCAGTAATCGTTGACAAGGCAGGACAGAATATTTCCAGAAGAGAAATTGCTGTTGAAATTTTTGAAGACAGAGAGTATGACAAAAATACAGCTGATTATATGTCCAAAATAACTCGTGAGATGGAAAGAGAACTGGAAAATCATGGAGCCCTGGATATTTTAAGAAAAGATGAATACTATTTTAGCCTTGATACATCTAAGGTAAATTGTGATTATCTGAATATGCTATCAGGTGATGAAGAAGCGAAAAAAGCTTTTAACGGAATTTATATGTCCAGATATGCCTGGGCTGAAGACACAGTAGGCAGACTTTGTAAAATGTCAGGTCAGTTTGATTATTAATATAATAAGGTTGTTTGAAAGGCACTTTTTATGTATAATAAAGAGTGCTTTTTTGTGCGCTTTTGAGCGATTGCAGTAAGGAGGAAGGTATGAGACCAATCACAATGGAAAGAGTTGAAAATACACGTGAGGAAATTCTTTCTATAATAAAGAATCCGACCTTGACGCATGAGCAGAAGGTGACAAATCTGGCTAATGCAGCTGATGGACTTTTAGAGGTTTTGGATTTGCCAGAGGGTATAGATGATGTGCTTTACTGCGATGCAGACAGCCGATGCTTCTGCGACCTTTTTGAAGGACATGCACCGCTCAGACCAAGATACATTATTCCGGATTATGAGAAGTTTTTTAAAGAAGGCTCAGACTTTTTACAGTTAGATCCACCACAGGATTTTTTTGAGGCTCTGAATGCTCTTTTGATTATATATAAGCATGTGCCATCTGTTACTAATTATCCGGTTTATTTGGGTAGCCTTGATTATTTGCTTGATCCATTTTTGGACGGCATGGATGATGAAACTATTAAAAAGCATTTAAAGCTTTTCTTTACGCAGATTGATAGAACGATACTTGATTCATTTTCTCATGCAAATCTTGGACCGAAGCCTACGAGAGCAGGATATCTGATTCTTGAGGTGGAAGCAGAGCTGGAGAATGCGGTTCCTAATATATCATTAAAGTATGATAAAGATATTACAGATGATGATTTTGCCCTAGCAGCTGTAAACTGCGCTCTTCATAGCGCAAAGCCAAGCTTTGCAAATCATAAGATGTTTTCATCAGAATTTTCATCAGATTATGCTATAGCAAGCTGCTATAACGGATTATACATAGGTGGCGGCTCCTATACGCTTTGCAGACTGATACTTGGAAATATAGCAAAAAGATCTTCATCAATAGAAGATTTTAAGAATAACCAGCTTCCATATGTTATGGATATAATGGCCAGATATATGGATGCAAGAATTGCCTTTGAGGTAGAGGAATCAGGCTTTTTTGAGAACAATTTCCTGGCTAAGGAAGGCCTCATTTCAAGGGATAAATTCTCTGCAATGTTTGGTCTTGTAGGTCTTGCTGATGCTGTTAATGTTCTTTTTGAAAAAGAGGGAATAGAGGGCAGATTTGGCAATTCAGATGAAGCTACTAAGCTTGGAGTTGAGATTATGGATATTATTGATGATTTCAACAATAAGCATTTTAATAAATATTGTGAGGCGACAAATGGACATTTCCTTTTACATGCACAGGTAGGCATTGCTGAGGATGTAGGTATTGCGCCAGGTACCAGAATACCTATTGGTGAGGAGCCAAAAGAGCTTATTGACCATTTGCTTGTTTTGAGTCATTTCCACAAGTATTTTCCTTCTGGCACAGGAGATATTATCCCTGTAGACATTACTGTTCACAAGAATAAGGATTATGTTTTGGATATTGTTAAGGGCGCCTTTGAAAAGGATCTTAGATATTTGTCTTTTTATTCAAGTGATAGCGACGTAATAAGAATTACAGGCTATCTGGTAAAACGCTCAGAGATAGAAAAGCTTGAAGCTGGAAATGCTGTATTGCAGGACACTACTGCACTTGGTATGGGAGCAAAGCAAAACGGCAAGATTTTAGAGCGTAAGGTCAGATAATGGCTGTAGTTAATAAGATAATTCCATTCTCAAGTGTTGATGGACCAGGAAATAGAACTGCTATCTTTTTTCAAGGCTGTAATATTGACTGCAAGTATTGTCATAACCCAGAGACCAGACCGATAATTAGTGCTAATGAAAAGGTCGGCCATGAACTAGATGCACTAGCAGGTTTTGAAAATGATTTGTCCGGTGTGACTGATATGACTGTTGACCAGGTCATTGAAGAAATAAAAAAGCAGATGCCATTTATCAGGGGTGTTACAGTTTCTGGCGGAGAATGTATGTTAAATTCAGATTTTTTGACGGAATTGTTTGGAAAGGTAAAGGCCCTGGGACTTACAACGTTAATCGATACAAATGGTACAATTCCCTTCAAAGGCAAGGAAAAGCTTTTAGAATATACAGATGGCGTCATGCTGGATGTAAAGGCATATGATGAGGCTGATCATATTAATGTTACAGGCGCTGGTAATAAGGTGGTTTTGGAGAACCTCGATTATTTAATATCGCTTGATAAGCTTTTTGAGATAAGGTGTGTTATTGCACCCAGACTATACAATGGTATGAAAAGTGTGTTAGCTTTGGCTAATCACATATTAAACATTACAGAAAAAAAGAGTTTTCATTTTAAACTGATAAAGTACAGGCCGATGGGAGTCAGGGCAGAGTATAGGGATATGCCGTCTCCTTCAGACAAGTACTTGCAGACAATAGAAAATATGCTTGAAGATATGGGCTTTGAGGGCACAGTAATCAGCTAGCTAATAATAACAATAAACAGGAGGAAACATAGTGGAGCACACGAGTCACGTTGACGAGACAAAAGTGGTCATTGATATGAAAGATATTGTCAAGAAGTTTGGCGATTTTACTGCAAATGATCATATAAATCTGAGAGTTCTAAAGGGACAGGTTCACGCTATTTTGGGTGAAAACGGAGCGGGTAAGTCTACTCTTATGAACGTTCTTTATGGCTTGTATCAGCCTACAAGTGGCCAGATATTTGTAGATGGTAAACAGGAGGTTATTGATGGACCAAAGAAGGCTATTGAGCTGGGAATTGGTATGGTACATCAGCATTTTATGCTTATTCAGCCATTTACTGTAACTGAAAATATAGTTTTGGGCGTTGAACCAACAAAAGCAATCTTTGTAGATAAGAAGTCTGCAAGACAAAAGGTTGAAGAGCTTTCAAAGAAATACGGAATGGATGTTGACCCAGATGCAAAAATCCAGGATATTTCTGTAGGAATGCAGCAGAGAGTTGAGATATTAAAGGTATTGTATCGAGGAGCCAATACACTTATTCTTGATGAGCCTACTGCTTCACTTACACCTCAGGAGATAGAGGAATTAATGGTAATCATTGATAATCTGACAGCTGATGGCAAGTCAGTTATTTTGATTACTCACAAGTTAAAAGAAATTACAGCCTGCGCTGATGTCTGTACTATCATTAGACAGGGCAAATATATAGATACTGTCAATGTAAAGGAAGTAGATGAAAATGAGCTCGCGGCAATGATGGTTGGTCGTGAGGTAAACTTCGTAGTAGACAAGCAAAAGCAGGAGCCAGGCGATGTGGTTCTTTCTGTTAAGGATTTACATGCAAAGGATTATCGTGGCGTTGAGATACTAAAGGGCCTTGACATAGAAGTTAGGGCTGGCGAAATAGTTGGTCTGGCAGGTGTAGACGGAAACGGACAGACAGAGCTTGTTGAAATCCTCACAGGTCTTAAAAAGGCTGATTCTGGTAGTGTGATTGTTAATGGCGAAGAGGTTATTAACAAGACTCCAAAGCAGACCTTTGATGCTGGAGTTTCATCAATTCCTGCAGATAGACAAAAGCATGGACTGATTCTTGATTATTCAGTTGAAGATAACTTGATTATTCAGCATTATACTGAAGAGCCATTTGCAAAGAAGAACATTCTTCAAAGAGATGTTATCAGAAACAATGCAACAAAGCTTCAGGATGACTTTGATATTAGACCAAGAGGCTCAGAAAGCAAGCCTGCAAAATTCTTATCAGGTGGAAATCAGCAGAAGGTTATTATTGCCAGAGAGATTACAAATGATAAGGACCTACTGATAGCCGTTAATCCAACCAGAGGTCTTGATGTTGGAGCTATAGAATTCGTTCATAAGAACATTGTTGAGCAAAGAAACAAGGGCGAAGCGGTACTTTTAGTATCCTTTGAGCTTGATGAGATTATGAGTTTATCAGATAAAATCGAAGTTATCTTCGATGGCCAGATAACAGGTGTTGTTGAAGGACAAAATGCTGATGAAAAGGAACTCGGAATATTGATGGCAGGAGGTAAAAAGGATGTCTAAGAAAAAAAGTATAATTGATTCAAACTTCCTTTATACAATCATAGCCATTATTATTGGATTTATAGTTGGAGCTATTTTCTTGATGATTGCTGATATATCTCCAGCTGTTGCATATGGCAAGCTTATTGATGGTGTAATTGGCAAGCCAAAGTATTGGATCTGGACACTTACATATGCTGCACCTATTATTTTTACAGGCTTGTCAGTTGCTTTTTCATTTAAAACAGGTGTATTTAATATTGGTGCTGAAGGACAGTTTGTAATAGGTGCTATGGTGGCTGCTGTAGCTGGTATTTTCCTTAATCTGCCACCTGTTCTTCATGGAATCGTTTGTTTACTTCTTGCAGCTTTGGCTGGTATGTGCTGGTCCTTAATAGTAGGCGTGTTAAAGGTTAAAAGAGGTATACACGAGGTACTTTCTTTTATTATGTTTAACTGGATTGCCTTTTATTTGTCAAACTATGTGGTAAATATCGAGGCTGTTCACAAGGTTGGCGGTGGTGAAGCCAGCAAGGATATTAAGGCATCAGCAGCTATTCTAATGCCTGAGGCTATAAGAAAGGCTCTTGACTGCTCAGCTGCAAACTGGGGTATTATTATTGCAATTATTGCAGCAGTAATTATTTATATTATTTTGGAAAAGACAACTCTTGGATATAGCCTAAAGGCAGTTGGTCTTAATAGAAGTGGTGCTGATTATGCTGGTATTGATGCTAATAAATCAATACTTACAGCGCTTGGCATTTCTGGTGCTTTATCAGGCCTTGGCGGTGCAGTTCAGATCCTTGGTATGGGAGGACGTCTTGCACAGTATGCTTCTCAGGAGGGCTTCGGCTTTGAAGGTATTACCGTAGCGCTTATTGCTGCCAGCAACCCAATTGGATGTATCTTTTCAGGTATTTTCTATGGAGCCATGAAGTATGGTGGATCAAAGCTTTCTATAGTAAAGGCTCCAGCAGAGGTTGTAAATATTATCATGGGTTGTGTAATCCTTGTTATTGCAATTTCTCAGATATTCAAGTACTTGCTTAAGAGCATGAGCAAAAAGAAGGAGGCTAAGTAAAATGGATGTAATTATTAGAAATCTTGGTCTTATTATAAATGCGACCTTAATAGCAACCCCTCCGCTTCTTTTAGCTGGACTTGGTTCATGCTTTTCAGAGCGAAGTGGTGTAGTAAATATCGGTATTGAAGGAATGATGACAATTGGTGCCTTTACTGGTGCAGTTGTAGCTTTGTTTACAGGAAATGGCTGGCTGGCCTTCCTTTGCGGCGGCCTGGCAGGAGCTTTGTTTGGACTGATTCACGCTATTGCCTGTGTACAGTTCCAGGCAGATCAGACAATTGCCGGTACAGCAATTAATTTCCTTGGCCCTGGTCTTGCTATATTCCTTTGCAAGGCAATGTTTGATAATTCATCAGACTCACCTGCAATTTCTACCAGCGACAAGCTGCCAAAGATGTTTGAAGGAGTGTTCCCAGCAGGTAGCTTTCTTGCAAATGTTTTGAATGTATATTCAGTAGCTTATCTTGTATTTATACTTGCAATTGTATGCTGGATAATTTTTTATAAGACAAAGTTTGGAACATATCTTAGAGCTGTTGGTGAGCATCCACATGCCTGTGAGACTATTGGTATAAATGTTTATCTCGTGAGATATACTTGTGTAATTCTTTCTGGATTTTTAGCTGGACTTGGTGGAGCCTTCTGTACACTTGCTACAGTTTCACAGTTTAGACCATCAGTTATCGTTGGTCAGGGCTTTATTGCTATCGCAGCAGTTATTTTTGGAAAATTTAGTCCACACGGAACAACAGCGGCTTGTGTTTTATTTGGTCTCTGTAATGGTATTAAGGCCATTGCATCTGCATCAAATACAGTTAGCCCAAATCTGATTTCGATGATTCCATATGTGGTTACTATTCTTGCATTGGTACTCTTTGTTGGTAAGGCAAATGCTCCAGCAGCAAACGGAAAGCCATTTGCAAAATCTAATGTTGATAAAGGATGGTCATAATAATGAAAAAGGTTGTAAAATTTGGTGGCAGCTCTCTTGCCGATGCAGGACAGTTTAAGAAGGTTGCTGATATTATCAAGGCTGATGATGCAAGAAGATATGTTGTTCCATCAGCACCTGGAAAGAGATTTTCAGCTGATATAAAGGTAACTGATATGCTTATTGGTGCATATAATGATGCAGCAGAGGGTAAGGATATCACCAATAATTTAAAAGACATAAAGTCAAGATATGATGAGATTATTAAGGGACTTAATTTAAAGGGCTTTTCGCTTGATAAGGACTTTGAAGAAATTGCTGAGTACTGCAAGCAGGAGCTTTCGCTTGACTACATGGCCAGCCGTGGAGAGTTCTTAAACGGAAAAATCATGGCTGAATATTTAGGCTATGAGTTTGTAGATTCAAAAGAAGTTATTTTCTTTAATGAAGAGGGAGCTCTTAATACATATAAGACAAACAAGGCTATGAGCGCAAGACTTGAAAAATGTGATAGAGCTGTTATTCCGGGCTTCTATGGCTGTGGAAAGGATGGCAAGGTAAAGACATTTTCACGTGGCGGCTCTGATGTTACAGGCTCTATTGTGGCTGGGGCAATTCACGCTGATGTATATGAAAACTGGACAGATGTTTCAGGATTTTTAGTATGCGACCCTAGAATAGTAGAAAATCCTAAGGGAATTAACACGATTACTTATAGAGAGCTCAGAGAGCTTTCCTACATGGGTGCATCAGTTCTTCATGAAGATGCAATTTTTCCTGTTAGAACAGCAGGTATTCCTATCAATATTAAGAATACTAATGCTCCAGAGGATGAAGGTACATGGATTGTTGAGTCTACATGCCAAAAGCCTAAATATGTTATTACAGGTATTGCTGGAAAGAAAGGCTTTTGCGCCTGCCTTATCTCTAAGTCTCTTATGAACTCAGAGGTAGGCTTCTGCAGAAAGGTACTTTCAGCATTTGAAGAAAATGATATCAACATTGAGCACATGCCATCAGGTATTGATACAATGACTGTTGTTGTACATGAGGATGAGTTCATGGATAAGGAGCAGAAGGTTGTTTCAGCTATCCACAAATATGCTGCTCCTGACTCAGTGGAAATCGAGTCTGATCTTGCTCTTATTGCAGTTGTAGGAAGAGGAATGAGATCTACAAGAGGAACAGCAGGACGCATTTTTGCAGCCCTTTCACATGCAAGGGTAAATGTTAGAATGATTGATCAGGGATCTTCTGAGTTAAACATTATTATTGGTGTAGCAAACGAGGACTTTGATACAGCTGTGAAGGCTATCTACGATATTTTCTGTGAAACACAGATATAAAATAATGTTGTCCCGCGTCGCTTTTTTGTGGCGCGGGTAATTTTTTGCGGTACTATGTACCGGCATTAAATGCATGTAATAGGTCTATTGAACTAGCGTTATAGAAAAGAGGTTAGTATGACAGATTTAGAATTGGTGGAGTTAGCTATTAAGGCTAGAGAAAAATCATACAGTCCATATTCACATTTTGCGGTTGGTGCTGCTCTTGAAGCAAATGATGGACAGATTTTTTTAGGCTGTAATATAGAAAACGCTGGATATACACCAGCAAACTGCGCTGAAAGAACGGCTTTTTTTAAGGCTGTTTCAGAAGGGGTATATGGATTTAAGAAAATTGCTGTGGTAGGTGGAGCATGGGATGCTAAGAAATCCTTAGATGATGCAAATGAAACCTGCGCAGATGATGGAAATGGAACTTGCATAGATGATGGAAACGGAACCTGTATAGACGATGCAAATGAAACCTGCGCAGATGATGGAAACGGAACCTGTATAGATGATGCAAATGGAATCTGTATAGATGATGGACGTGATTTGGGAGTATGTGCTCCATGTGGAGTGTGCAGACAGGTTATGATGGAATTTTGCCAGCCAGATAGCTTTGAAATACTGCTTGGAACAAGAACTGCAGGCAAGGTGGACTACGAAAAGTATAAGCTAAAGGAATTATTACCACTTGGGTTTGGACCATTAGATTTAGGACTGCCGGTAAAAGAATGATAGGTGTTTTATGAAGATTATAATAGTAAGACATGCAGAACCAAATTATGAAATAGATTCTTTGACAGAAAAGGGCTTTAGAGAGGCTGAGCTTTTGGCAGACAGAATGTGCAAGCTTGATATTAAAGCGACCTATTTGTCTCCACTTGGAAGAGCACAGGCAACAGCAAAGCCTTTTGTTGAAAGAATGCAGCTTGAGACAACGACTTATGACTGGTTAAGAGAATTCGAAGCCCCAATCAACAGACCTGATGTAAAGGACAAAAAGAAGGTGACCTGGGATTGGCTGCCAGAAGACTGGACAACCTATCATGATTTTTATGATTATGATAAATGGTACACGCATCCTTTGATGCTGGAAGGCCACGTATATGAGGAATATAAGCGAGTATGTGATGGCCTTGATGAGGTGCTTAAAAAACATGGATATGTGAGAAATGGCCGTTACTATGATGTGGTTGATGGCAATAATGATACGATTGTTTTTGTTTGTCATTTTGGAGCAGAGTGCGTTTTATTAAGTCATCTTTTAACTATTTCGCCGATGCAGCTGTGGCATGGTTTTTGTGCATTGCCATCATCTGTAACTACTGTGGCAACCGAGGAGAGAAGGCAGGGAAAGGCCAGCTTTAGAACGCTTTCATTTGGCGATATTTCGCATCTATACGTAGCTAATGAAGAACCATCTTTTTCGGCAAGGTTTGTTGAAAAGTATGGCAATGAGGGAGAGAGAGTCGATTAGAACTGGTCGACGGGAAAAAAATATGCTTAAAATGATTTTTGAATCAATGCCTATAATATGCATGATTTCAATTGGCCTGGCTGTTTTAGTCTATGTATTGATATACATAGAGTACAGAAGACATGGCGAGGACGAAATCCTTGATATTATTGATATACCATATCCGACTGATGGTATGAATCCATTAGATTTAAAATTTAATTATAAGGCTGTATGCGGTCGCAAGGATGTTCTTTCACTCATACCATATTTGGGATCAAAGGGATATTTGCGCATTGAATATATTGGTGGTCATGCTAAGCTGTACAAGCTAAAGGAGTATGAAGGTAATAATCCAGAAGAAAAGATATTATTTGATGCCTTGTTTGCAAATGGCGATGAAGTAGATGAGCCTGGCATAAGACAGGCGATAATGCGACCAATTTCAAAAATAATTAGAAAACGTAACAAGACAAAGAATAGGCTAAAATTACAGAATATTCAGCAGATAAATAGCAAGCGATTGCTGTGGCTGACTTTGATACTTTGTATGTATTTTGCAATTATAATTCCTGTTGTCAGATATACTGGTAAGGGCGATATAGGTTTTTTGACACCACTTATTTTAACACTATTGTGTGGTCCTACTGGAAAACGATTTGCAAATAGAAATAAGACACATGCTGAAAAAAGATCATTTGGAATAAAAATGTTTATTCTAAATTTAATAATGTTCCATATCATATCGGGAATTCAATGTATGTATTATGCCAATATATGGTATAGCATAAACTACATTATATTACTGCTTCTGTACCCGGTGATACTGATGTATAGTCATTTGATTCGTAAAAGAACGGAATATGGAAATAAGATGTATTACAAAATACGTGGCTTTGAAAACTACATCAAAAATGGTCCAGTATGTGAGTTTGAAAGATTGATTGGTGTTAATACGAATTATTTTTATGAAAATCTGCCATTTACCATGGTGCTCGAACTAAATGATGTTTTGTTTTATAAATTTTCAGAGGTAGAACTGGGGACGTGTCAGTATTTTACCTGTGAGGGCGATTTTACAGCCTATGAATTTGACAAGGCAATGGAAAGAATTTATTTTGCTGCATCACCACACATTGGTTTGGGTGGCAATAAGAAATAAGAAGTAGTTATTGAGAGATAGATTATGAATATAGTATTAATAGGAAATATTATTTCACTTGTAGGCTGCGGTCTGATGGTAATCTGTGGCTTGATTAAAGACAGAAAGAAAACAATATTTGTGCAGACTGTTATGATGCTTGTAATGGCAGCTGCAAATTTTACCTTGGGAGGAATAACAGGAGGCTTTACCAATATCATTTCTGCAAGTAGAAATTATATTGTTTATAAAGAAAAGTATAATAACTGGCTAAAGGCCTTGTATCTGGTGATTTTGGTTGGCATGTCAGTGGTTGTTAATAACTCAGGCTGGCTGGGCTGGCTGCCAATTATATCTGCTGGTGCTTATACATTATTTTTGGATATTAAAAGTGATATGGGGCTGAAAATAATTATGGGGTCTACACAGGCAATATGGATAGTATATGATTTGTGCCTGCATAATTATGTGGCGACAGCTTTTGATATAGCTACTTTTATCAGCTGTATAATTACAATTATAAGAATACAAAGGACTAAAGAGAAATAATGAGAAATAGAGTATTAATTCTTGGCTTTGTAGCTGTACTGGCACTTAGTCTGGCTGGATGTAATAATAAAGAAACTGCCGCTGCTGTAGAAAATGACTCAATAGAGATAACGGCTGAAAATCAGACAAAGAACAAAGTGGAAGATAATGTCATAGACAAAGCCGAAGATAAAGCCGAAGATAAAACTGAAGACAAATTCAATGACAAAGCTGAAGACAATGATATAGAAAAAAATGATGATACCCTAAAGCAGCAGACAAATGAAAATGCTGTGGAAACAGAACCATCAAATTCTATAGAAAATGCAACGGATAGTGCTTTGAAAAATAATTCAAAAAATCAGAGTGGTCAGTCTAAGCCTGTTGTGATTGCAATAGATCCAGGTCATGGCGGCGAAAATGAGCTAAAGAGTCATGGCGTTGAATACGATTATTATGGCGTACATGTCATGGAAAAAACGCTTAATTATACTATAGCCTGTAAGCTGGCTGATTATTTAAGACAGGCAGGTGTTACTGTTGTTATGACACGTACAGGTGATTACGATGTGAGCATTCCTGAACGTGTTGCCATTGGTAAGAAAGCAAACGTGGACTATTTTGTGTCGGTGCATAATAACAGCTCGTCAAGAGGCTTGGCTACAGATAATGGATGCATGATTCTTTGTACACAAAGCCATTACAACGGCGTTTATGATGATAGTGTAGCTATGGCTAAAAGCATTCTTCCTTATTTGCAGGGGCTGGGACTTAATCTTTCGTCTGATTGGGATGTAAATTCTACAGGCGGTCTTTTGCAAAGACCAAGACAAAGTGAAAAATACCCGGATGGTTCGCCAAAGGATTATTATGGAATAATTGCAGGCTGCACGGAGGCGCAGATTCCTTCTATTATAATAGAGCATGCCTTTTTGTCCTCACCAACGGATTATGCAATGTATTTGTCTAATGATATTCAGCTTGATGCCTTGGCCAGGGCTGATGCAAATGGTATTATTGATTTTCTTAGAGCAAAGGGTCAGCTATAAGAGAGAGAAAAATGAATTTTCATATATTAACATTATTCCCTGAGATGATTGACAATGCGATGTCTGAAAGCGTGATTGGAAGAGCTGTTAAGACGGGTGCTATTTCAATTGAGACAACAAATATCAGGGACTTTGCAAACAACAAACATAATAAAGTAGATGATTATACATATGGTGGCGGTGCCGGAATGCTGCTTCAGGCCCAGCCTGTTTTTGATGCTTATAAGAGCGTGGCAGCTGCTATTAAAGGTGGTGAAAATGCTGGCATCATAGGCGGCGAAAATACCAGTGGAAATGCATGTATCATAGGCGGCGAAAATGTCAATGGAAATGCTATTAATGGCGATGCGAAAATGCCTCGCTGCATATATGTAACCCCTCAGGGCAAAACCTTCAATCAGAGGATGGCAAAAGAACTGTCGATGGAAAAGGATCTCATTATTCTTTGTGGTCATTATGAAGGAATCGATGACAGAGTGCTTGATGAGATTGTGACGGATTATGTTTCGATTGGTGATTATGTTTTGACTGGTGGAGAGCTGGCAGCAATGATTATTGTTGACGCAGTATCAAGACTTGTTCCGGCAGTGCTTGGCAATGAAGACTCATCAGATATGGAAAGCTTTAGGGGCAATCTTTTGGAATATCCACAATATTCAAGGCCAGAGGTGTGGCACGATAAGAAAGTGCCTGAGGTCCTATTATCTGGTAATGCTAAAAAGATAGAAGAGTGGAGACTTGAACAGTCAATACAAAGGACTAAGGAGAGAAGACCTGATTTATACGAGGCATATCAAAGTGATATGGCCTGCGTTGAGCGCTGGTTAAAGGCTGACAAACGAAGCTACATTGACATGATAGAAAATGTCAGACGAGGCTTGTCAAAGCTAATATATGATGGCCCTGGCGGACAGATTATTTATAATGAGTCAAATAAGACTGCAATGGCTGCTATTATGGATGAGGATGTGGATACACTAATAAGCCATATTCCAAATGAAGCAAAATCCTTAGTAGTTCATTCTGACAGCTTTGAAGAGCATGAGCCACTTTTTGAAAAGGCTTCATTTAAAACGGATAGTAAATTTTACAGCTATGTATATACAGTAAAAGAGCAGGCTCCTTGCCGCTTGCCGAAGGAATTTTTGGGCAGAGCATTTGTAAAATGTCTTGATGAAAGCTTTACCAGAGTGATTGCAGATGATTACAAATATGAAGGCGACGAATATATAAGAAGACACTTATCCTATGGCAAAATATATGGTTTGTTTGTGGACGACGAGCTTGCAGCATACGTAGGAACACATGATGAAGGCACAATGGGAATGCTTTATGTTTTTGAAAAATATAGACATAAGGGATTGGCTCGTTATATGGAAGGTTTTATTATTAATAAACATAAAGAATATGGCTATACACCATTTTGCAGGGTGGAGGAAGGAAATATAGCTTCTGAAACTTTACAGGAAAGTCTTGGACTATTTAAATCAAAGCAAAAAGCTGTTTGGATGTGCAGATAAATATGAGGCTGTACGAGTTTTTAGATAAAACAAATAACGAATCAAATAATAGATTGTTTTGAAAACGTGATAAAAAGTTTCAACAAATTAAATTCGCAATTTTTGACAAATTGTTGCTTGATTTAACACAATTTAGAGGCTCGATGAGGGCCTCTTTTTTGATTGAATTTTTAATCAAATCGTGAAAACCTTGCAAAATGTGAAAATTTTAACAAGGTGATTAAAACGAAGAAGATTATGTTGCGAAAAATACACTCAAAAAGGTTGAGAATATTCTGACAATTTACTATTTGGTGGTGTTGTTGTAGTTTCAAAATACGTTGCAACCCTATAATTATTGTGATAATATAACACTATCAGTAGCGAAGTTGCTTTTTTTTTGACCCTGATTTGTTAAAAAATTAACGTATTTAAGGCTTTAAGGGATCAGGTTGGGGAATGTAAAGCAGCTTAATATACAAGAAAAGGAGAAAGAAAATGGGAACAAAAGTAGTTTTAGCAGGCGCTTGTCGTACAGCAATCGGTAAGATGGGTGGAGCTTTATCTAACACACCAGCAGTTGATCTTGGTGCTATTGTTATTAAGGAAGCTCTTAATCGTGCAGGTGTTAAGCCAGAGCAGGTTGACGAGGTACTTATGGGTTGTGTTATTCAGGCAGCTCAGGGACAGAACGTTGCTCGTCAGGCATCAATCAAGGCAGGACTTCCAATCGAGGTTCCAGCAGTTACACTTAATGTAGTTTGTGGTTCTGGTCTTAAGTGCGTAAATGAGGCTGCAACACAGATTCTTGCTGGACAGGCAGACATCGTAGTAGCTGGTGGTATGGAGAATATGTCAATGGCTCCATATGCTATGACAAAGGCTCGTTTTGGTTACAGAATGAACAATGCAACAATCATCGATACAATGGTTAACGATGCTCTTACAGATGCATTCAATAATTATCACATGATGATTACAGCAGAGAATGTTGTTGATAAATATGGCATTACAAGAGAAGAGCTTGATGAGTTCTCAGCTAATTCACAGCAGAAGTGTGAAGCAGCTATGGCAGCTGGCAAGTTCGATGACGAGATCGTTCCTGTACCTGTAAAGGTTAAGAAGGACATCGTTGAATTCAAGGTTGATGAGGGACCAAGAGCTGGTACAACAGCTGAGTCACTTGCAAACCTTAAGTGCTGCTCAGGCAAGCCTGATGGAAAGGTTACAGCAGGTAATGCTTCTGGTATTAATGATGGTGCTGCAGCAATCGTTGTTATGTCAGAGGAGAAGGCTAAGGAGCTTGGTGTTAAGCCACTTGCTACATGGGTAGCTGGAGCACTTGGTGGTGTTGAACCAGAGATCATGGGTGTTGGTCCTGTTGCTTCTACAAGAAAGGTTCTTGATAGAACAGGTCTTACAATTGATGATATCGACCTTATCGAAGCAAATGAGGCATTTGCAGCTCAGTCAATCGCAGTTGCTAGAGACCTTGGCTTTGATATGTCAAAGGTAAATGTAAACGGTGGTGCTATTGCACTTGGACATCCAGTTGGTGCATCAGGATGTAGAATTCTTGTTACACTTCTTCATGAGATGCAGAAGCGTGATGCTAAGCGTGGTCTTGCAACACTTTGTATCGGTGGTGGAATGGGATGCTCTACAATCGTTGAGAAGTACGAGTAATCTAAATAAAAATTATAGAGAATAAAGATTCTCATTTTACAATAAGTAGAAAAAGATTTTAGGAGGTAACCGATGAAGGTTGGAGTTATTGGCGCTGGTACAATGGGCCAGGGCATCGCAAAAGCATTTGCACAGGTTGATGGCTACGAGGTAGCACTTTGTGATATCAAGCAGGAGTGGGCTGATGGCGGTAAGGATAAGATCGCTAAGGGCTATGCTCGTCTTGTAGAAAAAGGAAAGATGACACAGGAGGCTGTTGATGGAATCTTAGCTAAGATTACACCAGGTCTCAAGGAAGATCTTTGCAAGGATTGTGACCTTATCGTTGAGGCTGCATTTGAGAATATGGAAGTTAAGAAGACTACATTCAAAGAGCTTGATGAGATTGCAAAGCCAGAATGTATCTTTGCATCAAATACATCATCGCTTTCAATCACAGAGATTGGAAATGGTCTTAACAGACCAATGATCGGTATGCACTTCTTCAATCCAGCAGATCGTATGAAGCTTGTTGAGGTTATCGCAGGCGTTAATACACCAGCTGAGACAGTTGAGGCTATCAAGAAGATTTCAGTAGAGATTGGCAAGGATCCAGTTCAGGTAAATGAGGCTGCAGGCTTTGTTGTTAACAGAATCCTTATCCCAATGATTAACGAAGCTGCTTTCATCAAGATGGAAGGCGTATCAGATATCGCTGGTATCGATACAGCTATGAAGCTTGGTGCTAATCATCCAATGGGACCACTTGAGCTTGGTGACTTTATCGGTCTTGATATCTGCCTTGCTATTATGGATGTTCTTTACAATGAGACAGGTGATTCAAAGTATCGTGCATGTCCACTCATCAGAAAGATGGTTCGTGGCGGAAATCTTGGTTGCAAGTCTGGTAAGGGCTTCTATGTATACAACGCTGATAGAACAAAGACACCAGTAGATCAGTTATAAAAGGAGATTTATTCATGGAATTTACATTAGATAAAAAGCATGAGATGGCTCGTCAGTTGTTTAGAGATTTTGCAATTAACGAGGTAAAGCCACTTGCTCAGGAAATTGATGAAACAGAGGAATTCCCAGCAGAGACAGTAAAGAAAATGGCTAAGTATGGATTCATGGGTATTCCAATTCCAAAGGAGTACGGCGGACAGGGCTGTGATGTTCTTACATATATTATGGCTGTTGAGGAGCTTTCAAAGGTTTGCGGTACAACAGGCGTTATCCTTTCAGCTCATACATCACTTTGCTGTGACCCAATTCTTACATACGGTACAGAAGAGCAGAAACAGAAGTTCTTAGTTCCACTTGCAAAGGGCGAGAAGCTTGGAGCATTTGCTCTTACAGAACCAGGTGCAGGTACAGATGCTCAGGGTGCTCAGACAAAGGCTGTTGAAGATGGCGATGAGTGGGTGCTCAATGGATCAAAGTGCTTTATCACAAATGGTAAGGTTGCTGATGTTTATATCGTATTTGCAGTTACAGATATCGTTGAGGATGCAAAGGGACGTAAGTCTAAGAAGTTCTCAGCATTTATTGTAGAGAAGGGTACACCAGGATTTTCATTTGGTACAAAGGAAAAGAAGATGGGTATTCGTGCTTCTTCTACATATGAGCTTATTTTCCAGGATTGCCGTATTCCAAAGGAGAATCTCCTTGGAACTAGAGGCAAGGGCTTTGCAATGGCAATGCACACACTTGATGGTGGACGTATTGGTATTGCTGCTCAGGCTCTTGGAATTGGTGAAGGCTCAATTGACGCTACTATTGATTTTGTTAAGGAAAGAAAGCAGTTTGGTCGTTCAATCTCAGCTTTCCAGAATACACAGTTCCAGCTTGCTGATATGAAGGCAAGAATGGATGCAGCTCAGCTTCTTGTATACAAGGCAGCTTGCACAAAGGATCAGTACACAGTTGATCACAAGACAAGCTACTCTGTAGAGGCTGCAACAGCTAAGTTATTTGCTGCTGAGGCTGCTATGGCTACAACAACAAAGGCTGTACAGCTCCATGGTGGTTATGGTTACACAAGAGAGTACGATGTAGAGCGTATGATGCGTGATGCAAAGATCACAGAAATCTACGAGGGTACATCAGAAGTACAGAGAATGGTTATTTCTGGAGCAATGCTTAAATAAGTGATGAACTATAAGCGCTAATGAGTGAGAACGAAAAAGGAGAAAATACATGAATATCGTAGTATGTATTAAACAGGTTCCTGATACAAAGGGTGGCGTACAGTTTAACCCAGATGGAACACTTAATAGAGCAGCAATGCTTGCAATTATGAATCCTGATGATAAGGCTGGTCTTGAGGCTGCACTTAGAATCAAGGATGCTACAGGTGCAAAGGTTACTGTAGTAACAATGGGACTTCCAAAGGCTGATGATATCCTTCGTGAAGCAATGGCTATGGGCGCTGATGATGCAGTGCTTATCACAGATAGAAGATTGGGTGGAGCTGATACATGGGCGACATCTTCAACAATTGCAGCAGGTCTTAGAAACCTTGACTATGATCTTATTATCACAGGTCGTCAGGCTATTGATGGTGATACAGCTCAGGTTGGACCACAGATTGCAGAGCACCTTGGTGTACCAGTAATCTCATATGCTGAGGACATCAAGATTGATGGTGATTATGTAATCGTTCAGCGTCAGTATGAGGACAGATATCACGAAATCAAGGCTAAGATGCCTTGTCTTGTTACAGCTCTTGCAGAGCTTAATGACCCACGTTACATGACTCCAGGCGGCATTTGGGATGCAGTTGATAAGGAAGTAACAATCTGGGGTAGAGATGACCTTAAGGATCTTGATGATGGAGATATCGGACTTGCAGGTTCTCCAACAAAGATTGCAAAGGCATCTGATAAGGTTCGTAAGGGCGCTGGAGAGAAGGTTGCTCTTGATCCTGCAGAGTCAGTAGATTACATTATGGGCAAGCTTAAGGAAAAGCACGTAATATAGAAGGAGGCAAAAGATGTCATTAGAAGAATATAAGGGCGTATCAATATTCGCACAGCAGGTTGATAATAAACTTAGTTCAATTGCCTTCGAGCTTATCGGCAAGGCAAAAGAGCTTGCAAATGATTTAGGAGTAGATGTAACAGCAGTTGTTCTTGGCTCTGACATCAAGGATCTTGCAACAGAGCTTGCAGAGTATGGTGCAGACAAGGTAGTTGTTATTGATAATCCAGTACTTAAGGAATATCGTACAGAGCCATATGCACAGGCTCTTGCAGCATACATTAATGAATACAAGCCAGAAATCATGCTCGTAGGTGCAACAGCAATCGGACGTGATCTTGGCCCTACAGTATCAGCTAGAGTAAAGACAGGTCTTACAGCTGACTGTACATCACTTGAGATTGGTGATTTCCCACTTCAGGCTGCTCCTGGTAAAGAAGATGAGCAAAAGCATGGACAGCTCCTTATGACTCGTCCTGCATTCGGTGGAAACACAATCGCTACAATTGCATGTCCTGACACTCGTCCACAGATGGCAACAGTTCGTCCAGGCGTTATGCAGAAGCTCGAAAAGGAGCCAGGCAGAAAGGCAGAAATCATTGATTTTGCACCTGCTCTTGAAGAGAATAATAAGTATGTTGAGATTCTTAAGGTAGTTAAGTCTGTAGCTGAGACTGTAGATATTATGGATGCTAAGATTTTAGTGTCTGGTGGCCGTGGAGTAGGCTCTGCAGAGAACTTCAAGCTTCTTGATGATCTTGCAGCAGTACTTGGCGGAACAGTTTCTTGCTCTCGTGCAGTTGTTGATTCAGGCTGGAAGCCAAAGGATCTCCAGGTAGGTCAGACAGGTAAGACTGTTCGTCCAAATGTATACTTTGCAATTGGTATTTCTGGTGCAATCCAGCATACAGCTGGTATGGAAGAGTCAGACATCATTATCGCAATCAATAAGGATGAATCAGCTCCTATCTTTGATGTAGCTGATTACGGTATTGTTGGAGACCTTAATAAAATCGTTCCTATGCTCACAGAGGCATTAAAAGCTGAAGTAGCTGGACAATAAATTTCCCATTTTCTTTAAAGAGGGCTCGCTAGGTGGCGGGTCCTTTTTGCAATTTTGCGTGTTGCCATTGCCATGGGGACGGTCCTAATGCCACGGTACATGTTGCCATGGGGACGGTCCTAATGGCTCGAAAAAAGAAAGGAGGCTTACTATGACAGAAATAGAAGCTATAAAAGCAAGACATTCAGTTAGAACATATCAACCAAAACAAATTGAGGCTGAGAAGGTAGAAAAGCTAAAGGCTTTGATTGAAGAATGTAATAAGGAAGGTAATCTGCATTTACAACTGTGTGAGGATGCAGGAAATTCCTTTAATAGACTGCTTCACAGAGCTACAGGACTAGGTACTGCGCCTAGCTGTATTGCCTGTGTGGGTCCAGATGATGAAACATTGGATGAAAGAATAGGATATTTTGGAGAGAAAATAGTTCTTTTTGCTCAGACTTTAGGTCTGAATACCTGCTGGGTAGGTTTGTATAATAAGAAAGAAGGGGCTGTTCCAGCAGAAATTTCAGAAGGCGAGCGCCTTTCAATTGTAATAGCAATAGGCTACGGATTAACTCAGGGCAAGGAGCGTAAGTCAAAGACAGCAGACCAGGTTGTGGCTGGCAATTCTGAAAAGCCTGACTGGTTTAATTATGGTATTAAGATGGCTCTTTTAGCTCCAACAGCTATTAATCAGCAGCAGTTTGAATTTGTCTTAAATGATGATGAGACCGTAGAGGTTATTGACAAGGGTGGCCACTTTAGCCAGGTAGATAAGGGCATAGTAAAGTACCACTTTGAGGTGGGCGCAGCAAGTGCAAAGGGAGTGAAGGGATAGAAAAAAAGTTGTTTTATTATCGTCACATATATGAGATAATTGCCGAGATATTTATTTCAATTTATCCAAGGAAAAGGAGGAGGATAGTGAAAAAAAGATTTTTGGCGGCGATTATTGGAATGACAATGATTGCAACAACGTTACTTTCGGGCTGTGGACAAAAAGAGACTGAGAGTCTGGCAAAAGAAGAAAGTATAGTAAAAGAAGAAAGTGTAAAGGTCACATGCGAAAATGGTGTCATGGTGGGTAAGACAACAAACAATGTTGTTTCTTTTAAGGGCGTTCCATTTGCAAAGGCACCAGTTGGTGATTTGAGATGGAGAGCGCCTGAAGCACCAGATAAGAGTGATGAAGAAATTGAGTGCTTTGACTATGGATACTCTGCTATTCAGTATGAATGGCCATCTGAACCAGCATCTTCTCGCGAGAGAAGCGAAGACTGTTTGACACTTAATATATGGATGCCAGAAAAAGCCAAGGACAGTAAGGAACCACTTCCTGTTATGGTATTTTTCCATGGTGGCGCCTATGCCTGGGGCGGAACAGGCGACCCAACATATGATGGTCAGCAATTCGTTGAAGATCATCAGGATGTTATTTTTGTAACCTGTAACTACCGACTTGGCGTTATGGCATGGGCTGATTTTTCACAGATTGAAGGCGGTGAGGACTACACAGATGTAAATCTTGGCCTTCGTGATAATATTGCTTCATTAGAGTGGATTCAGAAAAATATTGCTGCATTTGGAGGAAATCCAGATAATGTAACAATTTTTGGTGAGTCTGCCGGAGCTTTTACAACAACAGGACTATTGATTTCCCCAGCTGCAAGAGGACTTTTTAAGAGAGTTATTGCAGAAAGTGGTGTAGTTGATCTGAAGGATAGAAGCGCTGCTGTAGAATTTGCAAATGTTATCGCGGATGCGACAGGCGCGAAGACTATGGATGACCTGTTGGCAATCACAGGAGATGAGTTCATCGAGATTGATACAGAATATTGGATGTCTGATGAATGTTGTGGTGCTGTGGCTGATGGAGTTATTCTTCCTAAGTGGGATGATATTGATGAGGCATTAGCACAAGCTGCTGAGGATGGAATAGAGCTTGTAATTGGAACAAACAAGGATGAATGGAATTATTTCCGTGACGACCAGGAAGGCGAGACTGAAGAGGATAGATTTAATTGCTGGTATAATAATGACTTGACTCCATACTGGGAGGGCGTTTACGCAAATAGTGATGCGGCTGGCAAGGAAGCAATGGATGCCTTCTATGAATATGAAGAAGCACTTGTACCTGAAGAGTACGCTGGCGATGAGACCACAAAGGATGCATTGGTAAAATCTGCATTCAAGACGGAGACTTGGAGATATCAGGCAATTGATTTTGCTGATCGCTATGCAAACGCAGGTGGAGATGTATACATGTATCTTTGGAATGTACCTTCTACAGACGAGGCAATGTATAAGAGTGCAGTTCATGCAGTGGAGCTGTCTTATGTATTTAATACTTTAGACATTGCAGCTCATGCGGGAGATATGGATATCCCTACTGCAAAGAGGGTACAGGAATCATGGGTAAATTTTGCAAAGTCGGCTAATCCATCTATTTCTGATACAGTATGGGAGAAATACGATACTACAAATCGTAATACGATGACAATTAACCTTGACGGCTGGAAGCTTGTATCAGACCCATCTAAAACAGCGCGTGAATTGATGAAAACTATTTATCCAGATAGACCTGTTTCATACGATGGCTTGTATGAATATAATATTTGGGAATAATGTAGATGAGTGAATAGGGTGCTCCTGATGTATATCGGGAGCATCTTTTATGTTAATGAGAGAGGGTTTGTTGTATTGAGAATGGCAACTCGGCATTAGGGTCGTAAACATATTTAATGGTTTCTATAAGAGACGGGACATCTTGCTCATCATCCCATCCCATGTATTCTAATGCAAATTTTCTAGCAGTTTCTGGATCCATTCCTTTGGCTTGCTGGCGTATGTATTCCTCATCTCGGTACACATCAAGAAACTCCATTGGAACTTGTCCTTCGTGGACATTAAGAGAAAACCAATATGTAGTTCAAAGTAAATTGAAGTGATTTTGAAGCGACATTGAAGTTGACTTTGAAGTGACGGTGAAGTATTATTGAAGTGGTTTATGAAAGAGAGGGCCAGTTGCATGTATTTGGAAGAGATAATCGAAAATATACAACTAGAAAGTGATAGATTTGAAGCTAAAGCGGTTTTGAATCGAGATGATGTTCTCGGATGGTTGAAAAGCATTGCTGGATTTGCTAATGCCTCTGGCGGTGAGTTTTATATTGGGGTAGAGGATAAGACAAACAAGTTAATCGGTTTTGATGGACGAAGTGCTGATAATGAAAGGAACTATTTTAATAATCAGGTCAATGAACATTTAACACCTAGACCAGAGATGAAGATTTCATTTGTTCGGTATGAAATAAATGGAAGCGAAAGATTTATAATAAAGGTAATTGTAGAGGAATCAGCAGTAAAACCAGTAATTTTGAAGTACAAAAATATACCATCTATTTTTATGAGAAGAGATGGATTTACTAATGGTGCTACCTATGAGGAAATTATAGAGATGAGTGTTAAAAGTAAAAACACTCAATATGATATTTTGACTTCGGATGTAAAGTATGAATGGGATAAATTATCTGATCTTCGTACATTCTATGAGAAACATAATGAGGGTGCAGCCCTTAAGGAAAAAGCATTGCAATCGTTAGGGTTTGTAAATGAAGATGGATATTTGCTGAATGGTGCTGTGCTGTTTCTTGATGGTTATAACGAAAAGAAAACAGAGGTACAGTGTTCTGTTTTTTCTGGTTTTAATAAGGGAAGTGAACGAATCGTCACAATCAATAAATATAATGGAAATATCCCACAAACAATCGATTACATCATGGATTTTGTGAAACAGAGAATGAATCATTCGATGATAAAGTTGGATGATGAAAGAGTTAATATAGATTCGTATCCAGCTAGAGCACTGTTTGAAGGTGTGATAAATGCTGTGGCACATCGTGATTATTACTTAGATGGAACACAGATTCAGGTGGAAATATTTAAGGACCGACTAGAAATATCGTCACCAGGAGGCTTTTATAGGGGAGAGAAGCTTGGTAAGACATATGATTTGTCAAAAGTAATATCCAAAAGAAGAAATGAGCTGATAGCGGGCGTGCTGGTTGCTTGTAATGTAATGGAGGCTGCAGGAACAGGTTTTGATAAAATCATGGAAGAGTATGCACTTACAGATGAAATGCATAAACCTTACATTTATTCAACATCAGACCATTTCACGTTGGTGCTTCCTGATTTAACATACGAAAAAGGGGTCGAAGATGAAACATTACCCGTTTTGAACTTTGTACCGGTTCCAAATGGAACAGAACTGGATGGAAAGGTGTTGGCATTTTGTTATTTGAAAGCACATAAGGTATCAGAGATTGCCGTACATCTGGGAATCAGTGATTCAACATACTTAAGAAAGCAGATTCTTGAAAATATGGAAAAGAATGGGTATTTAGAAAAAAGCAAAGTTTCGAGAGCAACATATTATAAAACTAAACCGGAAATGGTTACTGTTTTATAGTCGATGTCTTCAGAGTTACAAGTGATTTGTTCGAAAATATTAGATTTGTAAATGATAGTGAATTGTATGGAGCTTCCCAATTAGGGAAGCTTTTGTCATCAAGGTAATTGATACAAGAGATAAAAAAGAAAGTAGTCATCCCCTCTGATATGTACCCTCTTTACTGGACAACCAGTAAGGAGGGTACATATCACTCCTTGAACCGATAGGATGACTACTTTTTATCATTTTTAGGCGGAAACATCGAAAGATGCCTCCTGCTAAACAGCCGCTAAGTCAACCTGAGATATGGTGCCTGCTTTTCCTGTGCTTTCGTGAAGGAAAAATCCGGTTGAACGAATCTTGCCCATAAGCAGGTTGTCGTTATCAGTTACATTAAAATCTGTTCTTCTACTGTCTAAGCATATAGCTCCAATATCTGCATCTTTTAGATTCACAAGCTTTTGATTGCCGTCTTCATCTATAGAAAATACCAATAATTTTTCAAAGATTTCGTCAGCCTCATCTATCCAGCCGTTTCCATCCAGATCATATTGAGCAAGCTCAGCAAAGCCATTACCTGTGCGGGTTCCGAAGAGTTCCTTGCCGTTGTTGATTCTTCCATCAACATTTAAATCCAGGGCTAAAAAGGCTTGACCTTTGCCAAGTGAAGCAAGTTCTTCTAAAGAACCATCACTATTCAAATCAAAGAAGAAGCTTTGATCTGACAGTACATTAGGGCAATCATCAAGATTTACTATCAGAGGGTCAACAAGTGACCTTTCCTGTACATAGGAAATCTGGCGCGAATAGGTTTGGCTAAAGGTGCGAGACATATTAAGAGAGACATTAAAAGGTATCTCTCTACCATCAGCAGTCATAACGGTACCTTCGGTAGAAAAAGAAGTTTCCTCATGCTCGCAGTAAGTATAAGTTTCGCTTACTGTAACAAGCGAGCTGTTGCTCTGAGCAAACATCTGAGACATGGCTTCGTCAAAGGCGCCCTGTGAATGGTCTTTGCCAAATAAAAGTCTAAAAAGGTAGCTTAGGGTAGTGAATTGCAGCTTTGTGTTCAAATCGTCAAAGCGACTAGGTCCGGTCTGGACAGCCTCGGCATCTGCTGTTGCTATTTGAGGCTGGTTACCTTTTAGAAGTCCTTTATTTCCAAATAAATTAGAATAGTCATTGTCACTTCCCTCTGCACTTCCAGCTTTGTCTGATAAAATGACAGAGTCCTTACCTAGATTTAGGGTAAAAATGGGTTTACTAACCACACTGCGCTCAAGTGTTTTTTGCGCAGTGAATTTGTGTGAGGATGCGCTGGCATACTCACTTGATGAAATTATCATAGAACTCGATCTCCCTTCTGTTTTTATTTGCCTATGCATTTAGGGAAATCCGTTTACTCCGAACAATACAAAAGGACAAGTCCAAGTTGGAATATCCGTTTCCAACAAAGGCCTGTCCTTGGCAATTTCTTTATAGACTAGATTATCTAGTTATTTTTATTATCGGAGGGAGATTGAAAAATATAACTGCTACGAATAAATTATCAATTTTAATCTTGATAAAATATATCCAATTATAATCTTGATAAAACAATTCAGAAGTACACTTTTAATCTTGATAACAACAAGCAGAAGTTACTTTTGCAAAACGGGGCAAAATGCACTGGATTTAACTTGAAAAACGGGGCAAAATTGTTAGTTGAAAAAGTAACTTCCAGTTACTAAGTTTTTAAAATTTTACAAAACAGAAATAAGTCATACAAATACAAAGATGGAAGATAGTCTTGCAAAGGGATTATCTTCTTTTTTGTTTTATGTAACAATGGTAATCACTTCAATAGTGTCGGGAGATGGCAGCATAACCAAGGAGGATAAACATGTCATCTTATAAATATAAACATCTGACACTAGATGATCGTATTACCATACAGAAAGCTCTTAAAGAAGGCAAGCCATTCGTGGAAATAGGTGCTCTTTTAGGTAAGGATCCATCTACTATTTCAAAAGAAGTTAAAGGTCATCTTGATTACCGAAATACAGGGACACGTTCTAGAGGCTATAACCCTTGTAAGCACAGAAGAACTTGTACAAAGCAGTATATCTGTGGTGAAGAGAACTGTGGCTTTATTAATCGCATGTGGCATGGAAAAACATACTGCTCGGAGTGTGCTTTATGCATGGTTAATTGTCCTGAATTTGAAGAAGAGAAATGCTCAAAACTAAAGAAAGCTCCATATGTCTGTAATTCATGTAAACAAGTACGTTCCTGTACTCTTTCTAAACAGTTTTATGATGCCAAGGAAGCCCATAAAGCTTATGAAAGAATCAGGTCAGATTCACGACAAGGTATTGATATAACACCAGAAGAGCTAGAGAGGCTTGATGCCATCATTTCGCCCCTTATAAAACAAGGCCAGTCAATTCATCAAATCTGCATTAACAATGCAGATTTGATAATGGTAGATGAGCGAACCATTTATAACTACATAGATGCCAGCATACTCTCTGTTGGAAATATCGATCTTCCTAGAAAAGTACGTTATAAAAAGCGAAAATCTAAAAAGGTTGTACGCGTTGATAAGAAATGTCACATTGGACGTACCTATGATGATTTTGAAGCTTTTATGAAAGAGCATCCTGATTTTAATGTCGTGGAAATGGACTCAGTGGAAGGCTCCAGAGATTCTACAAAAGTATTGCTTACATTGTTCTTTAGAAACTGCTCTTTGATGCTTGCATACCTTAGAGAAGCTAATACTGCCAAGTCTGTTACAGAAGCTATAAACAGGCTGTATAAAGAGCTTGGACGAGAACAATTCTGCAAGATGTTTCAGGTCATCCTAGCGGACCGAGGTAGTGAATTTACAGATCCATCAGCGATAGAATTCGATGAAGAAGGTAATCGCAGAACCTATGTGTTTTATTGTGATCCACAACGCCCTGATCAGAAAGGAAGCATAGAAGTAACTCATGAATTTATCAGAAGAATTATCCCAAAGAAAACTTCTTTTGCTTTTCTCTCGCAGGAAAAAGTTGACCTAATGATGAGTCACATAAACTCTTACACAAGAAAGAAGCTGAGCAATCGATCAGCACATCAACTGTTCAGCTTCTTTTATGGTGAGGATACAGCTACTAAACTCAACCTAAAAGCTGTTCCTGCTAATGAAATCATACTAAAACCTGAACTATTGAAGTAAAACTACCCAAGCCATCTCCTGATAATATCGACTATACACCAGAGGTGGAAGTTTCCTTTGCAAACACGCAAACGAAGCGACGACTTCTTATTTGCGTGCAATAAAATATGACTTCAAGAGTATAGTAACACCCTATAAAGCTCTATTTCAAGCTGTTTGTAATACTAAAATCCACCCTTGCAATACTAATTTCCAATTGGCACTGTTTTCGCAAGACTTATTTCTGTTTTCAAGGTGCTAACTCCGAAGTAACTCTTGCAAAAATAACTTAAGCAGAAGTTACTTTTGCAAAACGGAACTTAAAATTGCTATTTACTACGGGGCAAAATGCACTGGATTCAACTCGAAAAACGGGGCAAAATGCATCAAAATTAATTCAAAAAACGGGGCAAAATATATCGAAATCGATTGCAAAAACGGGGCAAAAGGTTGTATTATATGTTTGGAGGTGAACTCTTATGTTTAGAAAAGACTCGATCACAATAAATGAATGGATAAAAAAATCTAATAAAGCACTGTTAGTTACAGGTGCCAGACAGATAGGCAAAACCTGGTTAATTAGAGATGAAATTGATAAGAGTGGATTAAAAAGATTCGAAATCAACTTCATTGATCAACCAGATATGATAGATTACCTTAATGCCAAAATGAGCGCCGAGGATTTTCTGGTTAAATTGAGAATGATTATGCCAGAGGAATACAAACAACATGAGACAATCATATTTTTTGATGAAATTCAAAAATGCCCAGAGATTGTAACAAAAATAAAGTTTTTGGTTGATGAGGGAAGCTTTAGATATGTTATGAGCGGATCATTACTAGGTGTAGAGCTTAAGGGAATAACATCTGCACCAGTTGGATACTTGAGTGTTTTGAGAATGTATCCGATGGATTTTGAAGAGTTTATGGTGGCAAACGGAGTTTCAAAGGTGACACAAGATATGCTAAAAGAGAAATTCAAAGCATGTCAACCTGTGGATGACTTTATTCATCAGAAGTTGCTATCATTATTTTTCGTCTACCTTATTGTTGGTGGAATGCCAGATGCTGTAAAGAAGTATATTGAGACAAAGGATATTCGTGAGGTTGATAAAATCCAAAAGGATATAGTAGAACTATACAAGAAAGATTTTTCACAGTATGAAGACGAAGACAAAAGGCTTAAGCTAAAATCAATTTATGAGATTGTTCCAGCAGAGTTAAACAAGCAAAACAAAAAGTTTGTTTTTACAATGCTTAATAAGGAACTTAAGTTTGATAGATATGAAAACAGCTTTTTGTGGCTTAAGGATGCAGGAGTTGTGATACCAGTGTATAATGCCGAGTCTCCTGTTACACCACTTTTGGCAAGTAAGAGTAGCAATGTGTTTAGACTTTTTTCAAGCGATATAGGGTTGCTTACGAGTGCCTATTCTGCAGAAACAAAAATTGAGTTGATTAGTCAAAATGGTGAAGTAAATAATGGTGCTCATTTTGAGAATGTAGTTGCACAGCAGTTATTGGCAAATGGGTTTGAACCATTTTTTTGCAAGAATAAAAAATTGGGTGAATTAGATTTTTTAATTGAAATGGGGGGCAAGGTAGTTCCTATTGAGGTGAAGTCAGGTAAAGCCTATAAGTCACATAAGGCCTTGTCAAACTATATGGAGGTACCAGATTACCATTTTGAGAAAGCGTATGTATTTTCTACATTTAATGTGGAAAAGGATGGTGAAGTAATCTATCTTCCGATCTATATGAGTTATCTTTTGAAGGAAACTCAGATAGATCAGCTGATTGTAGATTTAGATATGACCGGGCTATAAAATTATTTTTTCTTAACTAAAATAAACATAGTCAAAAGAGTAGAGATATAGATGATGATTGGCAAAGTTGTAAGTTATAATAAAAGAATTGGTTGAAAAGACTGTTATACAATTAGATAATGGTGATATACCTGAAATATTGACATTTATGAATAAGGAGAGAAAATACAATGAATCTTATGGATATTGATACAGTTGCCCTGGATGATGAAAATGATGCTGTTGTTATCATTGATCAGACACTGTTACCTAATGAAATTAAGTTGTTGAAACTTGAATCAGCTAAGCAGATTTGGGATGCAATTTATTTACTTCAGGTGCGTGGAGCCCCTGCAATTGGCGTGTGCGCAGCCTTTGGTATGTACATACTTGCGAAGAAGAATAGAGGACTTGATAGAGCAGAATTTGTAAAAAAGTTCTATGAGGACAAGGATTACCTGGATAGCTCAAGACCTACAGCAGTCAATCTTTCATGGGCTTTAAACGAGATGGCTGGCGTAATTGAGGCGAATCCTGTGGATAGTGTGGATAACTTGGTTGATAAGTTGAAAGACAAAGCAACCTTTATCAGAGACGAGGATATTGCCACCTGCAAGAAGATTGGTGAGTATGGTCTAAGCCTTATAAAGCCTGGGGATGGCGTGCTTACTCACTGCAATGCTGGCAAGCTGGCAACGGTTAGATATGGAACAGCAACAGCGCCTATATATGCAGCCTTCGAAAATGGCTACGATATAAAGGTGTATTGTGATGAAACAAGACCTTTGCTTCAGGGCGCCAGACTGACATCCTTTGAGCTTTCAGAATCAGGAATTGATACAACACTCATCTGCGATAATATGTCAGCACTTTTGATGAAGAAGGGGAAGGTAGATGCAATATTTGTTGGCTGTGACAGAGTGGCTGCAAATGGTGATGCAGCTAATAAGATTGGTACAAGCCTTTTATCTATTGCTGCAAAGCATTACGGCGTGCCAGTTTATATTTGTGCCCCAACCTCTACTATCGATATGAACACAAAGACAGGTGATGACATAGTCATCGAGGAGAGAAAGGGCGAAGAAATAAAGACCATGTGGTATGAAAAGCCAATGGCTACAGAAAAAGTCAAGACCTTTAATCCGGCTTTTGATGTTACAGACAATTCTTTAATAGCAGGAATTATCACAGAGTACGGCATTGCTAGAGCTCCTTATACAGATTCGTTAAAGGAAATTATGGATAGACGAGCAAAAAGCAGAGAAAACTGATATACTAGAAAAAGTCAAATAAAAAGAAAGAGGAAAGATATGAGCGAAGAAAGAACATGTTCGAGCGCAAGCAGCTGCGACAAATCAAGCTGCGAGGGCTGCCCATCAAAGGTAGACCCAGAAAAAAGAAATACATCATTTTTTGAGGAGCCAAATCCAAACAGCAATATTAAGCATGTTATTGGCGTAGTCAGTGGCAAGGGCGGAGTAGGAAAGTCATTTGTGACAGGTACACTTGCCGGAATTATGAAGCGTGCTGGCTTTAATGTTGGTGTTTTGGATGCTGATATTACAGGCCCATCTATTCCAAAGATGTTTGGTGTACATGGTCCTGCTGTAGGCGATGATATGGGAACATTCCCTGTAGAGGCAGAGGATGGCACAAAGATTATGTCAATCAATCTGCTTTTAGAGGATGAGGAAGCTCCAGTAGTATGGAGAGGCCCTGTTATCGCAGGTGCTGTAAGACAGTTCTGGACTGACGTTCAGTGGGGCGATGTAGACTATTTATTCGTTGATATGCCTCCAGGAACAGGCGATGTTCCACTTACTGTTTATCAGTCTATTCCAATTGATGGTATTATCATTGTTACCAGCCCACAGGAGCTCGTTAGCCTCATCGTAAAGAAGGCTTACAATATGGCAGAAATGATGCATATTCCAGTTCTTGGTGTAGTTGAAAATTACTCATATGTACAGTGCCCAGACTGCGATAAGAAGATTAATATTTTTGGCGAGAGCAAGATTGAGGAGGTGGCTGCAGAGCTTGATATTCCAGTGCTTGGAAAGATGCCACTTGATCCAGAGTATGCAAAGGCTGCTGATTCTGGCAGAATTTTTGATTTTGAAAATGAATGTATTATGTCTGCAAAAGATATTATCGAAGCACTATAGAAAATACATGCACTATAGAAAATACATGCACATAAGAAAATACATGCACATAATACGTAAATAAGCATAAAAATGCTTAATATATGCAAAATGTAAATACGCGTAATAATATATTCGAAATGTAAAATCGCGTAATAATATATACAAAATGTAAATTTGCGTAATAATACTGTAAAAACAAGAAAGGAACAAATTATGTCAAATCCAATAGTAACAATTGAGATGGAGTCAGGTGATATCATGAAGGCTGAGCTTTATCCTGAAATCGCTCCAAACACAGTAAACAATTTTATTAGCCTTATTAACAAGGGCTTTTATGATGGAGTAATCTTCCACAGAGTAATCAATGGCTTTATGATTCAGGGCGGAGATCCAGACGGAATCGGAACAGGTGGACCTGGTTATTCTATTAAGGGTGAGTTTTCACACAATGGTTTCAAGAATGACTTGAAGCATGAGCCAGGCGTTCTTTCAATGGCTCGCTCAATGATGCCAAATTCAGCTGGTTCACAGTTCTTTATTATGCACAAGACATCACCACATCTTGATGGCGAATATGCTGCATTTGGTAAGGTAATCGAGGGTCTTGATATCGTTGACAAGATTGCAACAACAGACACAGATTACATGGACAAGCCACTTACACCTCAGGTAATGAAGAAGGTTACAGTAGACACAGCAGGCGTTGATTATCCAGAGCCAGAAAAGTATTAATAGGGTAAATGTTATGGAAAAATTAGATAATGTTGTAGAACTTACACATCCACTTATTCAGCACAAGATTACAAGACTTCGTGACAAGGGCACACCAACAATAGAGTTTCGTCTTCTTGTAGAGGAAATTGCTATGCTTATGGCATATGAAGCACTCAAGGATCTTGAGACAGAGGATGTGGAGGTTGAAACTCCAATTGAAAAATGTATGTCACCTGTTATTGCCGGCAGAAAAATGGCAATCGTACCAATTCTTAGAGCAGGTCTTGGTATGGTAAATGGTGTTCAAAAGCTGGTTCCATCAGCAAAGGTTGGTCACATTGGTATGTATCGTGATGAAGAGACACACGAGCCAGTACCATATTACTGCAAATTGCCTCGTCCTATCGAGGAAAGACTGATAGTTGTCACAGATCCAATGCTTGCTACTGGCGGTTCTGCTATAGATGCAGTTTCGCAGATTAAAAAACAGGGCGGCAAGAAGATCAAGTTTATGGCCATCTTAGCCGCCCCAGAGGGTGTTAGAAGATTACACGAGGCTCACCCAGACATTCAGATATATGTTGGTCATGTTGACAGAGAGCTTAATGAAAACGCATATATCTGTCCAGGTCTAGGCGATGCGGGTGATAGAATCTTTGGAACGAAGTAGCTTCTAGTCCTCGCTATCAAGCAACTTTGGAACGAAGTAGCTTCTAGTCCTCATTATCAAGCGACTTTGGAATTGAATCGTCGTCATCGATAAGAAAGTCATCCAGTTCAAAATCATCGCTTAGCAGCTGCTCTATTTCCTCGGCAGTGAGATATTCAAGGATGTCTGCGGCATTTTTTTCGTTCTCATCATTTTCATGAAGCATGTCGCCGACTATGTTTAGGAGCGGTTTGTTATATGAGGCAAACAAGCTATCGTTTGAACTATAATTTGGTTTTTTGTGTTCAGGACCAAAGTGAGAGAATTCTTGCTTTGGTCTTTTTTCTGGTTTCTTTTTATTTATTCCACTAGTCTTTAACTCCTCGATATGGTCGTCAAAGCTGAATATGTGTCTACATATAGGCTGCTGGCCACGTCTAAAAATCCAGCAGGTTTCAAGTGGCAGATAAAGTGTTTTTTCAAGGCTTTGGTTGCATCGCTTTGATACGCTTTGTGCTGTTTCAATATCGTTACAGCCTAAGTATACGTAGGTGTCACAGTTGCCTATGATTGTGGATGCATCACTGTCGTAGCCAGCTACAAGCTGTGACTCTGCCTGAATCATTAGCATGGTGCTGATGCCTCTTGATCTTACCGCGGAAATCATCCTTGGAAATTCGTGTATGTGGCAGTTTGTAGCAAAATCGTCCAGTATGAAGCGGACATCAACTGGAAGTCTTGAGTTTTCGCAGTTGTAATCGGCTTCATTACAAAGCTCCTGCATGGCCTGCGTAAAGAATACGTTTGCCAGGTCATCCATGGTTCTATCTGTATCGGAAACCTGGACGAAGAAGGCTGTTTTTTCATGCCCAATGCGGGCAATGTCTGTTTCATCTCGTTCAAGCAGGGTTTGCATTTGCCTGGTGTTGTAGCGACCTAAATGCGAGAAAATCTCTGAAACGATGCACTGTTTAGTTCTAATAGCAGCAGAGTTAAATCGTTTATAGTATCTTAGGGCGAAGGATTCGGGATCCTCCTTGCTGACGTCCTCAAAGAGCTTGTCCAAAACTGTTTTTTGGTTGGTCAGGTTTTCGTTCATTTCGACGCATTCAGCCAGTTTTAGAACATTGTTTAGGGTCTGCTCTTCCTTTGGTCTGTAGAGCCACAGGAAAGCCATAAGGGATATCAAAAAGATTTCACCCATTCTGTCCCAGTAGGGATCCTGCTTAATGCTTGAGGTTTTGCCCTCAGTAGAGTAGATGAGCATGTTTGCTATTTTGACCAGGTCCTGCTCGGAGTGAATATAATCGAAGAAGTTATAGCCTATGGACTGGTCAGGATTATCAAAATTTAGATGTTTAACACGATAGCCCTTGGCTTCCAGAATCCTTCGGTATTGATAGTAGAGGTTGCCCTTAGGGTCTGAGATGATGTAGCTGCCGCTGGAATTTAGTATGTTTGGAATTACTATGCTTCTGGTCTTTCCAGATCCAGCAGCACCAACTACTAAAACATTGTTATTGAGTTTTGTTTTGTAACAATCGAGGTCGAAGAAGGTGTCTTCGGCAATTACCATGTGATTTTTTGGAATTGTTTGACTGTTTGAGCTCATTAGCTACCCCCTTTTAATGAATAGTTGTTGAATGTTGATTCAATTAAGCGGACAAGTCGCAAATGCCACTTTTTCAATTTTTGACGAACAAGTCGCAAAGGCCTCTTTACAGGCTTTGACAGATGCTATCGCAAAGGCCGAAGTCGACGGCTTCTTTGGCAGACATATAATTATCATATGAAGTTGCCTTGTTTATTTCCTTCAAGGACTTTTTTGTGTGCTTTTGCAAAATTGAGTTGCAAAGCTTTTTGGTTTTTAGTATCGAGTCAGACACATTTTTGATGGATGTAGCTGAACCACCTACGCCACCATTGATAAGCGGCTCATGTATCATTACCTTGGAGTGAGGCATGATAAATCGACGTCCCTCCTCGCCAGAGGCAAGTATTATTGCAGCCATCGATGCGGCTAGCCCTGTGCAGTAAATATTGATATGTGATTTTGCTCCCTGAATCAGGTCATAAATGAGCAGGCCCGAGGTGACTTCACCACCTGGTGAATTAATGTAAAGGTTGATGTCTTCATCGCCCTCGCTTTCCAGGTACATCAGCTGTACTAGAAATTCGTTTGCTGACTCGGCGTTAATTTCGCCTTGCAGGAAGATTTTTCTTTTGGAAAGAAGCTCTGAAGTGATGTGATATTCGTGCAGACCATTGAAAGATTCTTTAATTGTTGAAGAATTCATTTGTACCTTCCTTTCTTTATGAGAGGCTGATATTTAATTAAAGCAGCCACATCCAGTTGTTTTGTAGCTATGTATATATTAATGGGTTTTAGAAAATAGTGTGATTAACCTGTGGTTTACTTGCTATATTTTTCTGCTGAGATTGCATTTCTATATGGCATATATTGTGCCAGTTATTTTTACGTATACATCATGTTGAACAAACAGAAAATTCCGACAAATTACTGCGAATTTACTAGAAATTGCTGATAAAATTTAATATAATTTAAATAATATTTTTACTGTATTAGGAGGTAAAGTATGAAGTTTAAAAGAATCAGGTCAAGAATGCTTGCATTTATATTGCCAGTTATTATTATTTCGTATGCTGTAATAATGGTAATTAGCATTGTTCAAGCTAGGAGCATCATTACAAGTCAGTTAAATGATACTATGAATACAGAGCTTAGAGCAATAGATGGCGAGATTGGTGAGTATATCAATTCTGTTGGAGATATGTGTCAGTCTATAGCAACTCTTGTAGAGGCTACATATCAGACAACAGACTGGGATACTTATGAGGCTGCGTTGGGTAAAATTATTTCAAATGATGATATGGTACTTGGTACTGGTCTTTGGTTTGAGCCTAATGCATATGATGAGACACAAAAATACTATGGACCATATATCTACAAGGATGGCAGTGATTTGGTTACTACCTGGGATTATAGTAATGCAGATTATGATTACTTCAGCCAGGAGTACTATACAAATGCTATGGCAGCAGATGGTGTTGTGTTCACAAATCCATATTATGATGAGACCAGTGGAATGATAATGTCATCCAGCTCATGTCCAATTATTGTAAATGGCAAAGCAATTGGATGTGTTACAGTTGATATAGAGATTACATCTATTCAGAAGGTTACTGACTCAATTAAGGTTGGAAAGACTGGACATGGCATATTAATTGCAAGTGACGGTACCCTTATTGGTGGTGTTGATGACGAGACAATAGCAGCTGCTACAAACATAGCTGATTATTCAGAGCTAAAGTCTATTGCATCTAATGTTACAAAGAATGCTAGTGGCCAGACTTCATATACTAAGGGTAAGAATCAGTATAATGTTTATTATGATACAATTGATGAAACAGGCTGGAAGCTTCTTATTATCATGTCTGAGGCTGAACTGTCATCAGCAATGAAATCATTGAAGAACCAATTGTTTGCAGTAACAGTTGTGACCTTGTTAATTGTTGTATTTGCAATAATCAAACAGGTTAATGTTATAACTAGAGGAATTGTAAAAGTTCAAAAGTTCTCAAGTGAGCTTTCTGAAGGTGACTTTACTATTGAAGAAATAAAGACAAAGGAAACTGACGAGATAGGTACAATGAGTGCCGCTCTTAATAATATGTTTAATAAGAATCGTTCAGTTATTTCCAATATAGCAGGCAGGGCAACAGAAATCGATGCTTCAAGCCAGAGACTTTCATCTGCTGCTTCAAAGCTGACAGAGCAGTTTGACAGCATTCAGAATTACATGCATGAGGTTAATGATGCTATGGCCGGTACATCTGCAGCAACAGAGGAGGTTAATGCTTCCGCAGAGGAAGTATTCTCGAATGTAAACCTTCTTGCAGAGGAAGCAGAAAACTGTAAGGCACTTGCAGAGTCAATTCAGGACAAGGCAAAGACTATTGAGAAGGAAAGCCAGGATTCATCTGAATCAGCTATTTCTCTTGGTCAGAAGTTTGAGTCACAGCTTAAAGTGAGCATTGAAAATTCTGCAGTTGTTGAAAATATCGGAGAAATGGCAAATGTTATTTCAAGCATAGCTGATCAGATTAATTTGCTTTCTCTTAATGCATCTATTGAGGCTGCAAGAGCTGGTGAAGCAGGAAGAGGCTTTGCTGTTGTTGCGTCTGAAATCGGTGGTCTTGCAGGAGAAACAGCATCAGCGGTTAAGTCTATTCAGGAGACAATTGAGGATGTTCATAAGGCATTTGCTGATTTGACAAAGAATGCAAATGAACTCTTAGCATTCCTTCAGGAAACTGTTACACCTGATTATGACAGCTTTGTAGACATTGCAAAGCAGTATGGTGAAGATGCTCAGTCATTCTATGATGCATCAACAAATATTGCGAATATGTCTGAAAATATTCGAATGATTATGCAGGAGGTAACAGACGCTATTCAAAGTGTTGCAGAATCTACAACTGATACAACATATACCTCTAGCAAGGTTACTGATGCGGTTGAAGAGGTTAGTACAGATGTTGAGACCATTTCTTCTATGTCTACAGAGCAGGAAGAGATTGCACTTGATCTGAATAATATTGTATCTACATTCAAATTATAAACGAACTTGCAGTGGTGAAGGATTTAGTAGTGAAGGATTTGAATCTTAGCCTATATGCTATTACTGACAGAGCCTGGCTTAAGGATAACGAGAGTCTTGCTGATGCAGTAGAGCAGGCAATCATGGGTGGAGCTACCATTATTCAGCTTCGTGAAAAGAATTTGATGGGTCAGGAATTAAAAAGCCTGGCCCTTTCAGTTAAGTCTGTATGCAATAAGCACGGAGTGCCATTTATTATCAATGACGATGTTGAATTGGCAAAGGAAATTGGTGCTGATGGTGTACATGTTGGTCAAAGTGATATGGAAATGTCAAAGGCCAGACAGCTATTAGGACCAGATGCCATTATAGGAGTGACTGCAAAGACTATTGAGCAGGCAAAGGCGGCAGAGGCTGCAGGCGCTGATTATCTTGGAAGTGGAGCTTTATTTGGAAGTACAACAAAGGGCGATGCAAAGCCTATGGATTTTGCTACTTTTGATGAAATATGTCAGTCGGTGAGTATTCCGGTTGTAGCTATTGGTGGAATTGATGAAACCAATGTAGAAGAGCTCAAGGGTCTTCACATGGCAGGTATTGCAGTAGTAAGTGCGATTTTTGCAAAGGATGACAAAAAGGCTGCGGCGCAGAATCTTGTAAAGCTTTTGAATTCGTAGTTTGTAATCCTGTTAAATTGTAAGAAGATTAAAAATTGTTAAAACTTTGGCAGGTCTTTTTTATAAAAGACTTGCCATTTTTATTGTTTTATTATAATCTATCAGAGGTCAATTAAATAACTTGCTAGGGGCGCATTAGCTGAGAGGTGATTTCACCGACCCTTAATACTTGAACCGGATAATACCGGCGTAAGGAAGCTTATAATGAGTATCAACCTGGCAGTTTTTTATTGCCAGGTTTTTTGTTGCAGTTCTTTATTGCAAACAAACAAAAATAAGAGCGGTTCACCGGGGGCACCACCTTGAATCGCTATATAAAATTAATGTGCGTGTGAAAGGAGACATTATGAACACAGCATTAACAATCGCTGGATCTGATTCCAGTGGAGGCGCCGGCATCCAGGCAGATATTAAGACTATGACCGCAAATCATGTATACGCCATGAGTGCGATCACGGCACTTACTGCCCAAAATACGACCGGCGTAGTAGATATTATGGAGGTTACTCCAAAATTTTTGGCAGAGCAGCTGGACTGTATTTTCACGGATATTAGACCGGATGCCATAAAAACAGGAATGGTTTCATCTACTGAACTCATTGAAACAATAGCAGCAAAACTTAAGGAATATGAGGCAACAAATATTGTCGTTGATCCTGTTATGGTTGCTACCTCAGGAGCAAAGCTTATCTCGGATGATGCCATCAGTACATTGAAAACAAAATTATTACCTCTTGCAACAGTTATTACCCCAAATATTCCAGAGGGTGAGGTTCTATCTGATATGAAGATTGAATCAAAAGAGGATATGGTTACTGCAGCAAAGCTTATATGCGAAAAATATGGCTGTAGCGTGCTTCTAAAGGGTGGCCATTCTCTTAATGATGCTAATGATCTTTTGGTCGAGGCAGGAAAGGAAGCAGTCTGGTTCGAGGGTAAGAGGATTGACAATCCTAATACTCATGGTACAGGCTGTACACTTTCAAGTGCTATTGCTTCAAATCTTGCTAAGGGTAAGAGTCTTGAAGCAGCAGTTAAGAGTGCTAAAAACTATATTTCTTCAGCACTTGCAGCAAATCTTGACTTGGGTAAGGGCTCAGGTCCTATGAATCATGCGTTTGCTGTCGAAGGCGAATATTAAAGAAGAAATAAAAGGAATAATACTCTTTTAAATGATTAATTGACATATACAGGAGATTTACACAATGGAAAATAAAGGTACTTCCGTTTTTTCTAACGGACTGATTTGGTTTGGAGCAGGTGTTTCAATAGCTGAAATCCTGACAGGAACATATTTTGCATCACTTGGCTTTGGAAAAGGACTTGCTACAATTATTATTGGTCACTTGATTGGTGGCTTTATGATGTTTTGTGCAGGAATGATAGGAGCAAAGGAAAAGAAGTCAGCAATGGAGACAGTTAAGATGTCATTTGGCTCAAAGGGCAGTCTTTTGTTTGCATTCTTAAATGTGCTTCAGCTTGTTGGCTGGACAGCCATTATGATTTATGATGGTGCGCTTGCAGTAAATGGCATATTTAACACAGGCGTTTTTGTCTGGGCAATCGTTATTGGTGTTTTAATCATTGTTTGGATTTTAGTTGGAATCACAAATCTTGGAAAGATAAATACAATTGCAATGACAGCTTTGTTTATACTTTCACTTGTGCTTTTCAAGGTTATCTTTATTGGTAGTGGTTCAATGCCAGCAATTGTTGATGATGGCAGTCTTACATTTGGTGCAGCAGTAGAGCTTGCAGTAGCGATGCCTTTATCATGGCTGCCACTTATCTCAGATTACACAAGAGAGGCAAAGGAGCCATTTGCAGCAACACTTACAAGCGTTGTTGTGTACTCACTTGTTTCAATATTTATGTATGTAATTGGAATGGGTGCAGCTATTATTACAGGTGAAGGTGACATTGCTGCAATCTTAGTAAAGGCTGGTCTTGGTGTAGTAGGACTTTTGATTATCGTATTTTCAACAGTTACAACTACATTCCTTGATGCTTATTCAGCAGGTGTTTCATCTGTATCTATTTCAGCTAAGCTGAATGAAAAGTGGGTTGCTATTATTGTCACAGTTGTAGGCACAATTGCTGCAATTGTTTATCCTATGGATGACATTACAGATTTCCTATATCTGATTGGTTCAGTATTTGCACCTATGATTGCAATTCAGATTGCAGATTACTTTTTTATCAAGAAGGCTGACTCAGCTGAAAAGAATTTTAACGTGAAGAACCTTGTTATTTGGGTTATTGGTTTTATTGCATATCGTATTTTAATGGGTGTTGATACTCCTGTTGGAAATACTCTTATTGATATGATTATTACCATCGTTCTCTGCCTCATAGCTAATGCTGTTGCGGGTAAAGAAGGAAGGAAAAATGAAAATTAATATCAAAAAATTAACAGTATCAGCTCTTTTTGCAGCGCTTGCAGTAGTAGGAAGCCTTTTCTCATTTCCAGTTTTTGGAGCAAAATGTGCACCAGTTCAGCATATGGTAAATATCCTTTGTGCTATTTTGGTTGGACCATGGTGGGGACTTGCAGCAGCATTTGTTGCCAGTCTTATAAGAAATCTTTTAGGACTTGGCTCACTTTTGGCATTTCCAGGATCAATGTGCGGAGCACTTCTTTCAGGACTTTTATATAAGGCCTTCAAGAAGCTTCCATGTGCATACGTTGGAGAGCTTGCAGGAACAGGTATTTTAGGCGGAATGCTTTCATATCCTATAGCACTTCTTCTTATGGGAAATGAGTCAGCAGCTCTGTTTACTTTTGTTGTACCATTTTTGATTTCTTCAGCTGGTGGAACAATAATTGCAATTATTCTTACACTTGCTTTGGAAAAGGCTGGGGTTCTTTCAAAGATGAAGGAAATGCTGGAGTAAATGAGAATATAGGCTAGACGCATAAGTGGGCTAGGTACATAGGTAGGCTAGACACATAAGTGGGCTGGATAGACTGGATATACTACTGGTTTACTACCTAAAAATACTGGCTTGATATATTATAATTGCACAATTAAATAATGAGATGTCAGGGGGCAAAGCCTGGCATGTATTAACAAATGTTTTAGTTTTCTGGAGGGAAAGAAATGGTAAAAATGAAATTTACTGACAACCAGACAGCATTTGATTATGCAATTTACATGATAGCATCAAGCTATTTCAAGAGTGCTAGCTGCGACTCGAAAATCTTGGAAAGGAGCATGCTTCTTCAGTACAAGGAACAGCGACTTGATAACCAGTACCTCATGGAGGAAATTTGTATCAGGTATATGAATGACCTTGTGAAAAAGCTTCCAGAGTTTATCTTTTCATCAGATATGAAGGTCAAGCTTAAAAGGCAGGGCAATGGTCAGCCAGTAGAAATCTACTTTATAAACGATAAGTTTATAATAGGTTTTGCAGGTACCTATAAGGGAAGAGACTCCTTTATCGACTACCAGATTTGGACTAAAAAGTCTAAAAAATTTAAGCCTTCTTGCATAAAGCGAAGAAAGGCGGCATAGATAACAAAAGCTTGTGATAGCTGATAAACTATCAGGGGTGGTGCCAGTGGAATTGGTACTGCCTCTGGTAGTCTTTTTTTATGTCGGTAAATGATGTAAAATGTTTGAGGCAGAAAAGCAATTATAGAGAAGCAGACAGTAAATAAGGCTAGAGAATTGAATTGTATCAAAATTATTAGGGTGAAATAGAGTGAGTATGAATAAGGATTTTGCAGAGGAATTAGAGGATTCTGTTGATAGAATAGAAGAAGCCTGTGATAAGGTAAGGGCTGAGCTAAAAGATGATATCAAAATTGCCAAACAGGATATGAAAACAGAGATTAAATCAGCCAGACTTGACATGAAGGACGAGATAAAAACAGCCAGACTTGATATGAAAGAGGACATAGAGGTAGCTATGGCTGAGATGGAGCATGAGGTCGAGGTGCTTAGAGCTGAACCACTGCCACAAACTCTTAAAAGACTGTTTTCCTTGACAGAGGACGTTGCCAGCCATTATCAGATTCGAAAGAGAATTTTAGATGGCGGAAAATTTACTGGAACAAATATGATAGTCCTGATTTTGGCTATTCTTATAGCCTCAGTAGGCTTAAATACAGGCTCAACAGCTGTCATTATTGGTGCTATGCTTATTTCTCCTTTGATGGGTAATATTTTGGCTATGGCTTATGGTACGGCTGCGGCAGATGGTAAGATTTTTGCTCAGTATATAGTTGGATTTTTGGCAAAAATTGTAATAAGTATTGCTACATCAACGGTGTATTTTTTGTTGTCGCCTGTCAAAGAGCCAACAACTGAGCTCATAGCCAGAACTAATCCAACTTTTTTTGATATTATTATAGCTATTTGTGGTGGCCTTGCTGGTATTGTGGGTCAAACAAGAAAGGACAAGTCAAACAATATTATTCCTGGTGTAGCCATAGCAACAGCTTTGATGCCACCACTTTGCACTTGTGGATATGCTATTGCAAATGGTAAATGGGCAATGTTTCTTGGCGCAGGTTATTTGTTTACAGTAAATACATATTTTATATTTCTATCATCTACATGGGTTCTATCTCTTCTAAGAGTACCGCATGTGGGTAATTTGACAGAGCAGCAGTGGAAGGTAATCAGACTGAGAATGATTAGAAATGCTCTGATTATAACCATTCCATCAATTATTGCTGGATTTATGATGGTAGGATAAGGGGACATAAATAATGAGTAGCGTAATAAAAGAAAATAACAAGAATACATCGTGTGATGGAATGGACGAAAAGAAAAATGTATCGTGTGATGGAATGGACGAAAAGAAAAATACATCGCGTGATGGAATAGATGAGAAAAATAAAGCCACACTGGGAAGTAAGATACTTACTTTTGTAGTAATTACGGCAGCTATAATAGAGTTAATATGTATTGCATTTTGTCTTTATGCCAGCGAGTATTATCGTATGGATGACAAGGCAAAGATTATTATGCTGACAGATAATTCGGTAGTAGAAGCAGACGATTATGTGTTTTTAGAGGGCGATAAACAGGGCCAGTACATTGATACTAATACTCTTTATATCTTCTATCCAGGAGCAAAGGTTGAGTATACTTCCTATTTGCCATTAATGAAAAAGCTTCAGGCTAAAGGAATTAGCTGTGCTTTGATAAGATCTCCATTTAATATGGCAATGCTGAATAAGGATATGGCAAAGACAATTAAAGCGGAGCACCCAGATTATGACCATTATATTGTAGGTGGTCACTCCTTTGGAGGAGCTACCGCTACCAGCTTTTATGCAGAACATGAAGATGAATTTGATGCGGCTATGATTGTAGGCGCTTATATTTATGGAGATGTTACAGACAGGGATAAAGTTCTGATTGAATATGGCTCTTTAGATGGAGTTTTGCACACAGAAAAGATAGAAGAAGGTGACAACTGCTTTATTATAGAAGGTGGAAATCATTGTCAATTCGGTGATTATGGATACCAAAAGCATGATGGTTATGCCACTATTTCCAGAGAAGAACAGCAGAATCTTGCTGTAGATAAGATGATAGAGTTTCTTGAAAATGAGGTTTTTTAGGCTGTCTCAATGAATAATTATAGAAAGATTATTATAGATAATAAGCCAGTTATTCATTGCATTACAAATAGTGTGACAATGAATGATATGGCAAATATTGTACTGGCTTTAGGTGCATCGCCTATTATGGCGCATCACAAATGTGAGGTGGCAGAGGTGGCATCTAATGCAGGTGCGTTGGTCGTAAACCTGGGTGCAACGGATGATTATGAGGCGATAAAGATTGCCGTTGCAGCAGCTAATAAAGCTGGCGTGCCGGTTGTTTTAGACCCAGTGGGTGTGATGGCTTCACAATATAGAAGAGAATTTGTTGTATCGCTTTTGAAGGATTTGCATGTTGATTGCATAAGAGCAAATTATGCTGAAGTCTGTATGATTGCTGATCTGTTGGGCCGAAGCGATGATAGAGGGCGATACGATGAATCGGGACAATGCGTTGGTTTAAGCAAATGCCATGATGTAAACCAGGAAAATCTTGCAGGGCAGGTGCGAGGCCTTGATACAGATAAAAAGGATTTGGATGACGAGGCATTGTCTGTGCTTCAAGATTTTGCAGGAGAATATAAGCTTGCAATAGTAGCGTCAGGCCCAGTAGATTATATAATCTCAGAAGATAAGATTAGCAAGGTAGAATCAGGTGATAAGCTGATGAAGTATGTGACAGGAATGGGCTGTATGTACACAGCTGTATGCGCTGCATTTATGTATGCGGCAGGAAAAAGCCTTGCAGGAGAATCTTTGGTGCATGCAGCACTTTTAGAAGCAGCAAGCCTGTATGGTCAGTGTGGAAGAATTGCTGGAGAAAATACCAGAAATAATCAAAAGGGGACAATGTCATTTAGAAATAATTTTATAGATGAAATAAGCAATGGACTGATTTATTAATCAGTCCATTTTATGATTTTGCTGATTGGCTTCATCAAAACAATAAATATAATTGCATTTAATACATACTCAATCAAAAGTCCAGGGAGCTGAGCCAAACCGGCAGCAAATCCTCCATATAAAATCATGCCTGTAACAGTATATCCAACCAGAGGAATGATTGTTGAAACGATAACAGCAACAATCTTTGTAGCACTTCTTTGTGGATTAGTCTTTACTATAAGGTAGTAAACAATTGGCATAAGCGATTTGATAATAAGTGTTGGTATTGTATACGCAGGAAATGATAGTAGATCAGCAAGTGCTGAACCACAGGCAGAAGCTATTATTCCGTATGGTGCTGGAATAATCAGGCAGGATAATAAAATCACGCTGTTTCCAATGTTTAAATAGCCTAGAGGTATAGGAATCTGAATAAATCTGGTAACAACGAATACGAGAGCCATCATGAGTGCTGTCTGTGTAAGTCTTTTAACGTTCATATTTTTATTTCCTCCTTAACTTATATTGACGGTGTGCTCGCCCAGTCTAATCCAGAGTCATAGCTCATATTTCCTATAATGCTCATAAGTTCATCATCGTTAATCTTTCCCTCAAAGTATGCAAGTGAAGCTTTTATGAATGATGAATCTCTTACCTTGGCAAGCTCAAGTAAGTCCTCGACACTTTCGTTTCTATCAATCTCAGGCTCAAAGCAGGAATGCCAAGTCTCATGTTTACTGTTTAGCATATTGTGGAAGGTGTAGTAGAGAGTTTCATAATCACCTTCCTTTGTCAGGCTTTCCAGACTATCATTTGGCATAATATGCGAATCAGCAAGTGCTGCAAGCTTTGTTTTCATGGCAACAGTGTATATGATAGAAAAACGACGGGTTGTTATTCTTTTAAGCAATCCAGTAAACCAAACTCCCATTGAAAAGCTGTTAAGTATCTGCTTTTTTGTGAGCTCGTTTTCTGGGAAAACTTCTTTAATAACCTCTGCTAATAAATCTGCTATGTGGCTTTTAGATGTCTTTGACAAATTTTTAAAGCCTTCCATTTGAACAGGCAGGCCTTTGCCACCTCTTATTCTATGCATGTAAATATCCAATACGTGTTCGAATTTACAATGTTTGTTGCTAATCATTTCGCCACTATCAGAAAATGAGTGAGTATATACATATGGATGAAATATAGTATCACTGCCATAATGTGTTAGAAAGCCTAATACATAAGCCTTTAGGCAGTCATCGCCATTACGCGCACCGTCAATTAAACACTTTAGGAAACGTCCAGTTTCTTTATGGTGAATAAGTGTGCCTACCTCTGGCGAAGGATTGAGTTTTTTGCTTTCAACCAGAGCAAAAAATAGAGGATCTGGCCCTTCTGCTCCGGCAATATAAGCCGCCAAAAGCTGCCCATCTCCCTGGACTTTTTGAAGAAAGTCATTTGGAGCTGGGGTGGTTGTTAGCTCACCCAAGGTGTCCCTTGCTATGCAAATGTGTGTGTATGATGCTGGCATATTGTTCTCCTTATAACATTGTATGTGTAGCGTGAGTTTCTTGTGTTTTGATGCGTGTGCTGCAAGTATTTGCTGCAGGGATTTCATATGATTTCCTAGGCTTATAGAGAGCCTAGTGGATTCTTAATGGTTCCTTTGAATAATAATTGGCAGCGTATGCCATGGATGGCAGACGCAAGCGCGCCCGTGTCATGGATGTCACGTAAGCGCTGGTGACAATTATTTCAAAGAAGCCATTTAGAAGGCACTTGGCGAACGCTCAGCCTAGGGTATCATATGAAATCCCCGCAGCAGGAACAAACCTGAAAAACACAAGAAACCTCACTTGAAAAATATTACAATTTAGAATACTATTTTATGAGAATTTAAGTTTAATCACAAGGAGAATATCATGGAAATACATGAGCAGATTGATTTGAATGATTGCCCAATTTGCGGCGGGCCAGCCCTTTTAGAGGAAGAGAACTCAGGCTATTATGTTACCTGTCTGGATTGCGGTAGTCATTCAGTGCATGTTGCATTCAAAAGCGACGAGGACAGATTAATAGCTGCACAGCATACATCGCTTTTATGGAATGGTGGAAAGGTTATATCTTCTAATCCAGGTGAGTAAAGGCATTATCATTTGACTCAGAAAATAAAAATATTTTACATTTTTTTTTCGATGTGCTAATATGACATGGAACGAGGGTGTTCTGCAAATGCAGAACGCCTTTTTTTTTATACCATTAGCTGTATTTACAGCATATTTTGGGAAGGTGATGGAATGGTAAAGCCTGAAAAGAATTTGTATTCTGGTGATGAAATGGTAAAGCTTGATAATTATTTGTATTCTGGCGATACAATTTTTAAGATTTTACAAAAATATACAGATGATTTGGAAGAAAATGCGCTAAAAACACATAATCAGATAGATATTGTGCATTGCTCTTTTCTTCAGCAGATATATGAATTATTAGAACATAATGAATTCCTGACATCTCAGTCAAACAGAATGAAGGAATTTTATAAGTATATGGTCATAGAATATCCCTATTTGGCTTTTACATTTAAGGGGAGAATTAAATCAGTTGTTAGAGCTGAGGAAAAATTTAACAGATATATAGTGGACTACATATATGAATACTATAAGCAGTATGGTAGATTTCCAGAAATCCCTCAGATAAAGGATAAGCTTGCATGTTTTAGAGATTTGATAGCCTATAGAATAGTTGTATCAGTTCCAAAATGTCATCTTAGCAATGGGCAGGACAAGCAAGAGGAAGAAATCAACATTTTATATGAAATAGCAAATAAAATGCCTTCCTTTCTTGAACAACATGGTTTTTCCATAGTAAAGGCAAACTTAGAGAATAAGCCTTGCGATGAAAGACTGGATAGTATATATCATGATACTTATAGAGATTATGTCTTTAAGCCAACACCTTCGGGGTATCAGGCATTGCATCTTACATTATTTGATACTCATTCAAGATGTTATATAGAGGTTCAGCTTAGAACAAAGGAGATGGATGATAGCGCAGAAATAGGTGCAGCAAATCATCTTGAATATGAGAAGACTCAGGAACAGCATAAGAGTAGGCGTGCAGAAATACCAGAGGGCAAATGCCTTTATTATGATGAGGCTTATGAAAGAGTTGTATCGCTAGAGTCATTAGATTTGTCAAAGCTTGATGTTAATATGTTTGCAGCAGCTAATAATAGTCTTATTAATGATGGCTGTGGTTTGTTTAGAGGTCGTCAGATTTTGCCGTTTGAGCATTTGTCGAGATTTCAGAATAACAAGATTGATTAAAGTGTCATTTGTTTAAATTAGGGAAGGTTTTAATCGAAAGGAGACACAATGAACTTTTTAGAAGAAAGAATACTTAAGGATGGAGTTGTCAAGGAAGGAAACATTTTAAAGGTTGACAGTTTTCTAAATCATCAGATTGACGTTGATCTTTATAATGAGATGGGCAAGGAGTTTTATAAGAGATTTGAGGGTAAGAACATCAACAAGATTCTTACTATAGAAGCATCTGGTATTGGAATGGCTTGCATTGTTGCTCAGTATTTTCATGTGCCTGTAGTTTTTGCTAAGAAAGCAAAAAGTATAAATATTGATGGTGATATGTATGTGGCAGAGGTAATGTCATTTACGCATAAGAATAAGAACCAGGTAATAGTATCAAAGAAGTTTTTAAGTGAAAATGATCATGTACTTATAATTGATGATTTCCTGGCAAATGGATGTGCGCTTCAGGGACTTATTTCAATTATCACTGAGGCTGGTGGCACAGTAGAAGGTATAGGAATTGCAGTAGAAAAAGGTTTCCAGACAGGTGGAACAATGATTAGAAACCTAGGGTATCAGCTAGAGTCATTGGCAATTGTTGAGTCAATGGACGCAGCTACAGGAGAGATTGTATTTAGACAATAAAGATAAAGCAGTACTTTAGATATTGATAATAAAGATAAGGCAGTGTTTGCAATATCAGCATTTAAGACAAAGCAGAACAGGTAATTATATGTACGATGTAGGAATAATTGGCGGAAAAGTATATATAGATAAAGCTTTCGTTTTAACAAATGTTTACATTGAAAATGAAAAGATAGCTGAAATCAGTGATAAAGAGCTTGAATGCAAAAAGACAATTGATGCAAAGGGTCTTGTGGTTTTGCCTGGTTTCATAGATACGCACGTGCACTTTGAGCTAGGAGTCGGAAGTAATGTTTCCAAGGACAATTTTATTGATGGCTCAAAGGAAGCTGCTTTAGGCGGCGTAACTACATTTATAGATTTCCTTGATCCTGTGAAAAAAGCTGACTCGATTGATGAAGAATTCGAAAAGAGACTAAAAAAAGCAGATGGATCAATTGTTGATTGGGCTTTTCATACTACAATTGCAAATCCTACATCTTCTCCAGATGAGATATTTGATTACAGCCTGAAACATGGTATTAATTCAATAAAGCTTTTTACAACCTATGCAGATACAGACAGAAGAACCTATGAGGACTACATTGACAGACTTCTTCAGGTTTCAAAGTCGGCAGGCTGCAGGGTTATTATTCATGCAGAAAAAGATGATTTGATCAATAAGAGTAAGGAAATATTAGTAAAGGACCATTCAGATGCCAGACCTGTTGCATGTGAATTTGATGAGGTCATGGAGCTTTGCCAGATGGCAAAGGCTGCAGATGGATTACTTTACATTGTTCATACAAATTGCGGTAGCACCGTACAGGCGATAAAGCACGAATATGGAGCACAGCTTGCACATGGAAACATAGTGTTGGAAAGCTGTCCACATTACTTCCTTTTAAATTCGGATGTGCTTTCCTTACCTGACGGTTATAAATATACGATGACACCACCGCTTAGACCAGAAAACGAGCGCAAGCTTATGGTTGAAAATGTTGATGCAATTACGACAATAGGAACAGACCATTGTCCGTACCTGAGAGAACAAAAGGCTCATAAATACACGAGTCAGATTCCTATGGGTATTGGAGGAATCAGGTATTCCTTCCTCGCAATGTACAATATGTTTGGTTACGATATTTTAGACAGATATACGTCAGGTCCAGCTTTAACTTTTGGATTAAAGAGCAAGGGAGCTCTAAAAAAAGGCATGGACGCTGACGTTGTTTTATTTAATGAGAAATCAAAGACTACAGTTGAAGATGATATGAGTGTATATTTCGGTGAAACCTTTAACGGAGCAATAGAAATGGTTTTATCAAGAGGCGAAACTGTAAATGACCATGGAGAGATTCTTTCACACCGAGGCAAATATGTTTGGAGAGAAAAGTTATGAAAGATATTAGTGAATCAGTAATAAAAAAAGATCATGTTGAAAAGATGAGTGGTCGTGCCCAGTATGTGTGCGATATGAAGCTTCCTGACATGTATTTTGGAAAAATGGTGAGAAGTAAGGCTGCACATGCTTATATAAAGAGTATAAAGCTGCCAAAGCTTGGTGAAGGATATTATGCTGTCGATGCAAAGGATATTCCAGGAATGCTCGGACTAAAGGTTATTGACTCTACTCAGCCAATATTTGCCTGTGAAGAAGTTAAGTATATTGGTGAGTCGGTGCTTATGGTTGTCGGACCGGATAAAAAGCGAGTAGAAGAGCTGGCTAAAGAGGTAGAGATTGAATACCAAGAGCTTGATGCTGTGCTTTCAATTGATGCGGCAACAGAGGACGCTGTGGCTTATTCATATAAAAAAGGTGAGGACATAAATGAGGTCTTTGAAAATGCAGAGCTTGTAATAGAAGAAACCTTTTATACAGGCTATCAGGAACAGGCTTACATTGAGCCACAGGGAGCTATAGGACATTGGCATGATGACATGATTACCGTTTATGGCTCAATGCAGTGTCCATATTATGTTAGAGATGCTCTTGCACAAGCAATGGATTTGCCAGGAGATAAGGTACAGGTGATTCAGACTACGACAGGTGGTGGCTTTGGAGGAAAAGAGGATTATCCATCACTGATATGCTGTCAGCTGGCTGTAGCATCAAAGAAATGTGGTCATCCAGTAAAAATGATTCTTGATAGAAGAGATGATATGTCAACAACTCCAAAGAGACATCCATCAAAGTTGATTTACAAAGCAGCATTAGATAAAAATCATACAGTTGTTGGAATTATGGCTGATATAAAGCTGGATGCTGGAGCATACACTGGTCTTTCAAGTGTTGTTCTTCAAAGATCATTGATAGCTGCATGTGGTGTTTATAATGTGCCAAATTTAGACGTAAAGGGTGCGGCTGTTTATACCAATATGGTTTCAAATGGAGCATATAGAGGCTTTGGAGCACCTCAAAGCTTTTTTGCAATAGAAACACTTATGAATCACATAGCGAAAAAGCTTGGTGATGATCCTTTAGATTTTAAGATGAGACATTTTGTAAAGCAGAATGATACATCGTCAACTAATGGCGTATATCATCATCATGTGCCTCTTCCAGAGATGATTGAAAAGGCAGATGAGCTTATTGAATACAGGAAAAAATACGAAGAGTATTCAAAGAAACAATCAGGTAGATATAGAAGAGGCATAGGAATGTCAATATTCCTACATGGTTGTGGCTTTACAGGGGCGGCAGAAAAGGAGCTTATAAAGGCAAAGTTAAAGCTTGTAAAATACGAGGATGACACAGTAGAAATACTTGCCAGCAATACAGATATTGGACAAGGTCTTAAAACAACATTTTCAAAGATCTGCGCAAAGGAATTAGGTATTCCTATGGAACAGATTAAGATAGTAAATCCTGATACACTTAGAGTACCAAATTCTGGTCCAACTGTTGCATCAAGATCACTCATGATTACAGGAAAGCTCATAGAAAGGGCCGCAAAAAGATTAAAGAATGATTGGCAAAGTGGAGTCTATCAGGAAATATTTGAAGATTACCAGCATCCTGATTTTATGATTCCTTGGGATATTGATACATTCCAGGGAGATGCATATCCTACCTATGCTTATGGAATAAACGTTGTTGAGCTTGAGGCTGACATGGTAACAGGCAATACAAGACTTATAGATGTAGCAGGCGTATTTGATGTCGGAAAATGTATTGATGAAAACATTATGATAGGACAGGCTCAAGGCGGTATGCTTCAGGGAATAGGCTATGGTTCTATGGAAAAAATGGAAAATGTTGATGGAATAATCAGGCAATCAAGCTTTACTGACTATATGATTCCGACAGCAATGGATACTGTTCCTTTCAAAATAGCCTTTATTGATAATCCATATGACGGTGGACCTTCAGGAGCAAAGGGAGCAGGTGAGCTCACACTTGTGGGAGGAGCACCAGCCTACGAGGCTGCAATAGAGCAAGCAATAGGAAAAGACCTTTATCAGATTCCAGTGACTCCTGAAAGAATGATGAAGGCTGTAGGCATGGAGGAATAAAAATGATTAGTTTTACATTAAATGGCAAAGAGGTTACAACAGATGCTGCACCAAATACCAGATTACTTGATGTATTAAGAGAAGAGTTTGGTATGAAGGGCCCTAAGGAAGGCTGTGGTGAAGGCGAGTGTGGTGCGTGCGCAATTATAATGGATGAAAAGCTATACAATTCGTGCGTTACTGCAATTGGAAGCTGTATGGGCAGAAGTGTTACTACCTTAGATGGATTTAGAGAAACAAAGCAATATAAGGTTTTGGAAGAGGCCTATGGAAAGTGCTCAGCCGTTCAGTGCGGCTTTTGTACACCAGGCATGATTATGGCATCACAGGTTTTACTGATGCATAATCCACATCCAACTGAGGAGGAAATAAGAGAAGGACTATCTGGAAACCTATGCAGATGCACAGGGTACAATATGATTGTTGAAGCTGTAATGGAGGCTTCAAAAATAGGAGATGGCTTATGGTAAAAGGAATGTATCCTACCAGCATAAAGGAAGCTGCTTGTATGAAGGCTGAATTTCCTAAGGCACTTTTGATTACTGGTGGCACTGATGTAATGGTAGTAAAAAAGACTGCTGATGAAATTATATTTTTGAATAATGTTGCTGATATGAAGCAGGTGAAAGACGAAAAAGACTGTATTAGCATTGGCGCTGCAGTCTGCTATAGTGACCTGATTTTAGATCCGTTAGTTCCTGAAATGCTAAAGCAGGCAATTAGAAATATTGCATCACCTGCAATTAGGTCAGCAGGAACATTAGCAGGAAATATATGTAATGCATCACCCGCAGGAGATAGTCTTCCTGTTCTTTATGCACTTGATGCTATAGTGGTAGCTGCATCTTGTGTTGAGGGTGAGATTAAATTAAGAAAAATCGCAATAAAGGATTTTATCCTTGGAATAAGAAAAATAGATTTAAAGGATACGGAAATCGTTGTTGCAATCGAAATACCAAAAAGCTTTATAGAAAAGAAACCAAGCTTTTATTATGAAAAGGTTGGTGCAAGAAAGTCAGAGGCAATTTCGAAGCTATCATTTATAGGTACATATACTCTGGACAAAGATGCAATAAGTACTAAAGAAGTAATAAGTGATATTAGAATTGCCTTCGGTTCAGTAGGAATAACGGCTCTTCGCTTTAACAATATTGAAAAGAAATTAGTTGGAAAAAGCAAAGAAGAAATAAAAACTGTAAAAGATGAAATCGTTGATGAATATATGCAAAATATACATCCTATTGATGATCAAAGATCAACAGCAGAGTATAGACTTACGATTTGCAGAAATCTATTAAATGATTTCCTTGGTTTTTAAGTATGATACAGCGTGAAAATCACATAGGAGAGGGAAGGAATATGTTGATTGTAGGAAATGGAAGGCTTTATACGGGACCACAGAAAAAACAGCTGATAGAAGATGGTGGTCTTGTGATATCGGGTGAGAGGATACTCGATGTTGGTAAAACCAGCGAGCTTAAAAAGAAATATAAAGAGGCAGAGTTTTTAGATGCAAAGGGCAAGCTGATAATGCCAGGTTTTATCAATGCTCACGAGCATATTTATTCTGCCTTTGCCAGAGGCCTTAGCATAAAAGGTAATGATCCAAAGAATTTTTTGGAAATATTAGAAGGAACATGGTGGAATATTGACAGACATTTGACTATAGATGAGGTCTACTACAGTGCTGTGGCAACATATATTGAGTCAATAAAAAATGGTGTCACATTTGTAAATGATCATCATGCAAGCTTTGGCGATATCAGAGGTTCATTAAATGTTATAGCAAAAGCTGCAGCTTTGCTAGGCGTTAGAACAGTTCTTTGCTATGAGGTGTCGGATAGAGATGGCATAGATAAAAGGAATGATGCAATTGAAGAAAATGCTGCATTTATAGCAGAGCACGCCATAAAGAAAAATAACATGTTAAATGGTCTTTTTGGTCTTCATGCATCCTTTACGCTTTCTGATGAAACACTTGATTTAGTCAGAAGTAAAAATCAATCACGTGTTGGATATCATGTTCATATTGCAGAGGGTCTATATGATCAGGAGCATTGTTTGAGCAACTATGGTGTATCTGTTGTAGAAAGACTATACAAGGAAGGCATTCTAGGACCTAAAACTCTTGCTGGTCACTGTATACACATTAGTGAAAAGGACATGGATATTTTAAAAGAAACTAATACAACTGTTATCCATAACCCTGAGTCTAATATGGCGAATGCTGTTGGTGCACCAGATGTGATAAAGCTTCTTGATAAAGGTGTAAGAGTAGGTCTTGGTACAGATGGATATACACATGATGTTTTGGAGTCATTAAAGGTAGCTAATATCCTTCAGAAGCATAATAGAGCTTTGCCTGACAGAGGATTTATGGAAGCTATTACCTGTTTTAATAATAATGCAGCTATTGCATCTGACACAATAAATGATTTAGTGGGAAATCTGCAAAAGGATTACCTGGCAGATGTTATTTTAGTGGACTATAAGCCTAATACACCAATGACATCAGACAATTTTGCAGGACATCTAATGTTTGGCATTAGTGGAAGTATGACAGACACAAGCATTATTGGTGGAAAAATTGTTATGCAGAATAGAAGGCTTGTGGGTATTGATGAAGACATATTATTGAAGGAATGTCAGGATTCTGCCAATAGTCTATGGAGGGCAATTAATAGATGAAAAATAAGATGATACCTGTTGCTTTTGGAAAATTATTGAGTGAATGCATAAACGAATACAGGGAAAGTCAAAAGCTCTTTGGAGTGCCAGTAGTATCAAATGAGCACGATACACCAATTGGTCCTGCAGCAGGTCCACATACTCAACTTGCGCAGAATATTGTAGCAGCTTATGCAGCTGGAGCCAGTGTCTTCGAATTAAAAACGGTGCAGGTATTATCAGGAGATGAACTTAATATAGTAAAGCCATGTATATATGTTGGCAATGAAGTTTATAACACAGAATGGTCGACAGAACTGACCAGCTATGAAGCTGCTGTAGAGTATATTAAAGCCGCTGTTTTGATCCAGATATTATCAAAGGAATTTGGTTTAAAGGAATATGATAAGCTGCAGCTTGTTATGAGTGTTGGATATAGTTTAGATGGCATAAAGTCACCAGCTGTGGATTCTTTTATAGAATATATGAAGGATGCTAAAAATTGCCAGGAATGGCAGGTTATATGCAATGAAATCAAAAATTACATTAGCAGTGGCTTACTTAAAAATGTATCTATTGATGATGTAAGTAAGCTCAATGCTAAAATCTGTAATACTGTAACACTTTCTACTATGCATGGCTGTCCAGCAGCTGATATAGAGGCAATCGGAAAATATCTGATTGAGATTAAGGGACTGAATACATATATAAAGATGAATCCAACACTTCTTGGACAGAACGAAATCATGCAGCTATTATCTGCAAAAGGATATGAGGTTAGTATTCCTGATGATATTTTTGAGGCTGATATAGATATAAATGAAGCGATAAAGATAATAGCAAATTGTAAGGCAAGCGCAGACAATAAAGGTCTTATATTTGGTGTAAAGCTGACAAATACCCTTCCAGTTATTAATGTCAAAGGTGAGCTGTCTGGCGAGAGAATGTATATGTCAGGTCCTGCTTTATATTCGATATCAATGAATGTTGCTAAGCTCTTGGCAAAAGCATTTGAAGGAAAGCTCAGAATATCATATTCAGGCGGTATTGATGATAAAAATGTTCGCGATGTGCTTGAGACAGGAATAAGTCCTTTGACAGTATCTTCCTTTTTGTTAAAGCAGGGAGGATATAAAAATATGTCAAAGCTTCTAGTTGATGTTAATGTGCCAAAAGAATTGGATATGGTGAAGCTTTATTCAGTAGCAATATCTTCTTTAGAGGATACAAACTATAACCAAAAACAGGTAAGAGTATACGAAAAAAAGGATAATTACAGCTCTTTATGTGGTGTCTGTCATAATTGCGAGGATGTATGTCCTAACAGAGCAAATATACGTGTTACAACAAAAGATAAAACGGTAGTTATTCATGATAATACAAGATGTAATGAATGTGGTGCATGTGCAAATCTTTGTTTGATGGGACACAAGCCATATCTTGAAAAAGCGACACGCGTTGGAGAATAGTATGGGAATAGAAATAGTTTCAAATATAAATAATGAAAAACCTTCTGTAAAGTTTTTGGGAATGCAGCAGGCTAAAAGCGTAAAGTGCTTTCATGAGAGTTTTCCAATGTATAAGGAAACTCCTTTAGTGGAACTAAAATGCCTGGCAAAGGAACTGGGCGTTGGAAACATTTTTATAAAAGATGAGTCGTACAGATTTGGACTAAATGCTTTCAAGGTTTTAGGTGGATCTTATGCAATAGGCAGTTATATTGCCGATAAGCTGGGGCAGAAGATGGATGATATGACCTATGAAAGAATTGTTTCAAAAGAGACAAACGATGCTATTGGTAAGACAACCTTTGTTTCTGCAACCGATGGCAATCATGGAAGAGGCGTTGCCTGGACAGCCAATAGATTAGGCCAGGAATGCGTAATACATATGCCAAAGGGTTCCGCAAAGGAGCGACTTGATAATATTAAGGCAGAGGGAGCAAGAGCAGATATTACTGAGTTTAATTACGATGATGCCGTGAGATTATCTAGCAAAGAAGCTGATGAGAATGGCTGGGTACTGGTACAGGATACCAGCTGGGATGGATATGAAGAAATTCCAACCAGAATAATGCAGGGATATACAACATTATCCTTAGAGGCATATGAACAGCTAAAAGGTGTAAAGCCGACACATATTTTTTTGCAGGCTGGAGTTGGTTCCTTTGCAACATCAGCTGTTGGATTTTTCGTGGATGCCTACGGTGATGACAAGCCTGTTATAACTGTAGTCGAACCAGAGGCGGCTGCCTGTGTGTTCAAGACTATGAAGGCAAATGACGGTAAGATACACCCTGTTACAGGTGATATGAACACAATAATGGCAGGACTTGCCTGTGGAGAACCTGTTACTGTAGGAGTGGACATATTAAGAGCTTATGTAGATTATTTCGTTTCTATGCCAGATTATGTGGCAGCAAATGGAATGAGAACACTTGCAAGACCTATAGGAAGTGACAACAGTGTTATTTCAGGCGAAAGTGGTGCAGCAGGCTTTGGGTTTGTCAGAGAAATATTAACTGCTCCAGAGTATGCAGATATTAAAAGAAAATTGAAGCTGGATGAAAATTCTGTCATTTTATGTGTTTCAACCGAAGGCGATACAGATAAAGAAAACTATAGAGCTATAGTAGAGGAAGGAGCGTATAGCAAATGTTAAGTGAAGAGAGAAAAGAAAAAGTATTAAATCTTTGTAAGGATATGATAAAGGCCAAGAGCTATTCTGGTCAGGAAAATATAGCTGCTGATACATTAAAAAGCTTTATGGAAAGTAAGGGCTTTGATGAGGTGACTATTGATAAATATGGTAACTGTATTGGTTGTATAAAGGGCAATCGTCCTGGTCCAAAGGTTCTGTTTGATGGACATATTGATACAGTTCCTGTTGAGGACGAAACAAAGTGGACACATAAGCCATTTGAGCCAGAGATATGTGATGGAAAAATATATGGCAGAGGTACTACTGATATGAAGGGTGCTGTATCAGCTTTTACAGCTGCAGCAGTAGATTTTATTGAAGATCATGGACGCGATTTTGCAGGAGAAATATATTGTGCAGGTGTCGTTCATGAGGAGTGCTTTGAGGGCGTTGCTGCCAGAGCAATTAGTGAGTTTGTAAAGCCTGATTATGTAATCATTGGTGAAGCCTCAAACCTAAACGTAAAAATAGGTCAAAGAGGACGAGGTGAGGTAAAGGTGGAAACCTTTGGTGTGCCTGCACACTCTGCAAATCCTGAAAAAGGCGTTAATGCAGTATATGCAATGTGCAAGTGTGTTGATGCAATTAGACAGCTTGTTCCAACTGAACATCCGGTTCTTGGCAAGGGAATTTTAGAACTGACAGATATTAAATCAAGTCCTTATCCAGGTGCATCAGTTGTTCCTGAATATTGCGTAGCAACTTATGACAGAAGACTTCTTGTAGGAGAAACAAAGGAATCTGTTCTTGCACCAATTCAGGAGGTTTTAGACAAGCTGATGGCAAGTGATCCTTCAATCAAGGCTAAGGTTTCATTCGCTGTCGGCGAAGAGCTTTGTTATACAAATAATAAAATTTCTGGAGAAAGATTCTTCCCAGGTTGGCTTTATGACAAGGATGAGCAGTTTGTTGTTGATGTTTTAGATGAGCTTCATAATATGGGCTTTGATCCTGAAATTACACAATATAATTTCTGCACCAACGGAAGCCACTATGCTGGCGAGGCAGGCATTAAAACTCTTGGAATGGGACCATCCATTGAGAGTCTTGCTCATGTAATTGATGAATATTGTGAATTGGATCAGTTGTATAAGGTAACAGAGTGCTATTACGGTATTATGAAGGCCTTATTAAAATAAAGAAGGTGATTGAATGACTACATACATTACAAATGTAAGCATAATAGATGGAAGCGGAGCTCCTGCTTTTGATGGCTCACTTTTGATTGAAAATGACAAAATTGTAAAGGTATTAAAAAGCTATGATACAGTTCTGGCTTCAAATAGTGACAGAATAATTGATGGTGAGAATATGACTTTAGCACCAGGCTTTATTGATACACATAGTCATAGTGATTTAAAGGTTTTATCAGAACCTGATCTTTTGCCAAAGCTTCATCAGGGAATTACTACTGAGGTTTTGGGACAGGATGGTATATCAATGGCACCATTGCCTCTTAAATACATTGAACCATGGAAGAAGAATCTGGCTGGTCTTGATGGAACAGATGATGAGCTCGAATGGACTTTTAAGGATACAAGGGGGTACCTAAAGCTCTTAGAGCAGGCTAAACCAGCATTAAATGAATCTTATCTTTTACCACATGGTAATGTCAGAATGGAGGCAATGGGACTTGATAATAGAGTAGCCACCGATGAAGATATAGAAAAGATGTGCGCCATTACAAGACGTGAGATGGAGGCGGGCTGTCTTGGCCTTTCTTCAGGATTAATCTATATGCCATGCGCTTATGGACAGACCAAAGAGCTGATAGAAATGTGCAAGGTAGTACATGAATATGGTGGTGTATTTGTAGTTCATCAAAGAAGTGAAGCAGATGATATTTTGTCATCAATGGATGAGATAATTAGAATCGGCAAGGAATCAAAGGTTGCCATTCATTTTTCGCATTTTAAGGTTTGCGGAAAGCAAAACTGGGATAAGCTAGATGGTATGCTGGCAAAGCTTGATGAAGCAAAAAAAGAAGGCCTTACCTGTTCTTTTGACCAGTACCCATATGTTGCAGGCTCTACGATGCTTGGCGTAATACTTCCGCCTTGGGTGCATGATGGTGGCACTGATAAAGTGGTCGAGAGGCTGAAGGATGATGTACTTCGTCAGAAGATGAAGGAGGATATAAAAAATGGAATTGAAGGCTGGGATAATTTCGTTCAGTTTGCAGGAACGGAAGGTATCTTTATAACCAGCGTAGTTTCTGAAAAGAATAAGGATGCTGTTGGCCTGAGCCTGGACCAGCTGGGAGAGCTTAGAGGCAAGGACGCATTAGACGCAACCTTTGATCTTTTGGCAGAGGAAAAGAATGCGGTAGGAATGGTTGATTTTTATGGTACAGAGGAACATGTGGTAAGGATTATGAAACGTCCTGAAATGAATCTTTGTACAGACGGCTTGTTGTCAGGAAAACCACATCCTAGAGTATATGGATCATTTCCAAGAGTGCTAGGAAAATATGTTAGGGAAGAAAACCAGCTTAGCATTGAAGAAGCGGTCAGAAAAATGTCTGGAAAGGCAGCTGATGCCTTGCATATCAATAACAGAGGTTATATAAAAGAAGGCTATTATGCAGATATAGTTATTTTTGACCAGACAAAGATTATTGATAAAGGAACCTTTACAGAACCTGAGCAGTTTCCTTGTGGAATAGAGTATGTATTTGTAAATGGAAATCTGGCATTGGAAAAAGGAAAGGCTAGCGATACTAGAGCAGGTAGAGTGTTATGTTTGAATTCAAAGTAAATGGTGTAAGCTATAAAACAGAGGTAGATAAAAAACTGATAGATTATTTGAGAGATGATCTTGATATTACATCCATTAAAAATGGATGTGGGGAGGGCTCATGTGGTGCCTGTACTATACTTTTAGATGGTAAGAAAATGCGTGCCTGCGTGCTTACTACAGCAAAAGCAGATGGCAAGGAAATTCTTACTGTCGAAGGACTTACTGACAGAGAAAAGGCAATTTACGATTATGCTTTTTCTACTGCAGGAGCAGTACAGTGTGGATTTTGTATACCAGGAATGGTGCTTTCAGCAAAGTCACTTTTAGATACGAATACAAATCCTACAAAGGCTGATATTAATAAGGCAATTCAGGGTAACATTTGTAGATGTACAGGCTATGTAAAGATTGTTGAGGCTATTCTTTTGGCAGCTAAATGCTTTAGAGGAGAAGAAAAGCCTGAAGCTAAAATGCCAAAGGGTTTTGTTGGTGAAAGAGCAATAAGACCAGATGCATCAGATAAGATACTAGGCACAGGAAAGTTTGCCGACGATATTAAGGCTGAGGGGATGGTATATGGCTCTGCGTTAAGAGCAAAATATCCAAGAGCTTTAGTTAAGTCTATAAATATTGAAAAAGCTTTGAAGCATCCAGAGGTTGTAAAGATAGCTTTGGCAAAGGATGTACCAGGCGAAAGAGTAATAGGACATTTGACATTAGACTGGCCAGCGCTTATAGATGTGGGTGAAGAAACCAGATATTATGGTGATGCTATAGCTCTTGTTGCAGCTAAAACAAAGGAAGCTCTTGACGAGATTAAAGAGCTTATTGAAGTAGAATACGAGGTGAGAAAGCCTGTATTTGATCCTGAAGACGCTATGGCTCTTACCGATTATAAGGTACATGAAACTGGAAATGTTTACAGAGTTGAAAAGGTACAAAGAGGTGATGTTGATAAAGCTATAGCAGAGTCAGCATACGTTGTTACAAATACTTATCAGACACCTCATCAGGAACATGGCTTTTTAGAGCCTGAGTCAGCACTTGCTATTTATGATGGTGACGAGATGCTTGTGTATACAGGCGGACAGTCTATATATGATGAACACAGGGAAATAGGAAGACTTCTTGGCATAGCACCAGAAAAGCTGCGTATTAAATCGGCTTATGTTGGTGGTGGCTTTGGAGGAAAAGAGGATATGTCAGTACAGCACCATGCTGCACTTTTGGCTTATCTTACCAAGCTTCCTGTAAAGGTAACCTTTAGTCGTGAGGAAAGTCTTAGATATCATGTCAAGAGACATCCTATGAAGGTGACAATGACAACAGCCTGTGATAAGGATGGAAGACTTACTGCAATGAAATGCAGGGTAATTGCAGATACTGGGGCATATGCCTCACTGGGTGGACCTGTTTTACAAAGAGCCTGCACACATGCAGCAGGACCATATAATTATCAGAACATAGATATAATTGGCACATCAGTTTATACAAATAACATTCCATCAGGTGCATTTAGAGGATTTGGTGTAGTGCAGACTATGTTTGCTACAGAATGTAACCTTAATCAGTTAGCTGAAATGGTGGGTATTGACCCATTTGAAATAAGATACATAAATGCTCTTAGACCGGGAGACGTTCTTCCAAACGGGCAGATTGCTGATGATTCAACTGGTATTGTGGAAACACTTGATGCTGTAAGAGATGAGTACTATGCAAATGCGGACCATACAGGAATTGCCTGCGCAATTAAAAATGCTGGTGTAGGAGTAGGTGTTCCAGATACTGGAAGAGTAAAACTTGTAATTAAAGATGGCAAGGTTTCTCTTAGAACATCTGCAGCATGTATGGGACAGGGAATTGCAGGAACAATGCGCGCAATATGCGCAGAAGCAACAGGACTTCCTGCAGAAAAGATTGTTCCTATTATGCCAGATACAGCCACAACACCAGATTCTGGTACATCAACAGCGTCAAGACAGACAGTTATAACCGGAGAAACAACCAGACGTGTATCTTTAAAGCTGGCTGAAGCATTGAAAAAGCATTCTCTTGAGGAACTGGAGGGTGAAGAATTCTATGAGGAATTTGTTGGTGTGACAGATCCTATGGGTTCTGATAAGCCAAATCCAGTCAGTCACTTGGCTTATGGCTATGCTACTCAGATTTATATTCTGGATGATGAGGGAAAAGTAAAGAAGGTTAAGGCAGCACATGATGTTGGAAAGGCCGTTAATCCAACCAATGTAGAAGGACAGATAGAGGGTGGAGTTGTCATGGGGCTTGGATATGCTCTGACAGAAAGCCTTCAGATGTCAGAAGGCCAGCCACACGTAGGCTATGGTAAGCTGGGACTTTGGAGAGCAAATGATATTCCAGAGATAGAAACTGTTCTCATTGAAAAGAATAAGGCTGAACTGGCATACGGTGCAAAGGGTGTTGGTGAAATTCCACTGATTCCATCAGCACCTGCTATGCAAAATGCATATTATAAAAGAGATGGTATATTTAGAACGAGTGTACCACTTGAAAATACGGCATATTCGAAGTAAAACCATCGGTAATTATGTATAAAAATAGTGATGGTAAATTGTAAAAAATGCTTGCAATTAATAAAGGTTAGTATTAATATAACACTGTGTTTAATAAAACATCTACAAGGGCGTAGAGGAATATCCTCTGCGCCCTTTTACAGTTCAACTTATTATTTGTTATTTCGCACAAAGGCGTGGGGGATTAGCTTGTACTAGTCTTTCACGCTTTTTATATTTACAAAGAAAAAGGAGAGAAAACTATGAAGAAGATGAGAAGATTTGCTGCACTTGCTATTGCAGCAACAATGGCGCTTTCTATGGTTGCATGTGGTGGTTCATCAAGCTCAAGCAAGGCTGATGGTAGTGCAGAGCCACAAGCTGCAGAAGCAAGTGATTTGAAGGTGGGATTTATTTTCCTTCACGATGAGAACTCAACATACGATTTGAACTTCATCAACGGTGCTAAAGAAGCATGTGAGGCTGAGGGTGTAGAGTATGTATTTAAGACAGGTGTTCCTGAAGGTCAGGAGTGCTACGATGCAGCATGTGAGCTTGCTGATGAAGGCTGTAACATTGTATTTGCTGATTCATTTGGTCATGAGGATTATATGTTAGAGGCTGCTAAGGAATTCCCAGATGTTCAGTTCTGTCATGCAACTGGTACACAGGCTCATACAGCTGGTCTTGATAACTTCCACAATGCATTTGCTACAATCTATGAGGGACGTTATCTTGCAGGTGTTGCTGCAGGTCTTAAGATTAATGAGATGATTGAAGCTGGTGATATTACTGAGGCAGAAGCAAAGATGGGTTACGTTGGAGCTTATACATACGCTGAAGTTATTTCTGGTTATACAAGCTTCTTCCTTGGTGCTAAGTCAGTTTGCCCATCAGTTACTATGGAAGTTACATTTACAGGTTCTTGGTATGATGAGACAGCTGAGAAGGAAGCTGCTAATACACTTATAAATGATGGCTGCGTACTTATTTCACAGCATGCAGATTCAATGGGTGCTCCTACAGCATGTGAGACAGCAGGCGTTCCAAACGTTTCATACAATGGTTCTACAGTAGATGCTTGTCCTAATACATTCCTTGTTTCATCAAGAATTAACTGGGCTCCATACTTCAAGTACATCATTGGCTGCGTAAAGAGCGGCGAGGCTATTGCTACTGATTATGTTGGTGATTTTACAACAGGTTCTGTAGAGCTCACAGATCTTGGTTCAGCTTGTGCAGAGGGTACAGCTGATGCAATAGCTGCAGCAAAGGCAGATCTTGAGTCAGGTGCAGTTCATGTTTTTGATATAACAACATTTACAGTTGAAGGCAAGGAGCTTTCAAGCTATGAGGCTGACGTAGATACAGATGCTGATTACACACCTGATCACGAGGCTATAGTTGATGGTTACTTTGCAGAGTCTGGTGATGGATTTAGATCAGCACCTTTCTTCGATGTTCAGATTGATGGTATTTCACTTCTTGATACAGCATTCTAACAATCAAAGATATTAGATTTAGAAGGGGGCGGTAGGCCGCCCCTTTTCCTTTTTATGAACTCCGGTTCCTAAAAAGGAAAAGGAAAGAACTAGTAAAGGAAGGAAAAAAATATGGGTGATGTTGCAGTAGCTTTTAAAGGCGTTACAAAGCATTTTGGCGAAATAGTTGCCAATAAGGACGTTACATTCGACTTGAAAAAGGGTGAAATACTGTCGCTTCTTGGTGAAAATGGTAGCGGGAAAACAACATTAATGAACATGCTTTCAGGTATTTATTATCCAGATAGTGGGCAGATTTTTATAGACGGTAAGCTTGTTGAGATTAAATCGCCAAAAGATGCATTTGAATTAAAAATTGGTATGGTGCATCAGCATTTTAAACTAATAGATGTACTTACTACTACAGAAAATATTGTTCTTGGTATGGAAGGCAAATTAAACCTTAAGGATGCTGAGACAAAGATAAGAGAAATATGTGACCGATATGGTTTTGATGTAGATCCAAATAAAAAGGTTTATGACATGTCTGTTTCGGAAAAACAGACTGTTGAGATTGTGAAGGTACTTTTTAAGGGCGCTGATATTCTTATTCTCGATGAGCCAACAGCTGTTCTTACTCCACAGGAAACAGGCAAGCTGTTTTCTGTAATGAGAAATATGAAGGAAGATGGCAAGTCTATTGTAATTATCACTCACAAGCTTCATGAGGTTAAGGAAATATCAGACAGAGTGGTAATTCTTAGAAAGGGAGAATACATCGGTGAGATGGTTACGGCTGAATGTGATGAACAGCAGATGACAGACATGATGGTAGGTCGTAGCGTATCACTTAATATAGAAAGAAATGAGCCAAAGCATGTAAAACCACGAATTATTGTGGATGGTCTGTCTGTAAAAGATGCTGAAGGCGTTTATAAGCTAAAGGATATAACCTTTACAGCCAATGCTGGCGAGGTCCTTGGAATAGCTGGTATTTCAGGCTGTGGTCAGAAGGAGCTATTAGAGGCTATTGCAGGACTTCAGAAGATTGATAGTGGAGACATTTATTATTCAAGAGATGGCAAGGCTTTAACTAATCTGATTGGAAGAAATCCAAGAGATATTGCTGATATGGGCATATCACTTTCATTTGTTCCTGAGGACAGACTTGGCATGGGACTTGTTGCCAATATGGACTTGACTGAAAACATGATGCTTCGTTCGTTCAGACATGGAAAATCAAAATTCTTTGTTGATAGAAAAGCGCCTAGAGAGTTGGCTGAAACTGTTGTGGAAGAGCTCGAGGTAGTAACACCAAGCATTGATACGCCTGTAAGACGTCTTTCGGGTGGTAATGTTCAAAAGGTTTTGGTTGGCCGTGAGATTGCATCAAATCCTTCAGTTTTGATGACAGCATATGCCGTTCGAGGTCTTGATATTAATTCATCTTACGCTATTTATGATCTTATAAATAAGCAGAAGGAAAGTGGCTGCGCGGTTATATTTGTTGGTGAAGACCTAGATGTTTTATTACAGCTTTCAGACCGCATTTTGGTACTTTGTGGTGGTGAAGTCAGCGGAATAATTGATGGTAGAACAGCTGACAAAAACCAGGTTGGATTGTTGATGACTAAGAAGGGAGGGGCAGAGTAATGGCAGGTGTAACTCCTAAAAAAGCCCTTTTTCATGTGGTAAAAAGAAGCTCAATTTCAAAATCTAAAGAATGGTTAATTAGAATAATTACAATAATAATTGCATTAATTGTATGTGCAATTATAACAACTATTCTTACAGGTGATAACCCTATTGCAGTGTATCAGTCAATCTTTCGTGGAGCGTTTGGCACAGAAAGAAAATGTTGGATTACATTGCAGAGTATAGCAGTTTTACTGATTATATCACTTGCATTAACACCTGCATTTAAGATGCAGTTCTGGAACATAGGTGGTGAAGGACAGGTATTGATTGGTGGCCTTGCATCAGCTGCATGTATGTTAAAGCTTGGAGATTCACTTCCAAATTACATGGTCATATTCTTTATGATTGTAAGCTCGATTGTAGCTGGCTCAATTTGGGCTATTATTCCAGCTATTTTCAAGGCTAAATGGAATACAAATGAAACTCTTTCTACACTTATGATGAACTATATAGCAACGCAGTTGGTTGCATATTACATCATTGTTTGGGAAGTACCAAAGGGATCTGGAAAGATTGGTATTATCAATCAGGATTCACAGGCAGGCTGGCTTCCTGAAATCTATAATAAATATTTGTTAGCTGTTATTGTTGCTGTCTTAATTACATTATTTGTGTATGTATATCAAAAATATACCAAGCATGGATATGAGATATCTGTTGTTGGTGAAAGTAAGAATACGGCTAGATACGTCGGTATCTCTGTTGAAAAGGTTATTATCAGAACGATGGCCTTATCAGGTGCTTTATGTGGTGTTGCAGGACTTCTTTTAGTAGGAGGAATAAATCATACAATTACTACTACAATTGTAGATGGACAGGGCTTTACAGGCGTTATGGTTTCGTGGCTGGCAAAGTTTAATCCTATTACAATGATAGCTACAAGCTTTCTTATTGTGTTTATGGATAGAGGTGCCAGTGAGATTTCAACTACTTTTGGTTTGAATGAATCCTTTGCAGATATTCTTACTGGTGTACTTTTGTTTTTCATTATTGGCTGTGAATTCTTTATTCGTTACAAGGTAGTGTTTAGAGGTTCAGATAAAAAGGAGGGCAAATAAATGGTAGATTTGGTTGCATTTATTCCTAGAGCAATACAACAGGGAATTCCTCTTTTATATGGTAGCTGCGGAGAAACCATTACAGAAAAATCAGGAAACTTAAACCTTGGTATTCCTGGTGTTATGTATGTTGGCGGTATCTGTGGTGTTATTGGCTCATTCTTTTATGAACAGAGCGCAGGGGCAAACATGAATGGCTTTTTGGCTATAACTATTCCTTTATTGTGTTCGCTTTTAGGCTCGCTTGTAATGGGACTTATATATAGCTTTTTAACCGTTTCACTGAGAGCTAATCAAAATGTTACGGGTCTTGCGATGACAACCTTTGGTGTTGGCTTTGGTAATTTCTTTGGCGGCTCACTGATAAAGATTTCTGGTGCTGATGTGCCTTCGATAGCTTTATCAAGAACCTCAGCATATTATAGCAAGTCGCTTCCGTTTGCAGATTCACTGGGAGCTATCGGAAAATTATTCTTTTCTTATGGTTTTTTGGCATATCTCGCAATTTTTATAGCACTTTATACAGCTTATGTTTTAAAGCACACACGAGTAGGTCTTCATTTAAGAGCAGTAGGTGAAAGCCCTGCAACAGCTGATGCAGCTGGCATTAATGTTACAGCTTATAAGTATTTATCAACCTGCATAGGATGTATGGTTGCTGGACTGGGTGGTCTTTATTACGTTATGGATTATGCATGTGGAGTATGGTCTAATGATGCATTTGGTGACAGAGGATGGCTTGCAATAGCTTTAGTTATCTTTACAATTTGGAAGCCGGATTTAGGTGTACTTGCATCAATTCTTTTTGGTGGACTTTATATACTATATCTATATTTGCCAACAGGAATGGATCATATGGAGCTCAAGGAGCTTTATAAGATGCTTCCATATATAGTTACAATGATAGTGCTGGTTATTACTAGTATGAGAAATAAAAAGGATAATCAGCCACCAGCAAGCTTGGGACTTAATTATTTCAGAGAAGACAGGTAAAACATGAAAAAAACGGGTGCAATAATAGTGGCTGCAGGCCTTTCCTCCAGAATGCAGACCTTCAAGCCACTGCTACCGTTTGCTAATTCAACTATTGCACTTCACAATGTAAATACATTAAAGAAGATAGGCTTAAGTCCTATAGTAGTGATTACCGGTTTCAAGTCAGATGAGCTAACGGCTCATCTTTCTTCAACAGGCGTTAGGTTTGTAAAAAACGAACGATATAAAAGCACGCAGATGTTTGATTCCGTGAAGCTTGGAATAGCAGAAATAGCAGACGAATGCGAAAGAATTTTAATAATGCCTATGGATATTCCGGCTATACTGCCAGAAACCTATAGGCAGGTGCTATCAATAGATGCGCCTATAGTAAGAACTAAATATAAAGACAGGGCAGGACATCCAATAATACTTAGTGTTGATGTTGCAAAGAGTTTCCTTGAATATCAGGGCGAAAATGGACTTAAAGGGGCTGTGAGAGCCTATCCTATAAAGCCTATTGATGTAGAAGTATTCGATGAAGGTGTGCATAAGGATGTTGACACACCTGAGGACTACAAGGACCTGATCGAATGGAATTATGAAAGAGGAAATGGCTATCCAATTAGGCCAAAGGTGGATGTAAGCCTTATGGCCAGTGAAGGCTTCTTCTGCGCAGATACTGCAGATTTGCTTGACCTGATAGATAAGTATGGTTCAAGACAGGCTGCATGTAGTGAGCTTGGCATGTCCTATTCCAGGGCAACAAAGCTGATAAAAACAGCTGAAAAGCAGATGGGCTTCAAGCTTTTAAATAACTGGACGGGTGGCATGAGCGGCGGCGGTTCCTCTCTGACTGAAGAATGCAAAAACATGCTCAGGTGCTACAAAATGATGACATCTGAGGTGCAGACGGCTGCAGAGGTGGCATACCGCAAGTACTTCTACTAAGCGACTCTGTGTCGAAGCTTTTATATGTGGTTTTTTCTCAACTTAAAAATTTATATAGCTTCATTTCTAATTATGCCAAATCATTTCTAAGCTTAGAGCGAGCCTAGTGGCATCTTAAGGGCAACTTTGATAAAAATTTGATAGCGGCTGTCAAGGACGACAGACGCATAGTGCGCCCGCGACACGGATGTCGCGTAAGCACTGGTATCAAATTTATCAAAGTGTCGTTTAGAAGCCACTTGGCAAGAGGCCAGCTTAGAAAGGATTGGCGTAAGTAGAATGAAGCATATTGTATATTAGGAAACCACATATAAAAGCTTCGACACAGAGTCATCCAGGCAGCAGAAAAGGAGATTCAAATGAAGTTGATGAGAACAGAGGATGCCGTGGGACAGGTGCTCTGCCACGACATTACTCAGATTATAAAGGGCGTTACAAAGGACGCAGTTTTTAGAAAAGGACACATAATTACAGAAGAAGATATACCGGTTCTTTTGAGCGTGGGTAAGGATCATGTTTATATTTGGGAAAATGATGATAGTATGCTTCACGAGAATGAGGCGGCAGATATCCTTTGTGCTCTTGCAGAGAATGAGTATATGCACAGGTCTTCAGTCAAGGAAGGTAAGATAGAGCTCATTGCTGATATAGATGGCCTTTTGAAGGTGAATGATGCAGGAATGAGGACAGTAAATGGCTTTGGCCAGATGATGATTGCCTCAAGACATTCAAACTTTGCCGTTAAGAAAGGGGATAAGCTTTGTGGAACAAGAATTATTCCTTTGGTTATTGAAAAGGAAAAGATGCAAAAGGCAAAAGAGACAACACTTGAGGCAACAAATGGTCAGCCAATACTTTGCTTAAAGCCATTTTTCAAGAAAAAGGTAGGCCTTATTACTACAGGTAATGAGGTGTTTTACGGAAGAATTGAGGATACCTTTTCTCCTGTTATAGAGGCAAAGTTTAGGGAATATGACTGTGAGATTATGATGCATGAAACCTTTGAGGATAATGACAGTAAGGTGACGGATTGTATTCATAAAATGATTGAGGCAGGCTGTGATGTTATTTGCGTTACTGGAGGTATGTCTGTTGATCCGGATGATAAGACCCCTCTTGCGATTAAAAACACCGGTGCAAGAGTGGTTAGCTATGGAGCACCAGTTTTGCCAGGAGCTATGTTCATGCTTGCATATTATGAAAAGGATGATAAAAAGAGTATTCCTGTAATGGGACTTCCAGGATGCGTTATGTATGCTAAAAGAACAATATTTGATTTGGTTTTACCACGTATTATTGCAGATGATGTGGTGAGCGCAGACGAGCTTTCTGCACTTGGCCAGGGCGGCCTTTGCTTAAACTGTGATGTTTGCCATTTCCCTAATTGCGGTTTTGGAAAGTGATAGAGGTTTTTTATGGAATTTACACATTTTGATAATATGGGCAATGCTTTGATGGTGGATGTCAGCGATAAGAATGATACTGACAGAGTGGCCATTGCCAGCGGCAGGATTGCTATGAGTAGTGAATGCTATGAAATGGTTAAGGCTGGCAAAATGAAAAAGGGTGATGTGCTTTCAGTCGCTAGAATTGCCGGGATTATGGGCGCAAAGCATTGCAGTGATTTAATACCACTTTGCCATAATATAGCACTTACAAAGCTCTCTATTGACTTTGAAATGATTGACGAAGCATACCAGATAAAAGCTATGTGCACGGCTAAAACATCAGGCAAAACAGGTGTAGAGATGGAAGCTTTGACAGGAGTAAATGTAGCACTTTTGACTATTTATGATATGTGCAAGGCAATAGACAAGAAAATGGAAATGACTGATATCCATCTTGAAATGAAGGATGGTGGGAAAAGTGGAAGATTTACAAGGCAGAACAATTGATTACATGCGAATATCCGTCACTGACAGGTGCAATCTAAGGTGCAGATACTGCATGCCTGAGGGGATAAAAAGACTTGATATGTCAGAAATACTGACTTTTGAGGAAATCATACAGTTAGTAAAAAACGCAGCGAGTCTTGGCATAAATAAAATCAAAATAACGGGCGGAGAGCCATTAGTCAGGCGAGATGTGGCTAAGCTGATAGGGCAAATTAAAGCTGTAGAGGGTATCGAGAAACTTACTCTTACAACAAATGGAATATTGCTAGAGGAAAAGCTTGATGAGCTTATTGAAGCTGGAATTGATGGTGTTAATATCAGCCTGGACTGTTATAACAATGAGGATTATGAGAAGCTTACAGGCTTTGATGAATTCTCTACGGTTTTATCAGCAATTAATGCTGCTTATGAAAAGGGCATAAAAACAAAGGTAAATGTTGTTGCTATGAGAGAGTTTGCTGATGATTACAGGCAATTGGTCTTATTAGCCAGGGAAAAAGCAATCGATATTCGCTTTATAGAAACAATGCCTATTGGACATGGGAAAAAGTCTGATTTTATAAGCAATGACGAGGTGCGCAGTTTTATTGAATCGGTTTATGGTCCGATGATGAATGATGATAATGTACATGGAAATGGGCCTGCTATTTATTATAAAATCCAGGGCTTCAAGGGCTCAATCGGTTTTATTAGCCCTATAAATAATAAGTTTTGCAAAAAATGTAATCGCATAAGGCTGACATCTACAGGCTATTTAAAGGGCTGTTTGTGTTATGAAAATGGTGCTGATCTTAGAAATATTTTGAGAGATGATACTACAGTTGAAGTGATGAACGAAAGACTACTTGAGACTATGAAAATGGTTATCGAAAACAAGCCATTAGAGCATTGCTTTAATGATTATTCAAAAATCACAGAAGGCGGACTGATGTCAGACATCGGAGGTTGATAATATGACAGATATACGCGGAAAAATAAAGGCAATATGTATAAGTGAAAGGCGCGGAGTGGAGAAAAAAGAGGTGGCATCTGCTCATTTTATTAAAAATTATGGAATTGAAAATGATGCTCACGCTGGAAACTGGCACAGGCAGGTAAGCCTTCTTTCCTATGATAGCGTCGTGAAATTTAATGAAAGAGGCGCAAAGGTTTCTATGGGGGCTTTTGGTGAGAATCTTAATGTGGAGGGCATAGATTTTGCAAAATTGCCTGTAGATAGCATTATTAAAGTGGGAAGTGCGGTGCTAAAGCTGACACAGATAGGAAAGGAATGTCACACACATTGTGCTATTTATCACAGGGTTGGTGAATGCATTATGCCACACGAAGGCGTTTTTGCTGAGGTTATTCAGGAAGGATACGCATCTGTTGGAGATGATGTTTTTGTAGATTTACCAGATGAAAACAGACCTTTTAGAGCTGCAGTAATTACTATGAGCGACAAGGGATCAAAAGGAGAAAGAGTGGATGAAAGTGGACCTTGTGCTGTAGAGATATTAAAGAATGCAGGCTACGATGTTGTAGAAAGCATAATATTACCTGATGAAGAAGAGGAATTGAAAAAACAGCTGATAAGACTGAGTGATTCGAGACAGGTCGATCTCATTATTACCAGTGGTGGAACAGGCTTTTCGCTAAGAGACAGAACCCCAGAGGCTACGCTGGCAGTGGCAGACAGAGTGGCTCCGGGAATAGCTGAATATATCAGAATGAAATCTGCTGAGATCACTAATAGGGCTATGCTTTCCAGAGGAGTATCTGTTATTAGAGGCAAAACCGTTATTGTTAATTTGCCAGGAAGTCCTAAGGCAGTAAAGGAAAGTCTTATTTTTATACTGGATGGACTTGATCATGGAATAAAGATACTAAGAGGATCGGTTACGGAATGTGCCAGACAATAAATACCCTTTGGAGATAGTATGATGCTGAACTATGTAAAGCTTTAGGAGACAGTATGAAGCTAAACTATGTAAAGCTTTAGGAGACAGTATGAAGTTAAATTGTAAAAATCTTAGTAAGAACAGATTCAGTGTAATAAATGAATTATTGATGACAGATGCTGCCTTAAACGGCATTGTAGTAAAAAGGAAGTTTGCAAAAGATTTATTGGAAAATAAAGGGAAAACAGACGGTATTGATAGTCAGTTGATATATAAATCAACCAGCAAGCACCGTCCTTTTATCACCGATATTGATGCGGATATTAGCAACGATATTGAGGACATTGCTGATGCGGATATTAGCAACGATATTGAGGACACTGATGATGTGGATATTAGCAACGATATTGAGGACACTGATGATGTGGATATCATTAATGATGTTATAGCATCTGGATTACCTTTGTATGATAAAAATAATAACGTATTTTATGAGCCTTTTTATAAGATGCAAAGAGTCATTATTCTTGGAGCTGGTCATATAGCTGTGCCTCTTTCGATGATGGCCAAAATGATAGGCTTTTATGTAGTTGTTGTTGATGACAGAGCTGAGTTTGCAGATAAAAGCAGATTCCCTCAGGCTGATGAGGTGATTTGCAGGGATTTTGCTATGGCAATTGATTCACTTCATATAAGCAATCAGGACTTTGTTGTAATAGTTACGAGAGGACATGCTCATGACAGTGAATGTATAGAAGCACTGATGAATTATGATGAGCCATTGTATACAGGCCTGATTGGTTCGAAAAGAAGAGTTGCTATGGTGTTCGAAGCATTGCGAGCTGAAGGCTATGATTCGCATAGACTTGATAGAATCCATACACCAATAGGACTTGATATTGGAGCAAAGACTATTGAGGAAATAGATATATCTATAATGGCAGAGATAGTTAAGGTTCGAAGAAAGGACTCTGTGGGCAATGCTTTGGTAGATAGAGCTGATCATGATATGAAGACTATTGCTGAGCTGGGACGAATACAACATCCGTGCGCTATTGTAACGATATTGAGTGATGAGGGTTCTACGCCAAGAAGTGCCGGTGCCGTAATGGCAGTATTTGTGGATGGAACCATTATAGGCAGTATTGGCGGTGGCTGTGTAGAGGGAGCAGTGGTACATCTTGCAAAGTCAATCATTGGTACCAAAAGCTATGAGATAAAAAGCTTTTCATTAGATGGCAATGCGGCCATGGATGAGGGAATGGTTTGCGGAGGAAGCTTAACTGTTCTGATAGAAGATTATGAGTTTTGATAATTAGAGAAGAAACCATGAACAAGAATATTATGAATAAGAATATTTTGAAATTATTGTTATTGTCTCTTGTATTTATGCTCTTTGCAGCAGGATGCAGTAAAGAGTCACAAACAGAAAAAAAACAAGTAACAGTATTTGCAGCAGCATCATTATCAAAGGTAATGGATGAGCTGATAAGAGAGTATGGTATTGATAATGAAGATGTTGAAATAATAGTAAATGCGGATTCATCAGGAACTCTTCTTGCTCAGATAGAAGAAGGCGGCTCATGCGATATTTTCTTTTCAGCAGCACAAAATCAGATGGATCAGTTACAGACAGATGGTTTTATTTATGATGGGAAAAGACAAAACGTTGTTAATAATCAGGTAGTGTTGATTAAGCGTAAGGATACGGACGTTGGGGTTAGAGGACTTTCAGATATAGATAAGGCTGAGAGTATTGCCCTGGCAGATGGTTCGGTACCTGTTGGAAAGTATACCAGAACTGCAATGATGAAGCTTGGAATATTGCCTGAGTCAAATCAGCCTGAAAAATATAGCACAAATGAAGTATCAGAAGCGCTTGGCGGTGTGGAAATATCTGAGCAGGGAAATGTGTCAAAGGTTTTGCTGGCTGTAAAAGAAGGATCCTGCCAGGTGGGAACAACATATTATTCGGATATTTACGGCAGTGAAGATGAGATTGAGATTATCGAATGTGTCAGCAATGAATTATCTGGAGATGTAATATATCCTGTTGCAAGAATTGTAAATAATGATGCAAATGATGCACAAAATAATGCAGCAGACGAATTTTATGAATATATTTGTTCAGACAGGGCAAAAGATATTTTTGAAAAGTATTATTTTGACACAAATGTGAATAAATAAGCTTGATTAGAATGTTATATAAAAATATACAGGGTGAATGTATGATTGATTGGGTAAATCTTATAAAGGAATTGGATTACAGTCCTCTTTGGATATCTATAAAGACGGGCATTGTTGCAACCATAATATCCTTTTTTTTAGGACTTTTGGCGGCAAGATATGTTGTTAAATGCAAACCTGTTAAAAAAGCTGTGCTGGATGGCATCTTTACATTGCCTTTGGTTTTACCGCCAACTGTGGCAGGCTTTGTTTTACTGCTTATATTCAGCAGAAGAAGACCACTTGGCGTATTATTATATGACAGATTTGATATAGTGGTTGTGCAGACCTGGCTGGGCTGTGTGATTGCTGCTACAGTCATTGCTTTTCCACTAATGTATAAGAATGCCAGAGCTGCATTTGAGCAAATTGATGAAAATCTTGTTTTTGCAGCAAGAACTCTTGGGATGAGCGAAAGAAAGATTTTTTATAAAGTGGTTATTCCCACTGCCGGACCAGGGCTTGTGTCAGGTGCAATTTTGGCTTTTGCCAGAGCCATGGGAGAGTATGGTGCAACATCAATGCTGGCAGGCAACATTCCTGGAAAAACTTCTACAATTTCACAGAAAATTGCAATGGTTATACAGGATGGAGATTATGCTACGGCGGGTGTTTTTGTTGTAATTGTTGTGGTAATAGCCTTTTGCATTATTTTATTTACAAATATTTGGGCATCTAAGCATATGAAGCATGTAAAAATGTGGTGATGAAATATAGAGCGATATTTGTGGAGGGACATATTTTTTATATATGTAGCAAAAAATGGTGGATACATATATGGCAGAATTAATCAGATGATACATACGGTGTGATAAATGAGTTTGGATTTGAACATAAATAAAGGCTTTGATGGCTTCAAACTGAATATTAAATACCAGACATCCCAGAAGAGAATTGGCATATTAGGAGCATCAGGGAGCGGAAAGTCTTTAACTCTTAAAATGATAGCTGGAGTAGAAAATCCTTCTAATGGATATATTGCCTATAATGACAGGGTGTTTTATGATAATAGAGGAAGACAAAAAAAGATTTGTATGAGACCTCAGGACAGAAAAGTGGGCTATCTTTTTCAGAATTATGCATTGTTTCCTACAATGACAGTGGTACAAAACATAGAGGCTGGTATTGTAGACAATAAAGATGGAAAGGCAGCAACCGTTAATAGACTTATAGAAGAGTTTAGACTGGAAGGGCTTCAAAAGCTGTATCCGAATCAATTGTCAGGAGGGCAGCAGCAAAGAGTGGCACTTGCGAGAATGCTGGCGGCAAAGCCACAAATGATTCTGCTTGATGAACCACTTAGTGCTTTAGATTCATTTTTAAAAGATGAATTGAAGGTAGAGCTTCAAAGGATTTTTGATGAGTTTGAAGGTACTGTTATATGGGTTAGTCATGAAAGGGATGAAATCAGAGAATTTTGTGAAGAAACTGTGCTGATAGATAAAGGTGGCGTTATCCAATATGGAAAAACGTCAGAGGTATTTGAAAAGCCTATAAACGATATAGCATCACGACTGGTGGGCAAGAAGGGAGAAAAATGATGCAGGAAAAATTGAAGAAAATAAAGGTATTATTTGGTGATGTAGATAATACCTTATTATGTTTGAAGATGTATAATGATGAGGGCAAAAGAATAGTTGGCTTTGAAAGCCCTGATGACTGGTTAAAGTATAATATCAATACAAATGCATATATCAGATGCCAGGCTCCAAAGGGAGTGAAAAATCTAATTGAACATTTGCATTTTGACCAGGGAGTAAAGATTTTTGGCTTGACCGAGTGTTCAAATTCCTTTGAATACAATTCAAAGTTTAATAGACTAAGTGAATGTTATCCTGGCATTTTCGAGCATCATGGAGATTTGATATCTACCGAAAGTCGTCATAAAAAGATAATGATTATGAAAATGATTGCCGAAAGAGATGGCTATAATATGGATGAAATAATGTTTATAGATGACAGCTATACTGAGGTTATGGAGGCATTTGCTGCCGGAATGCTGTCTATGCATACTACAGAGGTTATGGAGAGGTTTATGTATGAATGAAATTGAAATTTTAAAAATGTCTGCGGACAAAGCAAGAGAGACAATGATGCAGGGCTTTGGAGGCCCATTTGGTGCGGCAATAGAGAAGGACGGCGAGATTATTGCACTTACTTCTAATTCTGTATTAAAGGATCATGATCCAACTGCCCATGCAGAGGTAAATGCTATTAGAATGGCAACAAAAAAGCTCGGCACTCATGATCTTTCGGGATGTACGCTTTATGCGACAGGTTACCCATGTCCAATGTGCCTTGGCGCTACTATTTGGTCAAATATAAAAACAGTATATGTTAGTGGTTTGCCAAAGGACTGTGAGGGCATTGGCTTTAGAGATGATTATATTTATGAATTTATCAAGGGCGACTGCAAGGACAAGTCTGTTTTAGACATTAAGGAGTCTGATAGAAGCATTGCCTGTGAACTGTACAAAGAGTACGGGGATAATAACAAGACGATATATTAGGCGTAATAAATTAGATGATAATTTCAAAGATATAGTAGATTGGATTAAGAATTAAAGCCGTAGTAGATTAGATCATAGTATTAACGATGCAGTATATTAAACAGGATGATTTTGACAATTTTATATGTATAGCCGACAAATGCCCTAAAAGCTGCTGTATTGGTTGGCAAATCGTTATTGACGACGATGCATTAGAAGAGTACAGAGATTATATTAGCGAAGGAATAGACTATGATGAAGGTGTTTTCATTCAGCATAATAGACGCTGCGCCATGCTAAATGATGATAATCTATGTAATATTCAGCTTGAAAAGGGGCATGAGGCTCTTTGCTATACCTGTCGTACTTATCCTAGACATGTAGAGGAATACGAAGGTGTGCGGGAGTACACTTTAGCACTTTCGTGTCCGGCTGTTGCAAAGGAAGTAGTAGAACGAAACAGACCATATGAATTCATAGAGCTTTTTGATGAATCGCAAGAGGACATTGATGACTTTGACGATTTTGACTACCTTCTTTATACAAAGCTTTGCGATGCCAGAGATATTATTATTAAGCTATTAAAGGATAGGTCTTTTGATGTAGAGCAAAGGCTTGGCTACACACTTGATTTTGCAAGAAGATTACAGGACTGCATAGATGATGACAGAGTCTATGAGATGGATGATGTGATAGCGAATTTTGGAGCTTGTGCTTTAGATGGATCATTAGATAATGAGGCTACAGGGGCAAACAGTCATGCAATAAATGAAGCCAAGGCAGATACAGACACTATGTTAGGTCCTGAGCTGAAATGTGATATATCATTTTTATGTCGTCTGGAACACCTTGAGGAAAACTTTACAGATTACATAGATGCTGGAATGGAATATGAAAAGCTCTGTAAAGACGCGTCGATCAATCCTATGGCAGAGCTTACAGAAAAAGAGGAGATTGCGTGTGAAAACATAGTAGTCCTTTTAATGTTTACATATTTTTGTGGGGCTGTATATGATGATGAAATCTTTTCAAAGGTAGCACTCTGCGTTTATAGTCTGTGGTGGATTGTCTGCATTTATAAGGGACTTTTGAAAAGAAAGATAAGCACTAATGATATAGATGCTGCTGGCATAGAAGACCTAGAACTGCTTGCTCTGGTACTCTATACCTATACTAGAGAAGTGGAGCATTCAGATATTAATTTGGAAATGATAGAGGAGCTGTTTTATAGTGCGTGATAGTATGGGCATATGTTTTCATATTGCCCATTTTTCATGCGAAAACCTGAAGGTATGGTTCCAAGCTGGATGAAACCAAGCCTTTCATATAGGTGGCGGGCATGAATATTTGATTCGACCACCGCATTGAATTGCAATACTAAAAAGCCAAATTCTTTTCCTTTTATAAGACAATCCTTGACAAGCTTTTCGCCTATATGAAGTCCGCGCATGGATGAAGCGACAGCATAGCTGGCATTGCATATATGACCGCATCTGCCTATATTGTTAGGATGCAGGATATATAGGCCATACACCTGGTTGGTGCTTGAATCAACTGCGACTGCTGTGTATGTCTGCGACTCAAAAAACTCTTTTCCACTTTGCTTATCTAAAAAATCTTCCTGAGGAAAGGCCACACCATCTTCCACAACCTCATTCCAGATTTCAACCATGGCATCTATATCAGATTCTTCGTATTTTCTAATTGTAATATTCATATTCATATGTTTGTCTTAATATCTATAACTACCGATTTTTACTTTTATTTAATTATATTTATAAGTATGTACATTTTTTCGTTAAGATATTAACTCAACGATTAGCTTTATGTAGAACAGCACCAGTATAAACATTAAAAAAGGTCTGGTAAACTTTCCGCTTTTTTGAGTGAAAAGAGTGGCACCGATATAGTTGCCTGCAATATTGAAAAGGCCAGATATGATGCCTAGCAATAGTATTACCTTTCCATTCATTAGATAGACAATGAGTGATGCAATGTCAGTCGTCCAATTGATGACCTTTGTCAGACCATTGGCATTTGACAGCTTCATGTGAGTGAAAAAGGTTAGTGACAGGATTAAAAATGCACCAGTTCCAGGGCCATAGAAGCCATCATAAGCGCCTATTACAAATGAAATAATGCCTGAAATAATAATGGCACGCTTGTCTATGATAAAGTCTTCATTGCTGTCAAAATTTTTTGTCTTTAAAACATAAAAGGCTGCAATTGGTACTATAAACAAGAGCAATAGTTTAAAGTAATGGTCTGAAATCAAAAGAGCAATATTAGCACCTAATGATGAACCTGCAAAAGCCCCTATAACACATAGAGGGACAAGCTTCCATGGTACAAAACCATTTTTTATGTATTTGGTGGTGGATATACAGGTGCCAAGAGTGGAGCTCATTTTATTTGTTCCAATTGCAAAATGAATTGGAAGCCCTGCAAAGGTATAGGCGGGCAAAGAAATTAGGCCACCGCCACCTGATATAGCATCAACCAGTCCTGCCAGAAAAACAAGAGGGCATACTATTAAAAGCTGAGATATTGTCATTGATATTGTGTCCTTTGTGTGATAGATTATTCCCGAATTTATAGTATATAGCTAAACGAAATTATTGTCAGTAGGGAAATGTAGCTATTTATATTTTGACAATTATATAGTAGTTAGTCTTTGCTGTGACAATTATGCAGTAGCTTGTCTTTGCTGTGACAATTATGCAGTCGTTTGTCTTTGCTGTGACAATTATGCAGTCGTTTGTTTTTGCTGTGACAATAATAGGGATGTTGAATATTTATGAAAAGAATAATTGCGTTTGTTAAAAAAGAGACTGTTTTATCAATTTCGTGGATTCTAGCAATAGGGTCCATGTTTTTTGTTCATCCATCAGTTGAATATCTGAATTATATTGATTACAGATCGATTGGTCTTTTGTGGTCATTAATGATAATAATGGCAGGACTTGATGCACAGGGTATGTTTGAAGCACTTGGTATTCGTATATTAAAAAAGACAAAAAATGTGTGGCAGCTGTCGCTGGTGCTGGTTTATCTTTGCTTTTTCTCAAGTATGTTTATTACAAATGATGTGGCTTTATTGACCTTTGTACCATTTGCTATGTTCATTCTAGAGGCCTGCGATCAGGAGGAGAGAATGATACCGGTAATCGCACTACAAACGGTAGCTGCGAATCTGGGAAGTATGTTAACACCAATTGGAAATCCCCAAAATCTGTATCTATATGGAATTTCAGGGATGAGCATAGGCCAGTTTATAATGCTGATGCTGCCATATTCATTAATAACTGCGGTTTTGCTTTTTATAGCTGTCGCATTTATAAAAAATAAGAGCGCAGCTGTGGTTATGCAACATAATAAATTATCTGGAAGCAAAAGGCTGATGGGGATGTACGGCGTACTATTCTTAATTTCGCTTACCTGCGTTGCAAAGCTGCTCCCATATCAGGCTCTGATGCTGATAGTTTTAATTGTTGTTCTTATAAAGGATAAAAATACGCTGATATCTATAGACTACGCCTTGCTTGGTACATTTATTGGATTCTTCATTTTTGTGGGAAATCTTGGAAATCTTGATGCTGTTAGCAGCTTTTTAGAGGGAATAATAGCGCAAAATGAGGTGATGACTGGAATAATAGCCAGCCAGTTTATCAGTAATGTTCCTGCGGCCCTTTTGCTTTCAGGCTTTGCTACAGATATTAAAGGCTTGATAATTGGCGTAAACTTTGGTGGCCTTGGGACCTTGATTGCATCTATGGCCAGCCTGATTTCATTTAAGCTTTTGGCTCACAATAAAAATGAAATGAAGGGCAGGTACTTTATTATGTTTACAGCCGTTAATGTGCTGTTTTTGGCAGTGCTGGTGCTGGCGTATATGTTGAGATAGGGTTACCTTAAAAATCCAGTAAGAAAGGGGTTTTTAGCACCTTCTCTTAAAGGCACATCATTTTAGTTTGTAACCTAATTTGTAACCCAAATTGAATTTTTTAATAGTTGACAATATGTTGAATGCGACATATTATATACATAAGAGGTATGTATGATTGAAATAGAATTTTATGATACAGAGGATGGTAAGTGTCCATTGCAGGAATATTTGGACTCTTTAGAGCCTAAACTATTAGCAAAGACACTTAGAACAATTGATTTACTTGAGAATAATGGGACATCACTTCGATGTCCTTATTCAGAACCTTTAGGGGATGGAATATTTGAACTTAGAACTAAGCAAGGCTCTGATATAACAAGAGTTCTATACTTTTTCTTTGTTGGGAATAAAGCTATTCTTACGAATGGATTTACAAAAAAGACACAGAAAACTCCAAAGTCAGAGATAGATACAGCGAAGAAGTATAAAGCCGATTACGAAAGGAGGCATCAAAATGAGTAGTTACAAAGATTATAAAGAAAAAGCATTAAACAATCCTGAAGTAAAAGCTGAATATGATGCTCTTGGGCCAGAATATGATTTAATACAGGCAATGATTGATGCAAGAAATAGTCAGAACATAACACAGAAAGAATTGTCAGAGAGAACTGGAATTACCCAGGCAGATATCAGCAGAATCGAGAATGGAACAAGAAATCCCAGTCTTGCTATGGTAAAAAGAATTGCAGCTGGATTAGGTATGCAATTAAAATTAGAATTTGTTCCAACTATAGCAAAACAGTAGTTTAAAGAAAAGATGGATAGTAAAGATATTGAAAAAAGAGATAGCCTATTTTTGTACTACTTGTCCTAATACCTATGTTAGTAGGAAACTGTGGCTATGCAAAGATGAGCTACTTCAAAAAGCTGATTATAGTATCTTGAAAATCGTGATAGTACGGTTTTTCAAGATATGCGCAGTGGGCTGCCCCTTTTAATATCTTTTTCTTAGAACCTTTAGGTAGTTCTTTGTACATTTTGCTAATGAGTTCATAATTCAGGTATGGATCCGCATCTCCGTATATAAGAAGTGTAGGAACAGTTATTGTTGACATATCAATAAGTTCAACAGACGAGTCCACACATATATCTTTTCTTGGTCCATTTGGACTATCTTTTCCATCATATTTCCAGCAACTAGAGCAAAAGTATTCTACAATCTCTGGCTCAACTATTGTTTCATCTATTTTACCATTGCTATTAATTTGAAAATCGCTAGCTGCATTTTCCCATGAATTCTCGTGATAATCTGTTTCTACACTGTTATCACCAATTCCACTAACTATTGGTGCATATAATATAAGTTTGTTAACTTTTTCAGGATGACTTGCAACAAATTTTGAGGTTGTTACTGTTCCCCAGCTCCAGCCTAATACATCTATCTTTGAGGTACCTGTAATATTGCATATATCATTTACGGCATAGCTTATGTTATCCGCTGCATAGTCTGAATTAACAACAAAACCATCGTCAGGCTTATCAGACTGACCATATCCAGCTATGTCAAGTCGCCATACTGTATAACCATTATTAGCTAAAAATCGAACAAGACTATAATCTTTATAATTAATATCAAATTCATGTGAAGAGTAAGTTAGTCCGTGTACTAAAATTATATTTTTTCTACCAAAATCCGACTTACATGTACTATCCATATGCAATTTCAAATTTTGGTATGAAACCTCATAATTTTTATAGCTGTAATTGCTAGCGTCCCTGCTATTATTTCCGCACCCTGTAACGCATAGCAACAGCATACATACAATTATTAAACTACATATTATGCGACTGTTTGTAGTTTTTCTTCTAATTAGGTTTTTATAATTCATAGTTTGTTCCTTATATGTTCCTACGGGAATGTTATTTTGATAGAAGAGATTATATCACATAGAACATCAACTATTAAAATTATATATGTTCACGCTGAAATCATTCGCGTATTAGTAGAAACTCAATCACTGGCTTTTATTAAGCCACTCTAGGGCGAAGAATACAATCTATGTATAGAACTTGGATTCTGGTTAGGTTATATTATGCCGAGTGAGACACTGGAAATGGTATTTATGATGGGAGGTTATTGTTAGCCAAAAGTGCATAAAAGTGCGACATTTGGCTGAAAATAATTAAAAAGAGCAGGCTCAGTTATTTGTTGTCACAATGGCAGAATTTTCGTGTATAATGCCGATATAAACTTTAAGGAGGTGGGCACAGATGAGTGAATCTAATGTATATTACATGGAAAAAGATGGTGCGGTAAAGATACCGGATAAGTACAAAAAAATGTCACATGAAGAGCTTTCTGCTGAGTGCGCACGTCTGGCAAAGACAGTGAAGAATAAAACTAAGGATAAAGCAAAGAAAACAAAAGTGGCAACAAAAACTAGATTTGTTATATAAAATTAACTAAATAACGGGAATGCTCAAGTTATGGCGAGAGCGTTCCTATTTTTAATATGCTCTGCGATACCTGTGCTTGTTTTTATAACAATATAAAAGATAAAGAAATAGTAAAAAATCAAAGTTATAGGGAGGAAATGAAAATGGAATACATACAGGTTACAAGAGAAAATATTGAGAGTGAGCATATTTGCTGTGCAATATCAAATAATAAGGATGTTCAAGTATCATCCAAGAAAGCTTGGATGGAGAAATGCTTTGATGATGGACTTACATTTATTAAGAGTGCTGAAAGAGGAAAATGTTTTATTGAGTATATTCCTGCAGAAAATGCGTGGGTTCCTATTGATGCACCAGATTATATGTATATTGATTGTTTTTGGGTTTCAGGTTCTTTTAAAGGTCATGGATATTCCAATGATTTATTAAACAAATGTATTGAAGATAGCAAAGCAAAGGGAAAAGTAGGACTTTGTATTTTGTCGTCTGCAAAAAAGAAACCGTTCCTTTCAGACCCTAAACATCTGGCATATAAGGGATTCAAGGTTGCAGATGTTTCAGATGCTGGTATAAATCTTATGTATTTACCATTTGATGAAAAAGCAGAAGTTCCACAGTTTAAGGAATGTGCTAAGCATCCACATGTTGATGAAATGGGTTATGTTTTGTACTTTACAAATCAATGTCCTTTTAACGGAAAGTATGTACCTATACTTGAAAAAACTGCGAGTGATAACGGTATTCCATTTAAGGCAATCAAAATAGAAAGTAAAGAACAAGCCCAGTCAGTACCAAGCCCTTGTACATCATATGCGTTGTTTAAGGATGGAGAGTTTTTAACGAATGAACAACAGAATGATAAAAAATTCTTAAAGTTGGTGCAAGGTTAAAGTTAGTATTATAGATTCAAATTTTCAGAATTATATATGGGAAACTGATATGACAAATGAAAAAATATATGGAATGCTATTTACTAGAGTATTTCCAATGCTTATAGCAAAAGCAGAACGTAAAGGTAGAAAAAAAGAAGAAGTATATGAAATAACTGAATGGCTTACAGGTTATAGTGAGGATGATATTGATAAGGCGCTTACTTCAGAAATGACCTATGGAGAATTCTTTTCGAATGCACCTGCACTGAATCCCAACAGAAAAATGATCAAGGGAGTAATCTGTGGTATAAGTGTTGAAGATATAGCAGAGCCATTAATGCAGGAAATCAGATATCTGGATAAGCTGGTTGATGAACTTACAAAAGGGAAGTCTATGGATAAAATTATGAGGTAAATATGTCTGAAAGAGAAGAAAAATTTGAGAGAATGATGCAGTCAGTTTTGGACAGCTATGATTCTGTTGTTGAAAAGATGGAAAAGCTTAAGCAAGAAGGAAAAACAAATACAGTTACATATAAACAACTAATGGCGGAAAAATTGAAGAATCAAAATATTATTTCGCTATATAAAATATATGGATTGATAGATGAATAAAAATTCTTGTTTCATAAGCGATGGAGGTATGGAATGCTCAAACAGTACTTTCCTTTTTGGGATAATTTGACTGACTATGAAAAAAATCAAATGATACATGAGGCGAAAACTGTAAAGTATGTAAAGGGTTTTCAAATGCTTCAGTGCGAA
>JAZQOU010000009.1:0-89322 GCA_045628025.1 Lachnospiraceae bacterium | reverse complement strand
ATAAATGAACTAAATAATATAAAAAGTTATATTATGGTTGATCAGCAAAGAGCTATTCTTGCTATAGATAATTTAAAAAATAAGTTATTATAATTTTTAATCTATATATAGTTTTTATAAAAGAGATGTTTCACGTGAAACATCTCTTTTGATTTAATTGTTGCACAATTTTGAAATAACAACATTTTGTGTTTATGTTTTATTTTTTTCTGAAATATTAATATATGTAGATAAATTGTTTCACGTGAAACATTATTATTTATAAATTGAGTAATAACTATATTTAGTAATAAGGCTCTAAATTACACTAAAAATGCCATAAAAATAAAGTAGAATCTAAATCTTCTAAATGTTATAATCTGCTATGTTACGTTATTTGAAAGGAAAGAAGAAAAATGGGAAGAGTAATTGCAATTGCAAATCAAAAAGGTGGTGTAGGAAAAACTACAACAAGTATAAATCTTGCAGCATGTTTAGCAGAAGCAGGAAAGAAGGTATTGGTAATTGATACTGATCCACAGGGAAACACGACAAGTGGTTTAGGAATAGATAAAGATAATATAGATAATACAGTATATGAGCTTATGTTAGATCAGTGTTCTATTAAGGAGGCAATGGTTGCAGCTCCTGGTATAGATAATCTTTTTGTTATACCATCGGATGTTGATTTAGCTGGTGCTGAAATAGAACTTATTGGTATGAATGAGAAAGAGTATATATTAAAGAATGCAGTTGATTATATTAAGCATGAATTTGATTTTATTCTTATTGATTGTCCTCCATCTCTTAATATGCTAACAGTAAATGCTATGACTACAGCAGATACAGTTTTAATTCCAATTCAGTGTGAATACTATGCGCTAGAAGGAATTTCTCAGTTGATACATACAATAAATCTAATTCAAGAAAGACTTAACTCAAAGCTTCAAATAGAGGGTGTTGTATTTACAATGTATGATGCAAGAACAAATTTATCATCAGATGTTGTTGATACAGTAAAAGAAAATCTTAGTGCAAAGGTCTTTAACACTATTATTCCTAGAAATGTTAGATTGGCTGAAGCACCATCACATGGTTTACCAATAAACTTATATGATTCTAAATCTACAGGTGCAGAAAGTTATAGAAATCTTGCTAAGGAAATTATAGGATAGGAAGGATATTTAATATGGCAGCAAAAAAAGGTTTGGGAAAAGGTCTTGATTCATTAATACCAAAGAATGATGCAGATGCAGGTATTAAAATTGCTGTTGGTGAGTCGCCAGTTGAAGTTGATATTAATAAGGTAGAGCCAAATAAGGAACAGCCACGTCATCATTTTGATGAAGATAAGCTTGAAGAATTAACAGATTCTGTTAGTAAATACGGAATTATTCAACCAATAGTAGTTCAGGATAGAAAAACATATTATGAAATAATAGCTGGAGAGCGTAGATGGAGAGCAGCAAGAAATGCTGGATTGAAGACAGTTCCTGTAATAATAAAGAATTACACAGAAATGGAAATTGTTGAAATTTCTCTTATTGAGAATCTTCAAAGAGATGATTTGGATCCTATCGAAGAAGCTCTTGCATATAAAAAGCTAATTGAAGAATTCAACTTAAAGCAGGATGAAGTAGCAGAAAAGGTTTCTAAAAGTAGAGCAACAGTTACTAATTCTATTAGACTGTTGAAGCTTGATGAAAGAGTTCAGCAGATGATCATTGATGATATGATATCTACTGGTCATGCTAGAGCAATACTAGGAATAGCAGATAAAGATAAGCAGTATGAATTTGCTCAGAAGGCCTTTGACGAAAAGCTCTCAGTTAGAGAAGTAGAAAAAGAAGTAAAGAATATTCAAAATGAAAAGAAGCGTGAAAAGAAATCAAAGGCAAATGTAGATGATACTTTAGCTACTATTTATAGTGATCTTGAAGAACAACTTAAAAAGGTTTTAGGTACAAAGGTATTAATAAATGCTAAGGATAGTATGAGAGGAAAGTTAGAAATTGAATACTATTCTCAGGATGAATTAGATAGAATTATTAATATTATAAAGTCAGCAAAGTAGAACATATGTTTGTGAGGGAAATATGATAGAAAATTATTTAGGTATACCAATAGATTATTTAGTAATTGGTTTAGCAGCAATAGTTATTATTTTAATAATATTGGTTATTGTTAATAGTGTAAAATACACTAAATTAAAAAAAAGATTAAATAAGTTTATGGTAGGAGGAAATACTAAATCATTAGAGGATACTCTTATCTATAGATTAGATCAGGTAGACGAGCTTCTTGAAGCAAATGCAAGCAATGAAAGAAATATAGATAGTATAGTAAAAAACATGGAAAGCTGTTTCCAAAAATACGGATTGGTAAAGTATGATGCATTTACTGGTACAGGAGGAAAAGTAAGTTTTTCAGTATGTATGTTGAATGAAAAAAATGATGGTTTTATTTTATCAGCAATGCATTCAGCTGAGGGTTGCTATACATACATTAAAGAAATAATTGATGGTAATCCAATAGTAAATCTGTCTGAGGAAGAAGAGCAAGCACTTCAAAGAGCTATAGGAGACGAGTAATGCATGCATTTTTGCCGGCTATTGGCTTTTCAAAATTAACAAAGTCACAATTAGATGATTTATTAATTGAGGCAACACTTAGACCAGATAACATTGATACTTGTATTAATGAAGAAGGTAGAGAAATTGTAGAAATATCATATTATGTTGCTGATGGAATAGGATTAAAGCTAATTGGAACTATAGATGAAAATGATGATTTTATAATGGATTATTTTTTTCCATATATGGAGTCTGATATTATATCGTCAAAATCAGATATAGATGTTATTAAACAAACAGATAGAGAAGGCTATCAAATAGTATGTGATGAATACAGATTAGGTATTAGTCTTATTTGTAAACTATCTAATATGGTATATTTTTTAAGAGATTTAAATGGTATAAATGTTGACTATGTAAATGATGCAAATGTTTCATTAATTGGTTTAGCATCAGAAGGAACAATTATACTTCCGATTATTTCAGTTGAGAAAGAAAAGGAAAAAGTAAATCTTGAAAAAAGAAGAGATATGATAGAGGCTGCTAGAGAAGGCGATGTAGAAGCAATAGAAAGTCTCACGATGGAAGATTATGATACTTATAGTATGATATCAAAACGTATCTCAAAAGAAGATATATTATCAATAGTAAAAAGTTATTTTATGCCATATGGTATAGAAAATGATAAATATGCTATTTGTGGTGAAATAGTTGACTATAAAAGAATAGTAAATCATATTAGTATGGAGGAAATGTATGTTCTTTACGTAGAAAGTAATGATGTAACATTTTCAATAATTATTAATTCAAATGATCTATTAGGTCAGCCAGCAAAGGGAAGAAGATTCAAGGGAAATATTTGGCTGCAAGGTAGTCTTCTTTCATAAAAAATGATATTATGGCATAGGTGTTAAAACCTATGTTAATGTTCTCTTAGTTAAATGGATATAACAAGCGCCTCCTAAGCACTAGTTGAGGGTTCGATTCCCCCAGGGAACAATAAAAAGACAGGCCTATTAGCAAATATGCTATTAGCCTGTTTTTTATTATCTATTAATACGAGAGGTGACAAAAATGATATGTCAGTATTTTGTGTGGTTTATATTATATAGTTTTTTGGGATGGATTTATGAAAGCTGTTATTGTTCTATAAAAGAGCATAAATGGGCAAATAGAGGATTTTTCTTTGGTCCAATAGTTCCAATTTATGGATTTGGTGGTTTATTTGGAACAGTAGTATTTCATGCACTTCCAGTCAGTCAGTTGCAAAATGCTTCAAATATACAAATATTTGTAATATGTGCTGTTGCAAGTGCAATAATGGAATATGTTACTTCATATACATTGGAAAAGTTATTTCATGCATATTGGTGGGATTATAGTGATATGCCTTTAAATATTCACGGAAGGGTGTGTTTAATATTTACAGCATGCTTTGGTGCAGCAGGTGTTGTTATTGTAAGATATTTAATACCTTTTGTTATGGATATACCTATTAATAGATATCCTATATTAATAGAAGTACTTGCTCTTGGACTTATGCTTATATTTGGTATAGATTTATCTTTAACTGTTTCTACATTAAATGATTTTAATAAGAAATTCTTAAAGATGAATGAAGAAATAAATGAAAAAATAGCAGAGAAGTATGCAGAGTTGGATGAAAAAGTGTTGGAAGCAAAGGAAAAGTTGCCTTCAATAAGTATGTCAGAAGCAAAAGAAAAGTTACCATCTATAAATGTAGCAGAAGCTAGAGAAAAACTGTCTGAGATTAGTATAGAAGAATATTTTAAACACGCAAGTAGTGTTCAAAAGGCAGCACTTTCACATGTAGCAGGTTTTAGACATAAAAAAGAAGATACTCATAACCTTATGAATAAGGGAATTGGTATGTTAAGGTTAAAAAAAGAAGAATTAAAGAAAATAGAAAAGAAAAACGACAAATAATAATAGAAAGGATATTAATACAATGAAAGAAATAGTATTAGGAAGCACTGGAATAAAAGTTCTGCAAAATGCGTTTGGTGCATTACCTATTCAAAGAGTAGATAAAGAAACAGCAAAAGATATACTGTTAAGAGCTTATGATGGAGGAATTAGATTTTTTGATACTGCAAGAGCATATAGTGACAGTGAAGAAAAGCTAGGATTGGCGTTTGATGGAATAAGAGACAATATTTTTGTCGCAACAAAGACAACAGCGACAACACCGGAAGGATTTTGGAAGGATCTTGAGACATCACTGGAATTATTAAAAACAGATTATATTGATATTTATCAATTTCATTGTGTTAATCAGTGTTATAAACCTGGTGATGGAACAGGAATGTATGAATGTATGCTTGAAGCAAAGGCTCAGGGAAAAATAAAGCATATTGGAGTAACAGCTCATAAAATACAGATTGCTTTTGACTGTGTTGAATCAGGTTTATATGAAACCTTACAGTTTCCTTTTTCGTATTTATCATCTGAAAAAGAAATTGAATTAGTAAATGAATGTAAAAAAGCAAATATGGGATTTATCGCTATGAAGGGTTTAGCAGGCGGATTAATTCATGATTCTAAATCAGCAATGGCGTTTATGACACAATTTGATAATGTTCTTCCAATATGGGGTGTTCAAAAAATGCAAGAGTTGGAGGAATGGCTTTCTTATAATGAAGACACACCTTCTATGACAGAAGAAATATCTTCATATATTGAAAAAGAGAAAAAAGAATTATCAGGAGATTTTTGTAGAGGATGTGGATATTGTATGCCATGTCCTGCTGGAATAATGATAAATCAGTGTGCTAGAATGTCTTTAATGTTAAGAAGAGCACCATCTGAAAACTGGCTTACAAAAGAGATGCAGGAAGAAATGAAAAAGATAGAGAATTGCTTGCATTGTGGTAAATGTAAGAGCAAATGTCCATATGAACTGGATACACCTAGTTTATTAGAGAAAAACTATGAAGACTATAAAAAGGTACTTGCAGGAGAGGTTTCAGTAAAATAAGTATGGCAACATTTCTAAACATATGTGGCTAAACATCATATTTATGCTATAATAAGCCAAAAGAATGTCTTAAAGATGGGGGATAGAATGGGATCAAAAAAAGAAAAAGATAATATTAAGACAGCAAATGAAATAGTTAAGCTGAAGCTTGTTATTATTTTCTCAATGGCAATGGCTTTAATCCTGGGGATAATAGATATTTATTTAATTATTCGAAGTGGATCATTTATAGCTATTGCAGTATTTGGTCTTTTAATGGTTGCAGCGGTCTTTTTTGGAATCAATGGAATTATTGATTTAAATATGAAGACAAAAGAAATAGACCATAAGGATTATGAAGAACTTTATAAAGCACAAAAAGCATCATATCTTGTTATAAGACAAAGTTTTGACGAGTTAGATGAAAGATTAAAAAATATAGAACAAAGTAGTTCTCTTCCAGCAGAGGAAATCATTTCAGCGCAGAAAGCAGTTGCTAAGGTAACAATTTCCAGAAGCAAGGAAAATACAGATGCACTTATGAATTCAAATGATGAGTTAATTAATCAGTTGTTTTCATTTGAAGAAAAGTTAAATAATAATAATGAGGCACTTATAAGACAACAGCAGGAGCTGTTAAATCAAACAAGAGATCAGTTAATGGCGGAGAATGCCTTATTAAAACAGCAACTTGCAAGTTTAGCAAATCAGATATCAGAAGGTATTGTTACAAGAATAGAGACACCTATTGCATCACAGACAATATTGTCAGAGGATTCTGATGAATTATTTGATTCAACTGAAATAATAGAAGATAATAGTTTATTTGAACCAACAGTGTCCTTAGAAGATGCTTTTTCAGATGAAGAGGAGATGCCTGTAATAGATGAAGAGCTACAGGCAATAATAGATGGATTAGAGGTAGAATCTGAAGCAGTAGATGAAGTAGCTTTAGAGTCAATAATTGAGGAAGTCACAGAGCAAGTATCTGCAGAGCCAGCAATTGAAGAAGTTGCAGAAGAGGCTGTAGCAGAAGAGACAAAAGAAGAGGCACCAGCATTTACACCATCGGAAGATCCAAATGCAAAGATGAGCGAAGATGATATCGCAGCATTAATAGCAAGTATGGGTGCAGAAGATACAGCAAGTGAGCCAATATCTGAGGAAATAGTTGAAGAAGTAGCTTCAGAGCCAGTAATTGAAGAAGTTGCAGAAGAGGCACCAGCGTTTATTCCATCAGAAGATCCAAACGCAAAAATGAGCGAAGATGATATCGCAGCATTAATAGCAAGCATGGGTGCAGTTGATAGTGCAACAAATGAGTCAGTAGAAGAACCTATCATAGATAATATACCTGAAGAAGCAGAAGAAGAGCCTTTAGTGGAAACTGAGACAGTTGAGATACCAGATGTTGGAGTGGATTTGTCAGATCCAAACAGGGTGATGAGTCCTGAAGAAATAGAAAAATTATTTGCAAATCTATAAATTGCATTATGCTAATAATAAATAGTTATAAAATGGTAGAGGTCATAAGACCTCTATTATTTTGAATAAATATAGGAAAGAAAAAAATGAGATTAATACTGGATTTATTTTTAACATTTATGAGAATAGGTGGATTTACATTTGGTGGTGGATATGCAATGATTCCAATGTTAGAAAAGGAATGCGTTGAAAAAAAGAAATGGGCTACATCTGATGAGCTCATGGATTATTATGCAATAGCACAATGTACGCCAGGTGTAATAGCAATCAATACAGCAACGTTTATTGGATACAAGGTGTCAGGTGTTATAGGTAGTGTAGCTGCTACAATAGGTGTAATAACACCGAGCTGGGTAATAATTACTATAATTGCACTGTTTTTAAAAAATTTTGCAAGTTATGAAATAGTTCAACATGCAGTTGCAGGAATAACAATAGCTGTATTTGCTCTTGTCTTTAATGCCGTAATAAAGTTAGGAAAGAAAGCTATAAAGGATAAGATGTCATTAATATTATGTGTAATTATTACTGTATTAGCTATTTTTACAGATATATCTGCATTTTGGCTAATAATAATTGCAGGAGTTTTTGGTGTAATATATACATCAATAATTATGAAAAGTAATAATACCAAAGAAAATACAAAATAATATATAAAAAAATTTAGAGGAAAAAAGTGTTATATTTAAGGTTATTTATAGAATATTGTAAGATAGGATTATTTAGTATAGGTGGAGGACTTGCTACACTTCCATTTATATATGAATTAATGTATAAAACAGGCTGGTTTGATATGACAGATATAACAAATATGGTTGCTGTATCTGAATCAACTCCTGGACCTATGGGAGTAAATATGGCTACTTATGTAGGAAATATTATTGGAGGCATACCGGGAGGAATAATAGCAACATTAGGTCTTGTAAGTCCATCATTAATAATAATTATTATAGTAGCTCATTTTTTAAAGAAGTTTAAAGAATCTCAATTAGTAAATAGTATTATGGTTGGTCTTAGGCCTGCATCAATGGGTTTGATAATATCAGCTTCCCTATCAGTTGCACTTGTTGCATTATTTAATACAGAATTGTATAAGACAAGTGGTCAAATAGTAGATTTATTTAATATTAAAGCAATTATATTTGCAATCATATTAATTATTGCAATGAGAAAAACAAAACTTCATCCTATTTGTTTTATAGGAATAGCAGCAATAGTTGGAATAGTATTAAAATTATAAAATGAGTAATTATAAAAAATATCAAAAATTTAAAAAAAGTTCTTGCTATTTAAAAATTCCTGTTATATAATAGCCTAGTCGTTAAGAAAGAGCGCGACTAGCTCAGCTGGCAGAGCACCTGACTCTTAATCAGGGTGTCCAGGGTTCGAACCCCTGGTCGCGCATATGAAAGCACTGGTTTTGCGGACGTAGGAGCCGTGGGATTGGTGTTTTTTTTGTGCATTTTTACACTGTGTATAATATATGGTGTAAAAAAGCCGATATAAGAAACAAGATATTGGGTTTTTAGGGAAATGCATATGAAAAATAGATTTTACCAATTAATGAAAAAGAGTGCATTAGTACTTATAGCATCTTTAACGATAGCAAGTATGAACTATCAGTTATCATTTGCATCAGAAAATTACACAAATGAAGAGCTAACTGCTAGTGGACAAACTATCGAAGAGGCTCAGGAAGAAATTGAGAGAATAATAGATGAAAATCCAGAGGATCCTCTTAATTTTAGAGCACAGGGTGAATATGATGAGGCTTTTGATGAGCCTGTTCCTAGACCAAAGCTTAGAATGATGCTGTCTAGATCTACATCAACAAATAATAGAGTTACATTTAATGGTGTTGATGTTTCACATCATCAAGGAACTATTAATTGGACTACAATGAAAAACAAAGTAAATTTTGCAATTATTAGAGCTGGATATAGAGGATATGAAGAAGGTACTCTTGGAACTGATACAAAATTTGCTGAAAATATGAGAGGAGCTATAAATAATAATATAGCTGTTGGTGTATATTTTTTCTCTCAGGCAACTACTACTGCAGAAGCGGAAGAAGAAGCAGATAGATTAATGGAGCTTGTAGAACCATATAAAAATAGTATAACGTTACCTCTTGTAATTGATTATGAATATGTAAGTACAGCAACTGGACTTGGTGGTCGTTTATATAAAGCTAATCTTACAAAGAATCAGGCAACAGAGGTTGTAAATGCTTTTTGCGATAGAGTTGAAGCCAATGGCTATAGAGGTATGGTATATGCCAATAAGGATATGCTTACTAATCGTTTAGATGGAGCAAATATTGCAAAAAACCATAGAGTATGGCTGGCGCATTATACAAATGGAGGTAATACAACATATACAGGTGCATATGATTTTTGGCAATATACATCTGAGGGAGATGGAATAAGTTATGGTGCATCAAGTAAATATATTGATTTAGATTATGGATACTATAATTTTGATGATGTTGAGGTATTTGATTATAACGTTAAATTAACCATTCCATCTGGATATACAGATAAAAATATTTGGGTTGATGGACAAAAATATGAAGGAATTGTAGAAGGAAATACAATAAAGGCTCAGATGCCGTCTTCTATATTAGGAAAAGCTCAAATAGCTACAATGTATAAATATAATGAAAATGGAATTCCAATAGGAATGACAATATGGCAGCTAAGCTATAAAAATGGTGGATATGTAGCAACAGAGCTTAAAAATTTAAAGGATTTATTTTCTTATCATGGATTTTCAATAAGAGTTACTGGAAATTCTGGTATACGATTTAAATCAGGAATAGCGGAAAATACAAAGAAAAATCTTATCGAATCAAATGTAGATGGATTTAAACTAGTTGAATATGGAACAATATGTGTTCCAGAAGCTGTTCTTACAAAGTCAAACACTAGTTTAGTTTTAAATGGAAATAGTGTTTTACAAGGAAAAACATATTACTTAGATAATGGAACTATAAAAGATAGTGTATTTGAAACAATTGATGGAAGAGCAAGATTTGCAAATGTTGTAACGGATCTTAAGGAAAACATGTATGGTCAAAATATTACATTTAGAGCATATGGAATATTTACAAAAGATCAAAATAGATATGTTATTTATGGACCATCAGTATCAAGAAGCATATATACTGTCGCGAACCAGGTAAAAAAATCTGGTGAGTTTAAAGAAGGATCTGACCCATATAAGTATATACAAAATATTATAGATAAAGTAGATAAACAATGAGAAAAAAAGCAATTGTAGCCATTGGAATGGTAGCAGCATTAGTGATATTTACAGGCTGCCAAAAAAATGAAAATAATGTAGTTGATAAAACAGCAGAATATAGTACAAAAACTGATGTCAATGAAATGACAAAGGAAGAATTGCTGACACTTGCAAAGGCGTATGAAGCAAATAATGATTTGCAAAATGCTAGAAAGACGCTGGTTGTTATGCATAAGCTATATCCAGATAATTCTAACTTGGAGCTTATATCAAATATTCCGGTTGAATGTGATGATTCAAATGCCATTTTATTATGTGAAATGGCACTTATGGATGTTGATGATGCTAATATAACAGATATTAGAAATATTATATCTGGAGAGGAATTTGCTAGTTATTTTAAGGATGAAATAGTAGGTGTTACAAGAAAAACATTGTTAAATGAAAATGGCAGAACAATTGAAGTAGAATATGATGATTTTGCGATAGTACTTAAGGCAACAGACGCTGATAGTAAATATAGAGAGATTAAGATAACAAATATATATGGCCAGGTACTTGCATGCAATAGTTTAAATGGACTATATGAAGGAGATTTCTTATCAATAAAATATGATCCAGATGGAAAAGAACAGGAAAAATATCTTGGAACATTTAAAAATGGCCAGCTAACAGGATCATTACAAATAACAACATCAGATGAAGTGTATTTTGGATCATTTGATGAAAATGGGAATAGTGTACTTCCTCAAATATCATCTGAAACTGCTCAAGGACATATAATATACGCATACAATAAGAATATGACAAAGTATTTGTATATGAATTTAGGAGAAAAATTGTTTTAAAGTATAAAAATGTATAAATTATAAATCTCATTTTTTAGAAAAGGAGAAACAATGAATTTTTCAAAAATATTAGCAATGATTACAGCTGCATGGACTAGTATAGTATCACCAATTACAAGTGCATTTGGAATTCAAAACACAGAAGAAAATATTGCTCAGCAAGAAATAATTGATGTAACAGCATTAAATATAAATTTTGAAGTAGAAAATACAGAAGCATATCAGGCGTATGAGACAGAATTGTCTAATGAAATTAATGGAAATCTAAATATGCCACAGGAATCAGGAAATGAGTTTATTAAGCAAAAGTCTTTAGATGACACTACAAAATCTGAACTTTCAACGGATTTTATAACATTTATGAAAGCTCAAAAACCAGTTGAAATAAAAAGTGCATCTGTAAATGATATTTATAAGAAGAATAAGCAAGAATTAACAGAGACTGTTGAGCAGAAAAAACCTGTTAATCAGCAGGTTAATAATAAGAAGCCGGCAACAACAAAGCCTACGACATCGACATCACAGGCCTCAACAACAAAGCCAGCAACATCGGTACCAACGACACCGACACCATCGACATCAGTAACACCGGCGCCATCGACACCAGTAACACCGACACCATCGACGCCAGTAACACCGGCGCCATCGACACCAGCAGCACCTTCTGCAGGTGATGGAGCAGATATTAGTGCAGGTGGATGGAGTTCAGATCAGTTATAGAAGAAGGAAAAGAATGAGACTTAGAAATATACCAGGAGCAGGCGAGGTCATTGAAAGCAGTAGATACTGTATAAAAGACCCTGCCGGCTTTAAGGGAATGTATAAAAAAGAAGTATTTAAAAATACAAATCCTTTACATATAGAAATAGGGATGGGAAAAGGCCTATTTTTAACAACTTTAGCAAAGAATAATCCTGAAATTAATTATATAGGAATAGAAAGATATACATCTGTATTACTTAGAGGAGTACAAAAAATAGAAGATGAGGATATACCAAATCTTCGATTTATTTGTATGGATGCTAAAGAGATAACAGATGTATTTGACATTTATGAGGTAGATAGAATATATCTAAATTTTTCTGATCCATGGCCAAAAGATAGACATGCAAAGAGAAGATTAACATCAGAAGAATTTTTGAAAAGATACAATGTTATATTAGCTAAAGACGGAAGAATTGAATTTAAAACAGATAATAGAGAATTATTTGACTTTTCTGTAGAAACAATTAAAGAAACGGATCCATGGAAATTAGATATTGTTACATACGATTTGCATGGTGATGAAAAGCTATGTCAAGGAAATATTATGACAGAGTATGAAGAAAAGTTTTCAAGCCAGGGAAATAAGATATGCAAACTTGTATGCAGCAGGTAGACAAATAGTATATTATTGTAGATAATTATAAAAAACTATAGTATACAAGGAAAAAATAAAGTGAGAAAAATCTCGAAAAATAGAATAATAAAAATAAGTAATTTGTTATTAGCAGAGATGATTATGCTGATAACCATACTGCTTCCATATTATCAAGTAAACGCTGAAGAATATTGGCCTAGCAGTGTAGATGTAAATTCTACATCTGCTATTGTTATAGAACAAGAGACAGGAGCAATTCTTTATTCACAAAATGATAAAGAAAAGCTATATCCAGCTAGTATAACTAAGGTTATGACAGCGCTTATTGCTCTTGAAAATAGTGATTTAGACGAAACGGTTGTTTTTTCAGCAGATGCCGTATATAAAAATGAAGGTGGAACATCAAGTATAGCTAGAGACTTAAATGAAGAGATGTCCATGGAGTATTGTTTATATGGAATGATGCTTGAATCAGCAAATGAATGTGCATGGGCAATAGCAGAGCATATCGCAGGAGATGTTGATAGTTTTTCTGACATGATGAATGAAAAGGCTGCTGAGCTCGGCTGTGTAAACACACATTTTTCAAATCCTAATGGACTTCACAAGGACGATCATTATACATGTGCTTATGATATGGCTTTGATATCAAGAGAAGCCTTTAAGAATAAAAAGTTTCAGCAAATAGTTGGAACAAAGTCTTATACTATTCCACCAACAAATAAGCATAAAGATGAGACACCATTAAATAATCATCATAAAATGCTACATTTTTATCACACAAGTAAGTATTTATATGAATACTGCTTAGGAGGAAAAACAGGTTATACAGATAACGCAGGAAATACTCTTGTATCATATGCCAGAAAAGATGGAATGACTCTTGTATGTGTAGTAATGAACGCTTCAGAAGAGAATCATTATGTAGATACAACGAATCTTTTTAATTATTGTTTTGATAATTTTAATGTATATAATGTATCAAAAAACACAAAAATAGAGGATGTAGAAAGTCAAGCTGGTTCATTTTCTGATAATAAAGGAATAATAGGAATTGACCCAGCAGGCGTTGTAGTTTTGCCTAAAACGGCTACGTATACAGATGCAAAAATGTCTGTAGAAAGTTGTAAGGATAGTGATAAAAATGTTGTTGCTCAAATAGCATATACATATGCAAATAGATATGTAGGTGGAGCAAAGATATATTTTAGTACAGACGAGCCAAACTATTATCCCTTTGATACATTAGATGTAGCTGTTGGGGGAAGTGGAAAAGATTTTTACAGAATAGATTTTAAATATATATTGTTAATACTTTTAGTTATCGTTGCTATAGCATGTTTAATATATTACATTTATAGTAAATCAGGAGATATATTATTATTCAAGCATAGACATATAGATAGTAAAAGAAAGCCAAAGACAAATTTTAAAAAGATTAATCGAAAGAGAAAAAGAAGAAAAAAGGCATTAAATCAAAGACAAATATATATAAATAATAAAAAAAGAAGGTTATAAAAGACATAATTATCAAATAACGACATAATAACGACAAACAATAAAAAGAACCGACAAAGAATATGTAAAATCTTGTCGGTTCTTTTTTGTTATAGACAATAACAAAAATCAAGAAAGTTGTCAGATAATTAAAACAAAATCACCTATTTATCAAACTATTGAGCAAAACTTCTAATTGCTGTTTTTGGTATGTATAAAAAACAAGTCCATTACTAGTATTTAAAATTGTAATGCATTTTTCAGAAAAAGAATCAGAATCAGAAAGTATCTGATAGAGATAATCTTTGTATTCAGGTTCTGTTTGTAGAAACAGGGTATCAAAATTAGAAAGATCTTCAATATTAGCAGACGTCTTTTTTAATAGATATGAAATTTCTTTATCTGCCTCAAGCTGATCAGCCGTTTTGTTAATAATATAATATCCTCTTTCATCTTTAGGCATATTCATAGACTTAACAGCTCTTTGTACTTGTTTCGTTAGAGCATCGCTAGCAGGATAAAGACTTTGAAAGTATGTCATAAAATCTGCAGCAGTTTTAAAGTGTTCGTTGGTTCCTTTTTCCAAAACCTCTGTCATTAAAATACGTCTAATTATGTCTTCACATGTTTTTCTAGAAGGATTACTTCTGATAGTAGAACTTTCGCTCATGGCTGACTCCTTATAAATAATAATAAAACGACAAATTTCATGTCTCTTTACACTATAAAGTACAAAAATAAAAAAATCAACAAAAAGAAACGACAAATTCAGACAATAATAATTACTCGACATAAAATTGACATAGAATATAAAAAAGAATTATAATTATGAAAAATTTACCACAGATAAAATCGAGGAGTGGAAAAAATGGATATACCAATGTCTAGAGATGAAAAGAAACAATTTCAACTTGAGCAGATACATGAAATAGTAGAAAAAAACGATGGAATGGTTAAAACCAGTGACATTGAGGCACTGGGAATAGATTACAGAAGACTATTAAAATATGTAGAAGAAGGTTCTGTAATAAGACTGAAAAATGGATATTATACAACTAAATATTATAAGTGTTCTGAGGAACAGTGGATACTTAGAATGTTTGATGATGGAATTCTTACAATGGAAACTGCCTTATATTATTATGGGTATTTAAAGCAAAGACCATATAAATGGTCGATAGCAATAAGTAAAAATGTATCTAAATCACGTTTTAAAATGGATTATCCGATAGTTACACCATTTTATACAGAAGCTGATGTTCTTAATTTAGGGGCAAGCGAAATAGATTTTGCTGGTGGAAAAATGAAAATATACTCAAAAGAGAGAACGATTTGTGATTGCTTAAAGTATCAAGAAAAAATGGATAGAAATGATTTTAAAAGAGGTGTGTTGAGCTATATTTTGGACGAAGATAAAGATGTTGCAGCATTAATGGATATTGCCAGAGAGCGTAAGGTGTTAAAGAAGGTTCAGAATATTATAGGTGTGTGGCTATAATGCTTAATAAGAATGCTATAAAAATAAGAAGTAATGAATTAAATATACCATTTTCAAATATTTTATCTATCTCAGTCTGTCAATCATTAATTGAACAGTTATCAACAGGCAATTACAAGGAGACTTTGTGGTTATGTAATGGAGAAGATTTTTCCATGTCAAAAATAAGTGAAGTATCACAAAGAGATATATTTTATATTTGTTGTGATAATAGCATAGAAAGGCTTGATAAAGAGTATTTTGAAAAGCTTGCTGAATATTTAATAGGACAAGCAAAAGAAGCTGGTAATCTATTAGAAGCTGATATAAGAAATTGGGGTTTAAAGCTTTCATATAACATAGATGATATGTATATACCTGTTCAATTATATATTTCTTGGCCAAATGATCAAAAGCTTGTATATGAAGAAGCTAGTTTGCGACTTATTTTGAGCAATAATAAAGAAATAGTGTACAGGGCATATCCAAAGGAACAACTTTTATCAAAACATATTTTTGAGCTAGTTACAAAACTTGAATTAATAAATAATATGAGTCACTATTATGAGGCTTATAAAATATTATGTACCTATTCAATAAGTGGAAGAAAAGCAAAAGAAAGTCTTGCTAATATTTGTCAAAAACATGGAGTAAAATATACAGATAATGTGATAGTTAATCTAAAAATGTATAGAGATTACTCTTATATGAAAAAGAAGTGGAAATCATATAAACGACAAGAAAAGCTGTCTGATATAGACTGGGAAGACGTAATGGATTGTCTTATATCGTTTATTGAGCCAATTTGGGATGCGTTAGTAAAAGATGAAATATTTATTGATGATTGGATGCCACAGATTAAAAGATTTTTGGATTAATAAATACTATTAATCTGTAAGCATAGGAACATCATTTGAAAGAATGGATAAAGCCTGATAATAATCTTCTCTTGATTTAATAGTAAAGAAAAGGATTTTTGGATCTATATCACAGGCTTTTGACAAATCATCTGAAGAAAAGGTTTTTTTATAAGCTCTATAAAATAAAGTATTGCTAGATACATTTTTAAGCAAAATAAGCTTTGCTAATAGACCAATACATTTCTTTGTATATACTCCACATAACAAAGGATCAAAATTAATTGGTAAATCATAGTAGCAAATATCATACAGTCCAGAGTTGTTTAGTAAGAAAACGCCAAGTTGTGGATCTAAAAAAGGATTTGCTACAGACATAAAAAAAGCTCGATCCTCAGTAATCATTGTGAGAGAAGAAAAGATAGCACCCATTGGTCCAGCATTCATATATACATCTGGGATTTCAAAGACATCTAATCCTAGGTGAGAATAAGAGCCTAGTTGGTTGACAGAAAGATAGATTTTGTCAAAAAAAGGACTATATTTTTGAACAATGTACTCTAAAAGAGTAGTTTTACCAAAAGGTAAAAGGGCTTTATCGGTACCCATTGTTTGATTGTTGCCACCACATAAAATAACAAGTGCTCTTTTCATAAAAAATGCTTCCTAGTAATTAATTATTATTCATAATTATAAGAATTAAATAATTAATTGTAAAATAAAAATACATTAATGTTAGAAATATAAATTATTATGCGATTAAGTTATGCGTTAAAGGAATATAAAAATAGTGATATATATCCATTTCATATGCCTGGACATAAAAGGCAAGTAAAGGAAGATTATTATGCGATAGATATTACAGAAATAGAAGGATTTGATAATTTGCATCATCCAAAAGGTATTATAAAAGAAGAGATGCAACGATTAGCAAAACTATATCAGGCAAAACAAGCGTATCTACTTATAAATGGAAGTACATGTGGAAATTTATCAGCTATTTTTGCGTGTGTAAGCGGTGATGATGAGATACTTATAGACAGAAATTGTCATAAAAGCGTATATAATGCAATTATAGTAAAAGGATGTAAGGTAAATTATATTTATTCTGGCTCAAAAAATGGTATAGCTATATGTCCTAGATTTGAGGAAATAAAAAGAGCTATTGATTTAAATAATAAAATAAAGACAGTAGTGCTTACATCACCAACATATGAAGGATATATATGTGATATTGAAAAAATTAGTGATTATTTACATCAAAAAGGAATAGTTTTAATAGTTGATAGTGCCCATGGTGCGCATTTAGGATTTAATAGAAATTTTCCTAAAAGTGCTATTGAGTGTGGAGCAGATGTAGTAATTGTATCATTACATAAAACATTACCAGCATTGACACAAACAGCAGCAATGTTTGTAAACAGCGATATTGTTGATAGTAAAAGAATAGAGAATGCTTTGGCAATATTTGAGACAAGTTCGCCATCATATGTTTTAATGTCTTCGATTTCAGAATGCATTGAGTTTTTGGAAAATAAAGTGGATGAATTTGAAAAATATTCAAATAGGCTAAACAACTTCTACGAGATAAGAAATGATTTGCAGAAGCTAAGCATTAGTAATAATAAAAGTTATAATGCCAGCGAAATAGAACTACGAGATAATTCGAAAATATTAATTGATACATCAAAAAGTGGAATAACCGGTAATTATTTAGCAAAATTATTAAGAGATAAATATAAAATAGAGGTTGAATATGCATTAGAAAAAACTTGTCTTTTAATGACAAGTGTAATGGACAAAGAAGAAGGCTTTGATAAATTAAAGCATGCTTTATTAGAAATAGATAAAATATGTGAAAATAAAAATAGAAGTGAGCTGAATAATACAATAGATCAAGATTTTAATGAAAATAAAAATGATTTAGAAACGCTGAATTTAAAAGAAGACAGCAAAGCATTAATGACATTAAGGCAAGCTAAAGAATCAGATTACAAATATATTGATATAGAATTAGCAAAAGAAAAAATTGCTTATGACTTTGTAATGTTATATCCTCCAGGGGTTCCAATAGTAGCTCCGGGAGAAATCATAACGGACAAGCTTATTGCCAATATAAAACATCATATAAAAACAGGCCAAAATATAATTGGTGTAGAAAATGGCAAAATCGCTATTATATGTGAGGAGTAAGATGGGAAAAATATTTTGTATAATGGGGAAAAGTGCAACAGGAAAAGATACTATATATGAGATGTTGCTTTTTAATAAAGAACTAGATTTAAAAGAAATTGTTAGTTATACAACCAGACCTATTCGAGCAAAAGAGACAGAGGGAAAAGAATACCATTTTGTTAGCATTGAGAAAAAAGACCAGCTTACACAGGAAGGTAAAGTGATCGAGTCAAGATGCTATGAAACAGTGGAAGGACCATGGTATTACTTTACGGTAGATGATGAAAGTATAAATATTAAAGACAATAATTATATAATAATAGGAACTGTTGACAGCTTTATTAAAATTAGGGAATATTACGGAAAAGACGTAGTTATACCTATATATATAGAAGTAGATGATTGTAAAAGGTTAGAGAGAGCTTTTATTAGAGAAAAAAAGCAAAAAACTCCAAAGTTAGAAGAGATGTGCCGAAGATTTCTTGCTGATCAAAAGGATTTTTCAGAAGAGAGACTTGAAGAAGCAGGCATTGATAACAGATTCTTAAATGAAACTTCAAAAGAAGATATTTTAGAAGAAATAAGTGATTTTATAAAGAAAGTAAAGTAGAAGATATTATGGATATTCGTGTAAATGAAGTAAATCCTATACAAAATACTCAACAGGTAAATCAAACACAGTCTGTAGATTCTGGCTTTAAGTTTACTCTGGCAAGTGCCATAGCAGATGCAGATTTGGCAACTAAGCTAACTGGACTAATGGATGACATTACAGTTCAAGGAGAATTAATAGCAAAGCACATGGATGTAAGAGATATGAAAAAGTACCGTGGGCTTATTAAGGACTTTATGAATGAGGTAGTGAACAGGTCACATAAGTTTTCTAGAGAGAACTTTTTGGATAGAAGAGGCAGAAATAGAGTATATGGTATGGTAAAGCTCGTTGATGAAGACCTAGATGCACTTGCACAGCTATTAGTAGCAGATGAGCTGGATCATATAGCTATTTTAGGAAAAATAGGCGAAATACAGGGATTATTGTTAGATATTATAACTTAGAAAAGTAGCGTAAACATAAATGAATTTTTCTGAAATAATTGGTCAGGACGATATAAAAGCCCTGATGAAAGCAGCAATTAAAAATAAAAAAATATCTCATGCATATATTATAAATGGAGAAGAAGGCGCTGGTAAAATGATGCTAGCAGAGGCTTTTGCAGCAACTCTTTTGTGTGAAGCAGAAGGAGAAGATGCCTGTGGTCAGTGTAAAAGCTGTGCTCAGGCAGCTAATAGAAATAATCCAGATATTATATATGTGACGCATGAAAAGGAAGCAATATCTGTTGATGATATCAGAGAACAAATAAATGACACTATAGTAATTAAGCCATACAGTAGTAAGCATAAAATATATATAGTAGATGATGCACAAAAAATGAATGTGCAGGCAATGAATGCTCTTTTAAAGACGATAGAAGAACCACCAAGTTATGGAGTAATAATACTTTTAACAACTAATGCAGATAAGTTTTTACCGACAATTCTTTCAAGATGCGTTCAAATAGATATGAAGCCAATAAAGGATGAGCAGATAATATCTTATTTAAGAAAAAAATATGATGTTGTTGATTATCAAGCTCAGGTATGCGCAGCTTTTTCTCAGGGAAATCTTGGAAAAGCAATATCGTTAATAGGTTCAGAAGATTTTAATTTAATAAAGGAAAGAGTGCTAAAGCTGGTTAAAAGACTAGAAAGTTATGATAGCTATAATATAGACATGACAATAAAAGAGCTGTCTGATATGAGAGAAAAAACAAGTGATTTTTTGGAATTACTCACGCTTTGGTATAGAGATGTGCTATTATATAAATCGACTCTTTCCGATGAAAAGCTTATTTTTCAGGATGAAGTTTTTACGATTAAAGAACAGGCGTTAAAATTTTCATATGAAGGAATAGAAGAGATACTTAAAGCAATAAAGGAAGCTACGGCGCGTTTAAACTCCAATGTTAATTATGAATTAACTCTGGAAATGATGTTTTTAAAAATGCAGTCGGGGCAAAGGAGATAGAATGATAAATGTTATAGGAGTACGCTTTAGAGGCGGCGGAAAAGTATATTATTTTGATCCAGCAGGTATAGAGTTAAAAAGAGAAGATCAGGTAATAGTAGAAACTGCAAAAGGTACAGAAATTGGAACAGTGCTTTTGACAGATAAGGTTATATCTGATGATGAAGCGCCAGGACCAATAAAAAAGATTCTAAGAAAAGCAACAGAAGAAGATATTCAAAAAGTAGAAAAAAATCAGCAGAAGGAAAAAGATGCATTTAAGATTTGTGAGGAAAAAATACTCGCTAGAAATCTGGATATGAAGCTGGTTAATGTAGAGTATACATTTGATAATAGTAAGCTGGTGTTTTACTTTACTGCAGATGGCAGGGTGGATTTCAGAGAGTTAGTTAAGGATTTAGCATCTGTTTTTCATACAAGAATTGAGCTTAGACAGATTGGTGTAAGAGATGAGACTAAGATGATGGGCGGCATAGGAATATGTGGTAGAGAGCTATGTTGTACTAGTTATCTGGCAGATTTTGTTCCAGTATCAATTAAAATGGCAAAAGAGCAGAATTTGTCGTTAAATCCAACTAAAATATCAGGTTTATGTGGAAGGCTTATGTGCTGTTTAAAAAATGAGCAGGATACATATGAGTACCTGAATTCAAGATTACCAGCAATAAATGATTATGTTACAACACCAGATGGTTCAAGAGGATTAGTACATAGCGTTAATGTTCTTAGACAGACGGTAAAGGTAATTATTGAAGAGGGCGATGTTAAGGAACAGAAAGAATATTCTGTTGACGAGCTCAAATTTAAACCACGAAAGAGAAACATTAAGGTTTCAAAGGAAGAAGAAAAAGCTCTGAAGAACTTAGAGTAGAATTGCTTTAGAGGAATAATAATGGAATTTGTGAACCAAGGAGAGAGGGTTGATGACCTTCAACGAAATGGTTATAAGATTATTCAGCATCCTGACAAGTTTTGCTTTGGTATGGATGCTGTTCTTTTATCCGGTTTTGCAAAAGCAAAAGAAGGTGAAAAAGTAATTGATCTGGGTACAGGAACAGGAATAATCCCCATTTTAATGGAAGCAAAAAATAAAAATGCACATTATACAGGGCTTGAGATTCAGACAGAAAGTGCAGATATGGCACAAAGAAGTGTGTCTTTAAATGAACTAAACGACAAAATTTCTATTGTAAACGGGGATATTAAGGATGCAGTAGACATTTTTGGAGCGGCATCATTTGATGTGGTTACGACTAATCCTCCATATATGACAGAGCATCATGGATTAAAAAACCCTAATGATTCAAAGGCTATAGCAAGACATGAATTGTTATGTTCATTAGAGGATGTTATTCGCGTTAGTTCAAAGCTGCTGATTCCAGGTGGAAGATTTTATATGGTACACAGACCATTCAGAATGGCGGAAATCTTTAATCTTATGTGTCAGTATAAAATTGAACCGAAGAGAATGAAGCTGGTATATCCTTTTATTGATAAAGAACCAAATATGGTTTTAATAGAGGGTGCTAGAGGAGGAAAGTCCAGACTTACAGTGGAAAAACCACTGATAGTTTATAAAGAACAAGGTGTATATACAGACGAAATATACGAAATATATGGGTATTAAAACAGATGTCAGGAACATTATATTTGTGTGCAACGCCAATAGGAAATCTTGAAGATATAACGTACAGAGTGGTTAGGATTTTAAATGAAGTAGATTTAATTGCTGCAGAGGATACGAGAAATTCTATAAAGCTTTTGAATCATTTTGAAATCAAGACACCTATGACGAGTTATCATGAATTCAATAAAATAGAAAAAGCGGTTACGCTGATAGAAAAATTAAAAGCAGGCGATAATATAGCTTTGATTACTGATGCAGGAACACCAGGTATATCAGATCCAGGTGAAGAACTGGTAAAGATGTGTTACGAGGAAGGCATTGAAGTTACATCTCTTCCTGGACCTGCTGCATTTGTCACGGCAGTTACTATGTCAGGACAAGCCTGTAGACGATTTGCTTTTGAGGCCTTTCTTCCAAAAGACAAAAAAGAAAGAAGAAGAGTTCTTGATGAAATAAAAAATGAAACAAGAACCATTATTATATATGAAGCACCTCATCATTTAAGAAATACTTTAGATGAGCTATACAAGGAGTTAGGTGATAGAAATATTACCTTATGTAGAGAGCTTACAAAAAAATACGAGGAAAAAGAAAAGACGACTTTAGCTGAAGCTATTAAAATATATGAAGTAAAAGAGCCAAAAGGTGAGTATGTATTAGTAATAGCTGGAAAAACAAAAGAAGAAGTAGAAGCAGAAAATATAAAAAAATGGGAAGATATTTCCATTGAAGAGCATGTAAATCAATATATAAAAGATGGTCTTGATAAAAAAGAGGCTATGAAAGCGGTAGCAAAGGATAGAGGTCTTAGTAAAAGAGACGTTTATAATGCGCTTTTGTAACAAAGAGGTGAAAAGGGGAAGAGTATGATAATAGATTTATTAACAAACAAAATGTTTTTGTGCGCAGGCGGTGGATGGTTTGTAGCACAATTAGCAAAGATTATTATTGACCTTATAAGAGGAGAGTTTTCTCTGGATAGACTGACAGGTGCAGGTGGTATGCCAAGCTCACACTCTGCAACAGTTACTGGTCTTGTTATAGGATCTTTGTATTTGTATGGAACCTCTGGATATGAATTTATAATATCTTTGTTTTTAGCGATAATTGTAATATATGATGCAGGTGGAGTAAGACTTGAAACACAAAGAGAAGCACAGGTTTTAAATAGAATAAATGCACAGCTTATAAAAGAAGGTAAAGAACCAATAATGGAAAAGCCTCTAAGAGAAAAGATGGGTCATACCATTCCACAGATATTGGTAGGAATGTCTATAGGAGTGGTAGTTTCATTGATAGTCTGCTTTGCATTACCATTTTAGATATAAAAGGCTAGAATATTGTATCAAAATAAATACAATACGTTTTGCCACGAAGTTTTCTCAAAAAACGCTTGTAAAATAGGCGTTTGCGTGGTATTATCTGAATTCGTGGTATAAAATTATATCCTTGTTATTCGGTGAAAGCTGAATGACCAATAGACCAAAAGGAGGAAAAAAGCATGAATAAGTATGAATTAGTACTCGTTGTTAATGCGAAGATCGAAGACGACTTAAGAAATGCTACAGTTGAAAAAGCCACTGGTTATATTACTAGATTTGGTGGTACTGTAACAGAGACTAAGGGTCCAGAGAAGAAGCAGCTTGCTTACGAGATTCAGAAGATGAACGAAGCATACTACTACTTCATTCAGTTTGAGGCAGATGCTGAGGCACCAGCTCAGATTGAAGAGAATGTTCGTATTATGGACAACGTTCTTCGTTTCTTATGCGTTAGAGCTGACGAGGCATAGGATTAAAAAGGAGATCGTATGAATAAGGTTATTTTGATGGGTCGACTTACAAGAGACCCAGAGGTTAGATATGGTGGAGCCAACAATACCTGTGTAGCAAGATTTACGCTTGCAGTTGATCGTCGTGTAAGACGTGATGATTCAACTGGACAGGATCAGCAGACAGCAGATTTTATCAGCTGTGTTGCTTTTAATAAGCTTGGCGAATTCATGGAGAAATACGGACGTAAAGGAACAAAGTTTGTTCTTGAGGGACGTATTCAGACAGGAAGTTATACTAATAAAGACGGTCAGAAGGTTTATACAACAGATGTTATTGCAGAAAACCTTGAATTTGCTGAGAGCAAGAATGCTCAGGGCGGATCAGTTGACTTTGGTGGTATGCCACAAGGCGGCGCTGATGTTGACGGATTTATGACCATCGAAGATAGTATTGATGAGGAGTTACCATTTAACTAACCGTTTTGTTAATTAACAGGAGGTTAAATCATGGCTTACAATAAGACAACAGATGGTTCAAGAAGAAGACCAATGCATAGAAGAAAAAAAGTCTGTGTATTCTGTGGTAAAGAAGCTACTATCGATTATAAGGATGTAGCAACACTTAAGAAGTACGTTTCAGAGAGAGGAAAGATTCTTCCTCGTCGTATTACTGGTACATGTGCAAAGCACCAGAGAGCTCTTACAGTAGCTATCAAGCGTGCTCGTCACGTAGCTCTGATGCCATACGTACAGGATTAATTCCTAGCGATTAAGCGAAAGAATAATAAGCCCTTAGATACTGAGTTTCAGTATCTAGGGGCTTTTTTAGTATTTTTGAAGATGAAAAATGCCCTTAAAAAATTGACTTTCCCTTAATTTATGCTATATTTTAAGGGAAAGAGGGAGTGATGAGGGAATGAGAACTTTTAACTATTCAGATATAAAAAATGAAAAATGGGATTCAGAGATTCTTGGATTGATTGCTGCAATATATAGATATGCAGGAAAGCAGGAGCTATATTTAAAGCAAAGACCAAGAGAACTAGACAAGCTAGTTGAGATTGCGAAGGTACAGAGTACAGAGGCATCTAATGCAATTGAGGGTATTGTTACTACAAATACTAGAATAAAGCAGCTTGTCGAGGATAAAACTACTCCTAGGAATAGAGATGAAGAGGAAATAGCTGGATACCGAGATGTACTTAATATAATCCATGAAAGCTTTGATTCTATTTCAATCACTAAAAACTATATTCTGCAACTGCATAAGATTCTATGTAGCCATATGAATAATCCTATAGCAGGCCAGACTAAAACTGTGCAGAATTATATTAGCGCGACTTATCCAGATGGACATACAGAAGTGCTCTTTACTCCACTGTCTCCATTTGAGACACCGGAAGCTTTGGAAAAGATATGTGATGAATACAATAAGGCTATTGGCAATTTTGAAGTAGAACCATTGATTGCAATTCCAGTGTTTATCCATGATTTCTTGTGCATTCACCCTTTCAATGACGGTAATGGAAGAATGAGCAGATTGCTAACAACTCTATTACTTTATAGAAGTGGATTTTTCGTTGGAAAGTATATTTCCCTGGAAGCAAAGATTGCAAAAGATAAGGATTTATACTATAAAGCACTCAGCCAAACACAGGATGGATGGCATGAAGGTGAAGAGGATGTGATACCATTTGTTAAGTACATCTTAGGTACAATACTTGCTGCTTATAAGGATTTTGAGGATCGCTTTGAGATAGTTGAAGAAAAGCTTCCAGCTATTGAGATGGTGCGCAAAGCTACTCAAAACAAGATAGGAAAGTTTAACAAGCAAGATATAAGAGAGCTTTGTCCATCGCTAAGCATTAGCTCTATAGAGGGATCACTTCGTAAGATGGTGGAAAATGGTGAGTTAAGAAGAGAGGGATCAGGCAAGGCAACGGTGTATATCAGGTTAATATAGATTAAATAAAAAGGTGCTATTAGAATAATCATTAAATGAAACTATCGATGGGGTAAAATAATCCTATGTAAAAAACATGTTGAGGTGCGAAAGGAGAATGTGTAATGCCAAGAAGTAGTGAATCACAGACATATATTAAAAAAAGGGTTAGCTGTCCTTAAGGGCAGCTTTTTATACCAATCAGGGAAAGGCATAATTGTTATGAGAAAAAAACTATTATTAATGGTGTTATCTTTAGGGCTTTTAATGTGTGGATGTAGCACTAAGGAAAGGGCTACTAAAAATGAGCAGCCTGCAGAAACGGAGGATATTACCTCTTCTTTAGCTATGGCAGATGTGGATTACAGCATTTTTGAGGGAAACTATGATGACAGCTTTAGCCAGCGAGCTACTGCTGAGGTTTCCGTAAACAGTGATGGCAACAGCGTTTTAATAAAGGTCTGGTGGGGAAGCTCTGCTATGGAGACCTGCTTTTGGGAAATGAATGCCACATTTGATGGTAATCGTCTAAACTACAGTGACTGTACCAAGACAAACATCACCTTCCATGATGAAGGTGTGGATGAAGAAGATGTAAAGTATACCAATGGAAGCGGATATTTTGAGTGGTCCGATGGCCTTCTAAAATGGACTGGTGCAGTGGATGAGTCCTGCGTGGACTGTGTTTTTCAAAGATTTGGTGCCTACGATACAGGTATTGATGAAATATCAGCTACAGGTGGAATAACAAAGGAAGAATTTGATAGCTTTACTGCCACCTGCGAGGTCACTGATAATTATGGATTTGATGATTTTGATTCCATTTTAGCTCAGGACTATTTAGGAACATGGTTTGATCCAGAGATGGGAGAATCCTTTAGACTCACTACTGAGGGTGCTTATGTGTATATTCCATATCTAGACATGTATGGTGATGAGCTATATGAATGGGAAATTATAGACAGATCAGAAAAGGGCTTATGTCCGGAACTTGCAATATACAATAACGGTCCAGATTGTGGACTACTTGCTTACTATATTGCTGGCTACAGAGATGGCTACTTCTTTGGAAACATCCAGGGCTTTGTCTTTTATAAGCAGGATTAGTTAATATAAGAGCCGATAACAGGACTAACCTAGTCCAGCTATCGGCTCTATTTAAACCACACTAATTTCAGCTGATTTTACATAAAATCTTTATCCTAATATCTTTTTAAGATCTTCCTCTGGTGTTGAGATAGGTCCAATATTATAATTTTCAACCAAAACATTAAGCACGTTTGGTGATATAAATGCTGGCAATGATGGTCCAAGTAAAATATTTTTAATACCCAGGTGAAGCAATGTAAGCAGAATACAAACATTTATAATCTTCTTTCACTGATTATTATTTATGTTCAATAGCACCCATAGGGCAGCTATTCATAGCATTTTCTGCATCGTTGATATCATGTTGATCTACCTCTTCATCAATCGCATCTGCCACAAGTTCGTTTGTCATTTTGAATACACTTGGACATAAGCCATTACATAGACCGCAACCAATGCAATTTTCATTGACCTGATACTTCATATATAAATTTCCTCCTATGTGAATATCTGAGTTTAAAAGCATTTTTCAGTTCTATCCTTCTTGCAATCCTCTATTCGATTGCAGTGGTAGCAAAGCTCATTGTCACATATTCCATCCTTCTCAAAGAATGATGTGATATTGCTTGTTGCAGTGTCAGCAATATTATCTAAGGCCTCCTCCGTTAAAAATGCCTGATGAGATGTAACTATTACATTAGGCATAGAAATCAGGCGGGCAAGCGTCTCGTCATTCATAATATGGCCAGATCTATCCTCAAAGAAAATATCTGATTCTTCTTCATAAACATCCAGACATGCGCCACCGACTTTTCTATCCTTGATTCCTTCCAAAAGAGCATCTGCGTCAATAAGAGCACCTCTCGATGTGTTTAAAATGATTACGCCCTTTTTCATCTTTTCTATGGCTGACTTATCAATAATATGCTTTGTCTCGTCTGTAAGTGGGCAGTGCAAAGAAATAATGTCACTTCTTTCAAATAGTTCATCCAAAGAAACATAGTCTATCCCGCTATTTTTAGCAGGAAACAAATCGTAAGCGACCACCTTCATGCCAAATCCTTGGCAAATGTTAATGAAAATACGTCCAATTTTCCCCGTTCCTATTACTCCCACTGTCTTTCCATATAAATCAAATCCAGTCAGTCCATTTAGTGAAAAATTGAATTCACGGGTTCTGTTATATGCCTTATGAATTCTTCTAACAGAGGTAAGTAGCAATGCCATTGCATGCTCGGCCACTGCATATGGAGAATATGCTGGAACTCGAGTTACATGGATTTTTCCAAATGCATGTTTTACATCCACATTGTTATATCCTGCACATCTAAGAGCTATCATCCTGATTCCAAATTCATCTAATTTATCAATAACAACTGCATCCACAGAATCATTTACAAAGACACATACAGCATCAAAATCTTTGGCTAGGTCCACTGTGTCTGCTGATAATTTTGTTTCAAAAAATTTGAACTCAATTCCTTTTTCTTTTCCATATTTCTCAAATGAAGGCTTGTCATACGCTTTTGCGTCAAAAAATGCGACTCTTATCATTTTCTTACCTCCTGCATTCTTCTTTTCTACGGCATTATAGTAAAATAATTGTCAGATAATATCTGTTGCCATGGCAACAATTTGAAATTATAATCAGAATAAATCGGAGGTAGCACTATATGAGTTATTCAAACTACAAAGAAAAATACTGGGAAAGAATTATCAGCTGCCCTTTATTTATTGATATTCCAACAGAATGTATAGATGAAATGATAGAATCCCTTGATGGATACATTAGAAACTATAAGAAAAGTGAGATATTACTTCATATTGGAGACAAATTTAAGTATTGTGGAATTGTTTTAAGTGGAACTCTAGAAATATCATATAATACTAACCAGCTTGAAAAACTGAACGTTAACCATTTTGGACCTAGTCAGATTTTTGGCGAAGCTCTTGCACTAAAAAATATCCCATACAGTCCTGTTCAAATAACAGCCATTGCTGATAGTTCCGTTCTCTTCCTAAATCTAAAGAAACTTATTACTTCAACTGAACGCTGCGGCAAAAGCTGTCTCTACAATCATCAATTACTGCTAAACCTCCTGGCTAGAATGGCTGATCAAAACTATTTTTCTAATCTAAAAGCTAGAATTTTAGGTCAAAAAAACATTCGAGATCGAGTTATCATATATCTTACACATGTACATGCTGACCTCCCAGATGGAGCTACAATCCCATTTTCACAAACGGCCCTGGCTGAATTTCTCGGAGTGAATCGCAGCGCCCTCGCAAGAGAATTAGGCAGAATGCAAGACGATGGAATTTTGAAAATTAACAAGCGGCATTATGCCCTTTCGTCTATTCCAAACCTTTAACTTTATCTAAAATCCAATGTAATGCCATACGTACAGAAGAAGAGCTTTATTGGTGGGATATCATTTCTATGTCAACATCACATTCGCCACTAATGCCATCAACATGAGCACTCTCTGAGTATTGCCAATAGTTGAAATGATATGGTGTTTGTGGACTAGGTTCATAATCAGCATACCAAATAATAGTGTCAGGAAAGGCAGACAAGTCCAGATTATAGGCTTCCCAAAGCATATTGCAATATACAGCTGGCGTATAGCCGGCTGTTTTTATAGTGTCGCAAAAGGCAATGGTATTTTTTGTAAATTGCTCTTTGGTTAAATTATCTGTTCTTGCAACATCATCAAGAATACTTTCTGGATCATATACGATTGGAAGCTCTAGGGAGTAGTCTTTTAAACTATCTAAAACAAAATTTGCTTCCTCTATAGCTTCTTCTTCGTTAATTGCCTGGGAAAAGAAATAAACTCCTACATCCAAACCAGCATCCTTTGCTCCTTTTATATGATTATAAAAACGGGAATCTAATACAATATTTCCAGCCTGGCCGTATCCTCTAAAGCCTATTCTAAGGAAGGCAAAGTCGTAGCCAGCTGCTTTTACTTTATTCCAGTTGACGTTATTTTGATACTTTGATACATCAACACCCATTCTACTAGTAAAAGAATTGTCATTATATGAAAGCTTATCACCATTATGAATAAAAGCGGTGTTGTCGTAATAATGCATAGGAATGGAATTGTTTATTTCTACTTCATATTCTTTATTGAAAACATCAACAAAGTGTAGAACTGTACTGGCTGTTTCTTGAGGGAACTCCTCAGAGATTTTTTCAGGGATTTCCTTAGGTGAGGGCATCGGCACATCTAAGGAAGAGGATTCTTTTTTACATCCTGAAAATGTAACACAGATAAATGAAATAATAAGTGTTGCAGATACAATTCTTTTTAGTTTTATAGAAATATTATTCATAAAGGCTCTCCAAAAGCATAGTATGGAATAAAACGAAGTAATAATTAAAGTAACAAGAAGTATTTTAATAAAATAACAAGTAAAAATCAAAATGGTTATATTCAGTTATCATTTATACATTATCCTTTCTGCATAATAGAAAAATAAAAGGAGAGGGAATAATGTCAATTATTAATTCGTACACAAACACAGAGGAGTTATTAAACAAAAGTTAACTTAATTGACTTAGTCTTTAGAAAAGGATAAAATACGCATGCAACATTAGATGCGAGGAGAGTCATTTATGGAAGACGTAAAGATTATTGAATTAAAGGAATCTATTCTAGAGGATAATGATAAGGATGCTGAAGAATTAAGACAGAATTTACAAAAAAATGGTACCTGTCTTATTAATCTAATGGCATCACCAGGTAGCGGAAAAACAACCACTTTACTTGCTTTGAATGAAGCGTTTGAAGGAAGATTGCGCTGGGGAATAATGGAGGCTGACATTGATAGTGATGTGGATGCCAAGACTATGATGGAAGCAGGCGTAAAAACTGTTCAGCTACATACAGGTGGAATGTGTCACCTTGATGCAGATATGACAAGACAGGGAATAAGAGCTCTTGATATGGAAGATGCAGAGCTGATTGTTCTTGAAAATATAGGTAATTTAGTTTGCCCAGCAGAATTTGATACAGGTGCAGCAATAAATATGACAATACTTTCTGTACCAGAGGGAGATGACAAGCCTGCAAAGTATCCACTTATGTATGAACAGAGCGACATTCTTGTTATTAATAAGATAGATGTTATGCATTTGTTTGACTTTGACAAAGAGCTTGTAGAAAAATATGCTAAGCTTAGAAATCCTAATATAGAAATCTTTTACATTTCAGCAAAGACAAAAGAAGGCGTAAAAGAACTTGCAGATGCACTTGTTAGCAAGGTAAAGGAGTGGAATAAGTAATGGCAAAGGAAGTACGAGTAATAGAAGTAAACGAGTCTGTATTTGCAGCAAATGACAGAGAGGCGGATATTATTAGAGATAAGCTGACAAAGCAGGGAACATTTTTTATTAATGTTATGTCATCGCCAGGAAGTGGAAAAACGACAACACTTTGTGCACTTATAAATATGTTAAAAGAAGATCTTGCAATCGGTGAGATGGATGTAGATATTGAATCAAGTATAGACGCACAAAGAGTTGCAGATATGACAGGCATAAAGTCTTTACAGATACATAATGGAGGTCTTTGTCACATTGACGCAGATATGACATCAAGAGCCTTGATGGAATATGATACCGATAATCTTGATCTTTTGATTCTTGAAAATATAGGAAATTTGGTATGTCCAGCAGAATTTGATACAGGTGCACATAAGAATGTAACGATTCTTTCTGTACCAGAGGGAGATGATAAACCTCTTAAGTATCCGCTAATGTATCAGGTAAGTGATGTTGTGCTGATTAATAAGATTGACACTATTGATTATTTTGATTTTGACATGGATAAGGCCAGAGAAAGAATATTAAAGCTTAATCCTAATGCATTGATTTTTCCAATAAGTGCAAAAACCGGTCAGGGTCTTGATGACGTCTGCGACTGGATAAAAAAAGAAGTGGAGAGTCTCAAATAGAGACCTCCACTTTTTTATATAAATTCATTATTTTACAGGAAGTACAGCACCTACTGTTGCAAGTATAGATGAAATAATAACAACTATCTGGAAGAAAAGTCCTGATACTTTACCACAGATAGGAGAAGCACCTTCACGTTTTTTAGATCTGTTAAAGGCAACTATAATACCAAGACCTGTTAAAACCTGAATTACAGATGCAAGTCGGGTAAATCCAACAAAGGATGTAAGTCCAAACATTGCAATGGCAAGGCAAGGTAAAGAAGTAACAAAATAACTAATTCTATTACTCCAACCAGTCTGTTCATGAACTATATCACGCATGTTAAGAGTGTTAGCCCAAAATGATGTTGATAAAGCAAGTAATGAAAATACATAACCTACGATACCAACCCATCCACCGAGATGCTTTGCCAGGTCTACAAGTGCGCCATCCTGAGAAACAGTATTACCAGCAGCAAGTAAGGTTGTAATTGTAATAATAAGTATTAGGCCGACATTAATACCAGTACCTAGAGCAATTGATGAGCGAATCTTTTTGGTATTGCCCTTCAAACCTTTGACAACCTGTGGTGTAGACATAACAGCTGAAAGCGAAAAGCTTACCATACCATATAAAGCGAGCAGATTCGATGAAGCAACGAAATCACTAGGAATAGAAGTTGTTTCACCAGAAATAGTAGCAATAAACAAAATTCCTATTACCGCAATCATTGCGAAAATGCTGTATTTTTCGCAAATGCCTACTAATTTCATACCAAACAATACAACGGATGCAGCTATTATATAGTAAATAAGATTACCTGCCCAGCTAGGAAGAGAAAACCATGAATGAAAAACAGCACCTCCTCCAACAATAAATCCAGACACATTCATAAAACATGAAAGAGCTAAAAATCCAAATGCAATCCAGGTAATAATCTTTTTTGCTTTTCCAACAAACAATTCATTTTCAAAACATTTTATAAACTGAGCACCGCCATTATTGTAGGAAAGCTCTGCTATCATTAGGTGCATTATTAGGTTAATGCAGTAAACAAGAGCAATAATCCAGATTACATCAATAAATCTGTTTCTACTTGCTAAAAATGGAACAGATAGAATACCTGAACCAACTCCATGACCAACTATAATAGCTGTAGCCTCTAAAAATGTTAATTCTGCTTCTGATTTAATTTCTTTTGCCATATTAGTCCTTTCGTAAATAAGTATGAATTATTCTCTGTTTGCTTTCATTTTTAATTTAGCATTATACATTTTTTGATCTGCTTCGCGATATAAATCACGACTTATATTTTTGTCATCATCTGGAAATCTGCAGTTTGCATGGGCCATTGCAATAGAAATAGTAATTCCCTGTTCTTTAAGAGTATTATCGATAGCATCATTAAGTCTATCATAGTAATAAGAACTATTATGCTTTGCATCGATGAGTAAACAAGAAAATTCATCTCCACCAATTCTAAAGCATTCTCCTTCGTATCCAAAGGCCTCATTCATGCACTTTGCAGCCAGTTTTATTAGATTATCACCAGATTCATGACCATCTTCGTCATTTGTCTTTTTAAGATAGTTAAGATCTCCCATAAATAAAGTGATATCATGAGAACCTTCTGTAATAGAATAGATATTATCAATTGCTCTTTCAAAAGCAGCTCTATTTCCAAGTCCAGTGAGCTTGTCACTAAAAGCTAGTGCTTCATACATGGAAGCCTGAGAAGATTTTTTAAGCGTATTTTGCTCGTCTCTCATCATTACAACAAAAAGAACTATAGTATACAAACCATATGCTACTGAAAACCAGATAACTGATCTGGATTCTACTGGATTGTTTAAAAAGCTGTATATACCACCTGAAACACCAACAATAAGAATTACAGTTCCAATTATCATATAAAAAGCGTGTTCATATTCTTTTACATGTCTAATAATCACAATAAAGGAGACAAACATATAAATAAAGGCGTAAATGTAAATCACATACATAAATCCAATTGGATCACAAATATCAAGAACATATAAAATAAGCATTACTAAATATATAATAAAACCTGCTATTTCTAATACTTGAAAAAAGTTCTTTTGATTTTCAAATAAGCAGGAACAAAGTCCCATATAAAAACAGCCAATAGAAATCAAACAAGTAAAGGCCAAATACTGACATACGGTAGATTCATTGGTAAAAAATTGAGTAATACCACTATCAGAAGCTACCCAGGTACCTACAGAAATAGCAAGAAGTGAAAAGTAAATAAAGGATAGTGAGCGATAATTTTTTGTAGCAAAAATCTGAGCCAGACCAAATAGCATTGAAAATAAGGCAATGGATGCAAAACAGAGAAAGTACGCTAGTCTCCAAATGTTTTTTGAGAGAAGTTTAAATATTAAATCGCCTCTTGTTCCGTAATATACACCTGGAAACTCTGAGGTCATATCTCCAGATAGGGTGTTTTGCATCTTTATTGTAAGGATTTTGCCACGATAACTTTCTTTGAGTGGCACAACTACATATGCATTTCCACGCATATTTCCAAAAGGCATAGTTGGATTTTCTGCATAAGTATATATAAGCTCATTGTCCACATAAACCTTTTGAACAGCAAAGCAAGATGTGTACATAATGGATTTATCATCATTAACATCATCAGGAATAATACATGACATTTCAAGATATCCTGAACTAGGAATTGATAAGGCTGCAGGTAAAGAAACCTTTTCTGTGTTGTTAATAAGCCAAGTATTAGAAATTTGTTGATAGTCTTTTGGCGCAAAAACTACATTATCCTGGTTGCTTATTTTACTAAATATAAAAATACTGAAAACAATAGTAATTGTTACAGTAATAAAGCCAAATAATGCTATGTTAGATAGTTTATCTAATTTCATTATTCTCCCCCTCAAATTGATAGTACATACTATTGAAGAGATTATAACATAGAATATAATGCTACAAAACTTTTCTTAATAGTGTTTTCCAAGCTCCCACATAGCAAGAGATGCAGCTACAGCAACATTTAAGGAATCAACACCATCTTTCATAGGAATTTTTGCAACAAAATCGGCATTATTTATGGTGTTTTCGCAAAGTCCGTTTCCTTCATTTCCCATGATGATAGCCAGTTTATCAAGCTTTTTTAGACAAGGATCATCTATTCGTATATTATCACTTCGCAAAGCCATTGCTACAGTAGTAAAGCCTTCGTTTTTCAGTAGCTCAACAGCATTATTATTCCATTCTGATTGATTGTTGCACATAAATGCATATGGAATCTGAAGAGCATTTCCAACGCTAACTCTCATTGCTCTTCTATATAAAGGATCAACACAGGCAGGCGAAAGAATAACAGCATCAATATCTAAAGCGGCAGCAGATCTGAAAATAGTGCCAACATTAGTAGGATTTTCAACATCCTCTAATACTAAGACGCGTTTAGCATTTTTTAAAACATCTATGTAAGAGCTGTTATCCTTGCGAAGCATTGCACAAGAGATACCTCCTGTAAGAACATAACCAAATACTTCTTTTACAAAGTCCTGAGTAACAACATATATAGGGACATCACCTATTCTATCAAGAATTGGATCATCAAGCATGCTTTCCAAAACGACCACGCTACAAGGTTTATAGTGGTGCCTTAATGCAATATCTATAACATTTTTGCTTTCTGCAATAAAAATACCTGGATTAGGTTCGTTGTACCTAAGAAGATGTATCTCTTTGTTACCTATGTACATTTGTATATCAGGATTATCTACGGAAAAATTACGGATTATTCTATTAGATGATGTCATAACATATACCTTTCTTATAAATTCTGGCTGTAATCTGCAGATAGATACTGTCTGGGTGTACAGCCATAGTATTTTTTAAATGATTGAATGAAATGTGTTTGTGAGCAAAAGTTGTAATCATAAGACACTTTGCTTATGGAAGCACCTTGCTTTAAATCGGATAGTGCAGCATCAAGCTTTTTGGTCATAATATATTTTGAGACAGAAAGTCCCATTTCTTTTTTAAACAGAAAAGAAATATATTCTTTTGACATATAAACTTCTTTAGACAAATCTTCCAGAGAAATCTTTTGATGAAGATGTATATGTATATAGTGTAAGCACCTACGAACAGCTATATTTTTTGTTGCATCTAATTGTGACTGATATACAAGGTATGTTAAATCTACAATCTTCTCAGATAGAAAGGCTAAAATATCTGCTTCTTTTGTTGCACTGTCAATATATCGAATACAGATGTCACTCATGTTAAAGGCATCTGTTTCATCAGCGCCACCAAGAATTGCGTAATGAGCAGCAATAGAAATGCCACTTACGGCCCAGTACTTCATTTGCCTCAAGGAATTGCTAGACATGTTTCCCATTACAAATCCGGAAGATATATATTGGCTGTAACCAAGTTTTACAGCTTCAACATCGCCCTTTTTTATATTTTCAAAAATAGCAAGTTCATATGAAAAGCTGGTTTGGGTTTTCTCTAGTTCTCTTTCAACGAATAAGGCGTTATCTGTAGCTGGTAGAGTTTCATATTTATTAATTTTGGATTCGTAGGTGATTTCTTTTTTATTATCCATAATTAGTCGAATGCAATGCTTATATATTTGATATAAATATTAAAATTATAATATATCAAATCAATTATACTTTCTATACTAAAAATAAATAATGGCTAAAAATAAATAATGGAAGAAATATAGAATACAAGGTATAGAAAGTGAGAAGAAATGAAGCTAACTATTGAAGAAAAAGCCAGACTTTTATCTGGTGTTGGATCATGGCATACATACGATGCTAATGGTAAGCTCCCATCTATTATGATGAGTGATGGTCCTCATGGCTTAAGAAAACAAGAGATGGAAGAGTATGCAGATATAAATAAAAGTGCAATAGCAACATGCTTTCCTACAGCATCGGCTGTATCTAGCAGCTGGAATATGAATATGGTGGAACTAATGGCTGAGGCCATTGCTTCAGAAGCACTAAAAGAAAAAATATCTATAGTACTTGGTTGTGGAACCAACATAAAGAGGTCTCCTCTTTGTGGAAGAAACTTTGAGTATTTTTCGGAAGATCCATATTTATCAGGAAAATGTGCAGCAAGTTATATAAAAGCTATGGAAAGTAAAGGCATAGGTACTTCATTAAAGCATTTTGCTATGAATAATCAAGAATCACAAAGACAGACATCAAATTCATCTGTCGATAAAAGAGCAATGCATGAAATATACTTGAAGCCCTTTGAAATGGCAATAAAGGAAGGAAAGCCAGCAACTATAATGGGTTCTTATAACCGTATTAATGGTGAGTATGCTTGTGCAAATAAGTGGTTACTGAATGATATTCTTAGAAAAAAATGGGGTTATGAAGGCCTGGTTATATCTGATTGGGGAGCAACAATGGATGTTGTGAAATGCATAAATGCCGGATTAGACATAGAAATGCCAGATTCATATGGATATCATACTAAACAAATAATAGAAGCTGTAAATAGTGGGGAAATTTCACAAAGAAGATTAGATGAGTCCGTTGAAAGAATAGAAACACTTGTAAACAAGTATAAACCGAAAGAAAAGACGAATATAGTTGATTATGATGAGCAAAATGAGATAGCTTGTCATATAGAAACAGAAAGTGCAGTTTTGCTGAAGCATAGTGGAGATTTTCCAATATCAAAAAATGAGAAAATTCTTATTTTGGGTAACATGGCAAAAGAAATGAGATTTCAAGGAGGTGGAAGCTCACATATTACAACAATTAAAACAAAATCTGCATATGATTGCCTTTTTGAAAACGGTTATAATGTAGAATTTTCGGAAGAAATACCAGATGATTTAGAAAGATTTGATAAAATAATATATTTTTGTGGCCTTACAGATAAGCTGGAAAGTGAAGGTTATGATAGAGTGGATTTGAACATGCCGGAAGAAATGGTGAATACCATTAATAAACTGGTGAAAAAAGCTTCTAATGTAAGTTTAGTTACTTTTGGTGGTTCTGCATTTATTATTCCTCAGCTTGATAAACTAAAAGATGTATTACATATGCACTTAGGAGGCCAAGCGGTTGGCCAAGCTTGCTATAGACTTTTAAGTGGAATAGTTAATCCAAGTGGAAAGCTTACAGAAACCTATCCTTTAAAAATAGAGGATACGCCATGCTTTGGAAATTGGGGAGGAAAAACTAATAATGCCATTTATGCAGAAAGCATATTTGTAGGTTATAGATATTATGAAACTTTTGATATTCCTGTTCAGTTTGAATTTGGATATGGATTATCATATACAAGCTTCGAGTATGAAAATCTTTCGGTTTCTTATGTATCTGAAAACGAAAAAATTCTACATATAGAATACGATATTGTTAATACAGGAAATGTGGCGGGTGCAGAGGTCTCTCAGGTTTACATTATTAATACAAGTGGACAGATAATGAGACCAAAAATAGAACTAAGGTCATTTTCAAAGCAATATTTAAAGCCAGGTCAGAGAGTAAAGGTAAAGCATGATTTAAAGGAAAGTGATTTTTGTATATTTGATGTTGTCTCTGATGATTTTGTAATGATTTATGATGAGTATGAAATTGCTGTAGGATCATCCTGTAGAGATATACGTCTTTCTAAAAAGATAGACTTATCAGAGCAAAAAGGAAGAAATAATAATTATTCAGGTAAGTACACAATAAGGAAAGAAGAAGCTGAATACTGGCAAAGTATAAAATCCAGTCAAGGACACTTTTCCAGAGAAGAGTTTGAAAAATATTATGGGGATAAAATAAAGGATTTTGATACAAAAGAAATCGATGAGGATTATACAGTATTAGATTCACTTCAAGATGTGTGTAAAGCATCATTTATAGGCAGAGTAATACTTAAAGTGGCGACGATTGCTATAGGTATAGTAATAAAAGCGCCTCAGGATGATCCTGCATATTTGATGATTTATAACGGAATGCGGGAAGCACCATTAGACAGCTTAATATCTGTAAGTAATGGAATAATAAAGCCGGGTTTTATAAGATTTCTTGTTAAACGGGCAAATAAGACAAAGAATAGAACTGTAGCCAGATAGTATTTAGCGAAAGGGGAAAGTAATGGAAAAACTAGATGGAAGAACAAAATGGTCATATACGATTGGAGCAACTGGTCGAGATATGGCATATGCACTGGTTAGCATGTTTTTGCTTACATATATTCAGTACACGATAAAACTATCAGTTGCACAGTATGGAGTAATATCAATAATTGTAGTTTTATGCTTGTTCTGGGACGCGTTTAACGATCCAATGATGGGTGTAATTGTAGAAAAATGTAATTTTAAATTTGGAAAGTATAAGCCATGGATATTACTAGGAGTTCTTTTAAATTCAGCAGTAATAGTAATATTGTTTTCTGTAAGGCCTCAAGGATGGGCATTTGTTGCTTTCTTTGGAGTATTCTATTTGCTTTGGGGAATGACTTATACGATGAACGATATTGCATATTGGGGAATGATGCCATCGCTTTCATCAGATCCTAAGGAGAGAGACACGCTTGTAACATTAATGAGCATATTTATATGTATAGGACAGTTTTCTGTAGCAGGGTTGTTACCAACAATGGTTGCAGGAAATGCAGTGGTTGCATATAGAACAGCGGCAATAGTAATTTCAGCCTGCTTTATAGCATTTCAGCTTTTAACTGTAATAGGTGTAAGGGAAAGACCAAGACAATCAATAGAAAGTGGAGAAGCTCTTTCTATAAAAAGAATGTTTAAAATATTCAAAAGAAACGATCAGCTGATAGTAATAGGAATTGCTTCATTGATGTTTAATATTGCAAATGGTTTGCTGATATCCATAGGTATGAACTTTTTCTATTTTGAATTTGGATATAAAGAAGGTGGAAATCTAGTATTTTTGTTTACGGTAATGTATGGACTAGGTACCTTACTTTCTCAATGTGCGTATCCACTATTTATGAAAAAACTAAGTAGAATGCAGACATTATCTGTAATGGTTGTGCTTAATTTTATAGGTTATCTTGGACTTTACAGCATAGGATACGTTTTGCCAAAGAATACAATTCTACTTAACATATTTGGGTTTATTATTTTCTTTGCTCAAGGCGTATGTAATCTTTTAGTAATAGTAATGCTTAATAATACAATAGAATACGATCAGTATCGCTTTAACGAAAGACATGAAAGTGTAATATCGTCTGTGAGATCATTTTCAGCAAAGCTTGCTAGTGCAATGAATCAGGGAATAATAGCGTTAATTTTAATTACATCAGGTATATATCAACTGTCTCAGAATATATCTGATTTGGAAATAGAAGCAGGAAAAGGGTTAATTACATCTGAAGAGGTATATGTAAAAGCAGATGGATTTATTGCATCAGCAACTGCTTCGCAGCTTTTTGTTCTTAGAACTGGAATGATATCTGTACCAATTATTGCCATGATTATTTGCTTTGTATTAATAAAAAAGAAATATTATATTGATGAAAAGAAGTATTCCGAAATGGTAGAAGAAATCAAAAGAAGAGAAATAAAATAAAAAATTAAAATAAAAAAAAATAATAATAAAATAAAAGAAAAAATAGAAAAGGAAAAACTATTGCCAAGTTGACAGTATTAACTATATTATAGAACATGTGTGATTGATAAGTTGATTACACAAATATGCTGTAAAAGCAATTTGGGAGGATGTTTTGGAAAATAAAAGAAATACGTTTGGTGGAACACTTGGCTTTGTTCTTGCTGCAGCAGGTTCTGCAGTAGGACTTGGAAATATTTGGAGATTTCCTTATCTTGCCGCTAAAGACGGTGGAGGATTATTTATAATTGTGTATATCATTTTGGCATTAACATTTGGATATACATTATTATCAACAGAGATTGCAATTGGAAGAAAGACAAAGCAGTCACCAAGAACAGCTTATGGACAGATAAAGAAGGGATGGTCTGTTCTTGGATTTATAGCAGTGCTTATTCCGGGATTAATTCTCACATATTACACTGTAATTGGTGGCTGGGTAGTAAAGTATTTTGTAGCATTCGTTTCTGGAGATGCAGCAGCTTCAGCGCAGGACGGATATTTTACAGATTTTATTACAAATCCAACAAGCTCTATTATTATGTTAATAGTCTTTTTAGGATTATCTGCAATAATTATCTTTATGGGAGTTAATAAGGGAATTGAGTCTTCATCAAAGATTATTATGCCTGTACTTATAGTTTTAATTCTTGTAATCGTAGTTTATACAATGACTCTTAGCTTTACAGATGAAACTGGTGTAACAAGAACAGGCTTGCAGGGATTAAAAGTATATTTGATACCTAGTTTTGAAGGAATTACATTGAAGAAATTTGCAGGAATTGTACTTGATGCAATGGGTCAGCTTTTCTTTAGCCTGTCAGTTGCTATGGGTATCATGGTTGCATATGGTTCATATGTAAGTGATGACGAGGATTTGGTAAAGTCTACAACAAGAATAGAGCTTTTTGATACAGGAATAGCGATTTTTGTTGGTATGTTAATCATTCCTGCAGTATTTACATTTATGGGAAGAGAAGGAATGGAATCATCTGGACCATCTCTTATGTTTGTAACATTGCCAAAGGTATTTGCATCTATGGGCTTTGCAGGAACAATCGTTGGTGCAGTATTTTTTGGAATGGTATTATTTGCGGCTTTGACAAGCTGTATTTCCATAATGGAGGCAGTAGTATCATCTATCATTGATAGATTCCATACAAGTAGAATGCTTGCAGCAGCTATTACTACAGCTGTTGGTTTGTTTGGCGGAATAATCGTATGCCTTGGTTACAATAAGTTGTACTTTGAATTAAAGCTTCCAAATGGTTCAACAGCTCAGATTCTAGATTTGATGGATTATATTAGTAATAGTATTTTAATGCCTGTTGTTGCTATAGCAACATGTATTTTGATAGGCTGGGTAGTAGGACCAAAGTACATTACAGATGAAATCGAGAAAAATGGAGAAAACTTTAATAGAAAAAGGCTATATAACATAATGATTAAGTATATAGCCCCAATTCTTTTAGTAGTTTTGTTTGTACAGTCCTTTATTTAATGTAAACAAGAATAGACATAAAAATAGTCTTAAGTTTTTATTCTTCAAACAATTGTGTTGAGAAATATCTTTCAGCTGTATCAGGAAGAACTGTAACAACGGTTTTTCCTGGGCCAAGCTTTTGAGCAAGCTTTATTGCAGCGGCTACATTTGTTCCACTGGAAATGCCACACATAAGACCTTCTTCTCTAGCAAGTCTTTTAGAGGTGCTAAGAGCTTCCTCGTCAGAAATAATATAGATATCATCATAAATATCCTGATTTAATATTTCAGGAATGATACCATCTCCAATACCCATCTGAATGTGTGTACCAATAGTACCACCAGCTAAAATAGCCGCATTTTCTGGCTCAACTGCCCATATTTCAATATCAGGATTTTGTGCTTTTAATACCTCACCAATACCTGTAATGGTTCCACCAGTTCCTATTCCAGAACAAAAGCCGTGAATAGGACCTTCTACCTGTTCCATTATCTCAAGTGCCGTGTGGTTTTTGTGAGCACGCGTATTATTAATGTTTTCAAACTGTTGAGGAACAAAGACTCTTGGATCTTTTTCAGCCATACGAAGGGCTGTCTGTAAACATTCGTCTATGCAGGCACCTATATCTCCCGCATCATGGATAAGCTTAACATCGGCACCATAGTGTCTAACGAGCTTTCTTCTTTCTTCACTGACAGAGTCGGGCATAATGATTATAGTGTGATAGCCTTTTACAGCGCCCACAAGAGCAAGGCCAATACCCTGATTACCTGATGTAGGTTCAACAATAATTGTATCCTTATTGATAAGACCTTCTTTTTCTGCGGCTTTTATCATATTAAGAGCGGTTCTTGTTTTTATTGAACCGCCAACATTAATGCCTTCAAATTTAACTAAAATTTCAGCTCCATTTTCTGGTGCCATTCGATTGAGACGAATCATAGGTGTATGACCTACGGCCTCGAGAACATTGTTATAAACCATGAAAAATCTCCTTAATTTATATTAATATAGATTATTATTTATTCTTTTGCTTTTTGATTTCTTCTGTATAAGAGGCTGTAATAATACCAGTTGGCAATGCAATTATGGCAATACCAACCATTGAAGATATTACTGTAATAGCACGACCTATATTGGTGGCTGGAACAATATCTCCATATCCTATTGCCATTACAGAAATAGCTGCCCAGTAAAAGGATTCAAAAAAGTTATCAAACATTATAGGCTCAATATTAAACATTACCAAAGCTACAGTTATAATGTAAAAAAAGCTAAGGAAAAGAACGGCAAGTAATTGATTCTTAACATTTTTTATTACATGCGCCATTATAACAAATGATTTTGAATATCTGATTAGCTTTAGAACGCGGAATATTCTAGATAATCTAAGGATTCTAAACATTCTAAAAAGACCAAGTGCTCTGACTGGTACAAAAAATGAGATAATAGGTAGTATAGAAAGCAAATCAATAATAGCCATGGGCGAAATAAAATAATAAAGATAAGCTTTATAACTTTTAATTCCCATTTTGTAGTCAGCAGTAAATAGTCTTGCTAAGTAGTCGAACAAAAAAATAATGGCTGTTATTAAGTCTATTGTTCTTACATAAGTATTTGTCCATTTTACAGTAAGTGGAAGTAAGCCAACTAGAATTGCAACTAAAATGAGATAGTCATAGGCTTTGCTGACAGGATCATCTTCTTTACCAGCCTCAAGTATTTCGTATAATCTTTTTTTAATCGATTCTTTGATCATAATATAAACATTTTAACTCCTAGAAATAATAAAAGAAGTATTAGTAAGTAACAAATAACAATAATAATTTTGCCGATAAGATCAGGCTTTTCTTTTTGTCCGTCGTCACTTATATACAAAGTGTTTTTTTTGAATAACATATTCACTCCACAATAAATATAAAATGAGTTTCTATAAACTTTATACTAAAAAGCATTATAGCATAGACTAAGTTTTTATAAAGGCGTTCTGAAATATATTCTGAAATATATTATATAAGAAAAAGTAGCATATAAAGTGTCACAAAGAATAAGACATGTGCTATAATTTAAAAGTTATTTTTTAGGTACGATATAAAAAGTAATATATGAAAGGGAAGGACAAAATGAAGATAGGATTTGATAATGACAAATACCTTAAGATGCAGTCTGAACATATTAAGGAACGCATATCAAAGTTTGGCGGTAAGCTATATTTGGAGTTTGGTGGAAAGCTGTTTGACGACTATCATGCTTCTAGGGTTTTACCTGGTTTTGAGCCAGATTCAAAGCTACAGATGCTATTACAATTAAAGGATCAGGCAGAAATTGTTATCGCTATATCTGCAGAAGATATTGCTAGTAATAAAGTTCGAGGCGATTATGGCATAACATATGATATAGATGTACTTCGTTTGATAGATGCATTTACAGGTGTAGGCCTTTATGTAGGATCTGTGTGTGTAACAAAATACACGGGTCAGCCAGAGGCAGATGCTTTCCAAAAAAAGCTGGAAGAATTAGGAATAAAATCATATAAGCTATATAAGATACCAGGATATCCTAATGAGGTATCAAAGATTGTATCAGATGATGGCTATGGAAAAAATGAATATATCGAGACAAGTAGGCCTCTTGTTGTTGTAACAGCACCAGGTCCTGGCTCAGGAAAGATGGCGACATGCTTATCGCAGCTTTATCATGAATACAAAAGAGGTGTTAAGGCTGGATATGCTAAGTTTGAAACATTTCCTATTTGGAACATACCTCTTAAACACCCAGTAAATCTTGCTTATGAAGCCGCGACAGCAGATCTTAATGACTTGAATATGATTGATCCATTTCATCTTGAGGCATATGGAGAGACTACTGTAAATTACAATAGAGATATAGAAGTATTTCCGGTTCTTGAATCAATGTTTAAGATGATTTCCGGTGAAAGCATGTATAAGTCTCCAACAGATATGGGAGTAAACATGGCTGGAAATTGTATAATAGATGATGAAGCCTGCTGTGATGCATCTAAGAAAGAGATAATTAGAAGATACTATAAGGCTCTTGTAGAAAAGAAGATTCAGGGTGAGACAAAGGATAGCATTTATAAGCTTGAACTTTTATTAAATCAGGCTGGAATAGATGCTAGTTATAGAAAGGTTATTCCTGCAGCTTTATTAAAGCAGGAGGTTACGGGAGGCCCTGCAGTTGCGCTTGAGCTTCCAGATGGAAGAATGGTAACAGGTAAAACTGGTAGTCTTTTAGGAGCTTCTGCATCATGCCTTTTAAATGCGCTTAAAGCGTTGACAGATATAGATCAGGAAACAGATCTAGTATCTGCAGAATCTTTAGCACCTATTCAAAAGCTTAAGACAGAATATCTTGGAGGAAATAATCCTAGACTACATACTGATGAGATACTCATTGCATTATCTACATCAGCAGCAACAGATGAAAAAGCAGCAAAGGCATTGGCAGCACTTCCATTACTTAAGGGATGTGATGCACATTCAACAGTTATACTTTCATCGGTTGATACAAAGATGTTTGCACGTTTGGGAGTGCAGATGACATGTGAGCCAAAATATGAAGAATCTAACAGGCTGTATCATATGAACTAATAAAATACTATAAAATACAATGGATTTTACGCAAGATAATATAAAATTCATTGTATTTTTTTTGTCTATGTGATATATATTAATTAAAAGGTTTAATTAATTGTTTCTAAGGGAAAATAAGAATGAATAACACAAAGAAAATAGTAAATTTGATATTGGGTCCAGCTCTTTATTTCGCATTTGCAATTATAGGGGCAAAGGCTGGAATTGATGCAACAGCAGCAAAGGGTATAGGAACAGCTGTCTGGATGATTTATTGGTGGGTTACAAGACCTGTTGATATTACTGTAACAGCTCTTTTGCCAGCAATAATAAATGCTTTGTTTAACATAGTTCCAATGGAAAATGTTATATCACAATATGCATCAAGCAGTATCATTTTGATTTTTGGTTCATGTCTCTTGACTGCACCATGGGCTTCTATAGGTCTTGATAGAAGAATTTCATTAAAGGCTCTTTCTTTAATTGGACCATCTATGAAGTCGCAGATTGCAGTGTGGTTATTGGCTGCAGCCATTATGTCAAATTTAATGCCAAATGTAGTTGTTGTCGCAATATTTACACCTATTGCAGTTTCAATGCTTTCTGCAGCAGGATATAAGGATATTTCAAAATGCGAGCCAGCGGTTCCTATTTTATGTGCAATTGCTTGGGGATCACAGCTCGGTGGCGCAGGAACACCTCTTGGTGGAGCAATGAATATCACAGCAATTTCATTCCTTGAGGATTTTACAGGCGAGGAATTTATGTACATTGACTGGATTACAAGAATGTTACCATACACTATTATAGTAACAGTAGTAATTCTTCTTCTTATGATGTTTAGACCAATGAAGGTAAATTCATTGGAGGGAACAAAGGAATACTTCCAGAAATGTTATGCAGAGCTAGGTCCAATGAAAAAGGATGAGAAAATATCTCTTGTAATGTTTATTATAGCAATGCTTGGTTCTTTCGTTAGACCACTTTATGCTGATTTATTACCAGGTCTTGTACCTGCATACCTTTTCCTTCTTTTAGGATTTTTGAATTTTGTAATTATTGCAGCAGATAAGAAAACAATGCTTCTTGATTGGGATAAAGCTCAAAGAGAGATGATGTGGGGAATGTTATTATTATTCGCTGGTGGTCTTGCCTTGGGACAGATTCTTACTGGATCAGGGGCAAATGATGCAATAGCTGGTCTTATAGCAAACATGAATCTTACTGGTGGTCTTGGAACAATAATTGTGTTTGTCTTATTTGCAAGCATTATTTCAGAAATGACAAATTCGACCGTGTCAGCAGCAGTTTCATTGCCAATTGTTATTGGCGTAACATCAAAACTTGGCTTAAATCCAATTCCTTATATGTTTATTACATGTATGGGTATGAATTATGAGTCATTGCTTCCTGTATCAGTTAGAGCAATTTCTGTTGGATATGGACTTAGTCCTGATAAGCTTATGAAGCAGGGATTTCCACTTACAATTGTCAGAATGGTAGTAGCCATTGTGGTTGGATATGTAACAATGCTTGTATGGCCTGGATTTGGAATATTATAAAAAGCTTTGAGAAATAAAAGCATAATATAAAAATTGTACCCCCTTTACATAATGTAGAGGGGGTATAGTTTTGCGACAAATTATAAACCACGATAATGGTTTTTCAGATATATAGCAAGAATGATAAGCCCTATTGTTTCAAGTCCATGTGTAATAACAGAAGTCCAAACAATACTAATGATTTTGAGTGATGTATAAAAAGTAATCATTTCAAGAGCTACAAAAGAAACAAGGAAGAAAACAACCAGCACGTAAAAAGCAAGCTTGATGTATTTGTCATTTAAAAAGATACCTGTTATGGAAATGCCTAGCATTAACGCAGTAAACATGCAGATATATTTGAAACCATGTGATGAATTGTATACTTCGTTGTAATACGTAGGACTTCCATTTAAAAAAATAATAATTAGGTCATAAAGAATGGTTTCTAATTTTTTGTACTGATAGTTTGCAACAATAGACATTATCTGCACAACAACGAGGATGGTTCCCCATATTTCAAGAAGCTGAAGAATGGATTCGCCTCTAAGAGTTGAAAGCTTGTCAGACATAAATTCTTTTTGTAATGAAGCAATATTATCGTAGTCATCACTTTCAATAAGAGCAATTTTTGACTTTAGGTCTTTCATAGCCCTGTAGAATATGATAAAAATAAGAGCGATAGTTATTAATTCCATTATAAGTTGTGAATGATATATAAGAGGGTTTATATTGTCTGGGACACTTGTATTGTCTCCAAATAAAAATCTAAAGACAGCAGTAAGTCCCATATAGGCAATATTTAACATGGCCGTAATTAAAAGGCAATGTGATAAGTAATGGGTTTTTGAATTAAGATACATAGGCTTTCTCCCTTTTAAAAATATAGTTGTATTTTACATGAAAAAAATATTATTTGATAGGATTTTAGTTGGTAGAAAATGGATAAGAAGATATTTAAAAAGGGAATTATAGATGGAATACCAATAGGTGCTGGATATTTTGCTGTAGCATTTTCTCTTGGAATAGCAGCAGCAGGAGTAGGATTAAATGCAATAGAGGGCTTTTTTGCCAGCTTATTTACTATAGCATCCGCTGGAGAGTATGCTGCTTTTAGAGGAATTGGTACTAATATTACATATATAGAAATGGGTTTATTAATATTGGTAACAAACGGTAGATATTTTCTAATGAGTTGTGCAATGAGCCAAAGAGTGTCAAAGACAACGAAGCTTATACATAGAATAGGTATAGGAGCATTTATTACAGATGAAATATTTGGCATATCTATAGGTCAGGAGGGATATTTAAAACCTGAGTATACCTATGGTGCAGCTATTGCATCAGTTCCAGCCTGGGCTATGGGAACGGCTCTGGGAATTATTGCTGGAAATGTTTTACCTCCAATTATAGTTACTTCTCTTGGGGTAGCTCTTTATGGCATGTTTTTAGCAATTATTATTCCACCAGCAAAGAAGGATAGAATAGTACTGTTAGGAATAATAATAAGCTTTATAGCTAGTTACTGCAGTAAATGGATTCCATATATTAAAGAAATGACTGAAGGAACAAAGATAATAATATTAACAGTGGTAATTTCCGCTGCTCTGGCTTTGATTTTCCCAAAGAAGGAGACAGATAATGAGAAGTAATATTATATATATAGCTATAATGGCAGGTGTATCCTTTATGATAAGGGTACTACCATTGACATTAATACAAAAAGAAATAAAAAATACGTTCATAAAATCATTTTTGTATTATGTACCATACGTTACACTTGCAGTAATGACTTTTCCTGCAATTATCGAAGCAACTGGGAATCCATTTATAGGAGCCATAGCACTTATAATAGGTATTGCTTTAGCATGGATGGGAGTAAGCTTGTTTCCGGTAGCTTTGGCTTGTTGTCTGAGTGTTTTATTGCTTACATTTGGTCAGGATGCCTTGGGGCTTTTCTTGTAGATTATTTGAATTTGGCAAATAATGGTAGTAAAATGCCACCAAGAGAGTTGCCAAGAGTGATGATTATCACATTAATAAATGAGTCAAAAGTCCAGGCTTTTGCCATAGAATAATAAAACATATCTGCAATACAGTGTTCAAAACCACAAAGAATAAAAACAGATACACATAAGAGAAGAATCAGAGGATTCTTCGTTGATCTAAAACCGTTCACTGCAGCATACATCAAAATTCCGCAGAATATTCCCAAAATGAAAAGACTAATAAGGTTGTCAGAGTCTTTTGCCTGACAGATTGCTAGTGCATTTTCTTGTAGCCTGTCACTAATGCGAGTAAAAGAAAACATTAGTGCAACTATAAAGGTTCCAAGTAAATTGCCTAACCAGATAATTAATAAATCTAAAAGGTATAAAGCATCTTTGTTGACAAGATATCCAACTTTTCCTGTAAAAAGAAACAGCTTATTCAAGCAAATAATGTATAGACCTATTGTAAACATTAAGGCGCCAACAATTTTTATATCGCAGGAAAGATATATGCAGCCTCCTATACCAATGGCTACTCCGGCTAATACAGCACCTAAAAATGTTTTTAATGATTTAGAAAAATTGTTCATGCTTTCACTCTTAATAAATATGTATTCTGTAACTATACATAAAGATTAATATATCAAATAATAAATGTGAGGCTCATTATATCATATATTTAGAAAAAATATCATAGAATAGTAAAATGTGAATATTCTTGTGATAATAAGGTTTTTTTGATAAAATCGGAAATAACTAGGCGTTTGTATTTTTTAAGGGTTATTACAGGAGGATAAATGGAGAAATCGAAGGTATATTTTACGGATTTTAGAACACAGATAGATGTTCCTTTGACAGAGAAATTTAAGAAGCTTCTAAGAAGAGCCGGCATGATGGATATAGATATGGAAGGCAAATTTGTTGCCATAAAAATGCACTTTGGTGAGCTGGGAAACCTGGCATATCTTAGACCAAATTATGCAAAGGCTGTTGCTGACCTTGTAAAGGAAGCTGGAGGAAAGCCTTTTTTAACAGATTGTAATACTCTGTATCCTGGATCAAGAAAGAATGCACTTGACCATCTTGATTGTGCTCAGATAAATGGTTTTAATGAGATGACAACAGGCTGTCATGTTATTATTGCTGACGGACTTAGAGGAACAGATGACGTTGCAGTTCCTGTAAAGGGTGGCGAGTATTGTGAAGAGGCCTATATTGGTCGATCAATAATGGATGCAGATGTATTTATTACATTAAATCATTTTAAAGGCCATGAGATGACAGGCTTTGGTGGAGCAATCAAAAATATAGGTATGGGATGCGGAAGTAGAGCAGGAAAGATGCATCAGCACAACCAGGGTAAGCCAATTGTTAATGAAGGAATGTGCCGTGGCTGCAGAAGATGTGCTAAGGAATGTGGATCCGATGCTATTACTTACGAAAATGGAAAAGCATTTATTAATCAGGATATTTGTAAAGGCTGTGGCAGATGTATAGGTGCGTGTGGATTTGATGCTATAAGCAATCAGGTTTGGAACGCAAATGAGCTTCTTTGCTATAAGATGGCTGAGTACACAAAGGCAGTTGTAGATGGCAGACCAAACTTTAACATATCGCTTATTGTAGACGTGTCACCAAACTGTGATTGTCATGCAGAAAATGATGCACCAATTTTGCCAAATATTGGTATGCTTGCATCATATGATCCGGTTGCATTAGACCAGGCATGTGTAGATATGGCTCTTGCTGCTACACCAATGCCAAATTCACAGCTTTCAGATAATCTTAATACACCAAATTGGGATTTTCATAGGGATAACTTATTGGATTCAAATCCTAATGTTCGTTATAAGGAAACATTGGAACATGCAGAAAAAATTGGTGTGGGAAGCAGAGATTACGAATTAATTACTATCAAATAAATACTGTTTAGAGGGTTAATAAATAATGGAAATTAATGAATTAATAGAAGTTTTTGAAGAAAAATTTGGAAAGGGTGGAGATGTACGTACATATTTTTCTCCAGGAAGAGTCAATCTGATTGGTGAACATACAGATTACAATGGTGGACACGTTTTCCCATGTGCTCTTACAATAGGCACTTATGGTGTTGCAAGAAAAAGAGACGATAGAACAATAAGATTTTATTCAGATAATATAAAAAAGGTCGGTGTAATTGAGGTTAGCCTTGATGATATGACATTTAATAAAGAAAATCATTGGGCAAATTATCCGTTTGGTGTAGTTTGGGCTTTTAATGAAAAAGGAATGCCAATTGATACAGGCTTTGACATGGCTATCTGGGGCAACATTCCTAATGGCTCAGGATTGTCTTCTTCAGCATCTTTAGAGGTTCTCACTGGCGTAATTCTTAGGGATTTATATGGATATGAGGATCAGACAAATATTGATCTTGCGCTTATTGGACAGTACTCGGAGAACAATTACAATGGAATGAACTGTGGTATTATGGATCAGTTTGCCGTTGCAATGGGAAAGAAGGATAACGCAATTTTCCTTGATACATCAGATCTTTCTTTTGAATATGCTCCTGTTAAATTACCAACAGCAAAGATTGTTATTACAAATAGTAAGGTAAAGCATTCACTTGTTGATTCAGCATATAATGAGAGACGTTCACAGTGTACAAAAGCTCTTGAAGAACTGCAGAAAGTTGTAGATATTAAGACCTTGGGCGATCTTGATGTGGCAACATTTGAGGCAAATGTAGAAGCTATATCAGACGCTACAAACAGACTTCGTGCTAAGCATGCTGTTACAGAAAATCAGCGTACTGTTGATGCGGTAAAGGCACTTAAAGCAAACGATATTGAGACATTTGGAAAGCTTATGAATGCATCACATGTCTCTCTTAGAGATGATTATGATGTTAGCTGCCCAGAGGTTGATGTGCTTGTAGAGCTTGCCTGGTCTATACCAGGTGTTATTGGATCGCGTATTACAGGTGGTGGTTTCGGTGGCTGTACAGTATCTATAGTTGAAAATGATGCTGTAGACAGATTTATTGAGACTATTGGACCAGCCTATAAGGAAAAGACAGGAAATGAAGCTGAATTCTATGTTGTTGATATAGGAGAAGGTGCAAGAAAGTTATAATAAATATTAGAATAATTGCTTGAAAAAGAATTAAGAACGGAGATTTAAATGACAATAGCAGGATTTTTTTCATTGCTAGGTGGAGTGGGACTTTTTTTGTTTGGTATGACAATAATGTCAACTGGCTTAAAGAATAGTTGTGGAGATAATTTACAGACCATACTGGAAAAAGCTACAAAGAACAAATATATGGCTGTGCTCGTAGGTATGGGAATGACTATTCTTATACAAAGCTCGTCTGCTACAGATGTAATGGTAATTGGATTTGTTAATTCAGGTCTTATGTCGTTAGCGCAGGCTATTGGTGTAATAATGGGTGCTAATATAGGTACTACTATTACAGCACAGATTACAGCCTTTAACATTAGTACATTTACACCACTTATTCTTTTTGCAGGTGCAGTATTGTATCTGTTCGTAAAGAAGAATCTTGTAAAACATATCGGCTCTGTACTTATGGGGTTTGGTATGCTTTTTCAAGGAATTACTATAATGAAAGCTGCTATTGCTCCACTTTCACAGTCAGCAGGATTTGTTTCTTTTGTTAGCACACTGTCTAACCCTTTGCTTGCTCTTTTATTTGGTGTTGCATTTACAGCTCTTTTACAGAGCTCTTCATCATCAATAGTTATCTTTCAGGCATTTTGCATGCAGGGAATATTAGCATATGATGTTGCGGTATATCTGGTAATAGGTGCAGCAATTGGATCTGTTACACCAAACCTTTTGGCATCACTTACAGCAAATAGAAATGGTAAAAGATCGGCCATTCTTAATCTGATTTTTAATCTAATAAGAGCTTTAATACTTGTGGTGCTAATAAATGTATTCCCACAAATTCTAGAGTTTATTAAGAGTCTTTCTCCTGATGATGTGGGTCGTCAGATTGCAAATACACATACAATATTTGCAATTGCAGCGGTGCTTATAGAATTACCATTTGCATCAAAGATTGTAGACCTTACATATAAGTTCATCCCTGTGCTAGAAGACGAAAAGAGAGAGGCTGAGGAAAGAACGCTTATTTATATGACTCAGATGGCAAATATTCCAACAAAGGTTGCTATCAATCAGGCTCAGCTAGAGACAGCAAGAATGGCAACTATAGCACTTGATAATTTAGAAGAAGCAATAGACTGTTTCTTTGATTATGATGAGAAAAAGATTGAATCTGTTGAAAAACGAGAGGAAACGGTTAATACATTAAATCATCTGATTGGTGATGCAATGACATCATTACAGGCACACGACCTTTCCGATGCAGAAATGCGCCTTGTTTCTAGCATAATGATTACAGCTACTGATGTAGAACGTATATCTGATCATGCAGAGAATATTATTGAGTATGCTCAGCAGATGAAGGCAAAGAAGTCTAAGCTGTCAAAGAAGGCTAGAAAAGAACTGGAATCTATGTCAGAAAATGCTATTGGCGTAATTGAAATGGCAATAGAAATGTTTGCAAATGAGGATTACTCAAAGGCAGATGAAATCAATAAGTTAGAGAAAAAGGTAGATAAGCAGGAAGGCACATTAATTAATCATCATGTTGAGAGATTAATGGAGAATAAATGCGAACCACACGCAGGTGTAATATTCTCAAGTATGGTTACAGACCTGGAAAGATGCGCGGATCATGGTATTAATATAGCATTTGCACTGAAGGCACACTAAAAAAGACATAAATGAAGATGTTTTTATTTGTTTATGCTTAAATAATCACGAATTTTGAAGGCAATCATAACTATAACAGCATCTTTAAAATGTCTAACATCTAAGCCGGTAGACTGATAGAATTTATCAAGTCTGTATATAAGAGTATTTCTGTGAACATAAAGCTGCCTAGAGGTTTCGGCTATAGAAAGACCATTATCAAAAAAGGCAAGGATTGTTCGAACAGTATCTTCATCAATGTCAGACATAGTTCCTTCAGGTAGATTGTTTTTTATGAAGGAGAGCATCTCTTCTTCAGGTAAATTATAAATTAGACGCTCGATTCCGAGTAAATCAAAACAGATAACTTTATCGTTTAACTGGAATATATCGCTAATATCTGTTGCTTGAATAAGCCTGCTACAGCAAGTAGGCAAATCTGTAAGGCTCTCAATAGAGTCATAGGCGATTTTGAAGCTGGTATAGGCTTCAATTTCAAGCATTTCAACAAGAGACAGAGCAGTGGATCTAATCAGCTCATTGTTGATAGTTTCAGAGACAGTTTGAACAACCAAAATGTGTTTGTCATCTATGCTAATTGCCATATCGTGAGGATTTGGCATAGATGATTTAATAAAGCTAATAACATCATTTGAATATGGCTGCCTACTTTGTAAATAAAAAACAAAGAAAGAAGAGTTCTTTATATGGTATTTATTCATACCAGAAAGAATATCTTCTTTTTTTATTGCACCATTAAAAATCGATAAAAGAAAGTCTTCCTTTGATTCTATAGGTTTGATTTTAGATATAATTTCTTTAAGTTTTTTGACTGCTTCGTCATCAGATAGAGAGCTGCTTGAAATATTAAAATCAATACCTGTAGTTGTATTTAGCTGTAATAATAGGCTGTCCAATTCGTTAGTCATAAATCCCCCGAGCACAATATTGCAAATAAAAAAGAAATAAATATAAAACACGCGCACCAAAGGGTACGCGTGAATTAGTGCTATATAAATATTAAACCAATTTATCTTAGTTTGCAATTACGAGCTCTGTTTCCTTATCAAAGAAGTGAGCCTTCTCCATATCAAGTGCAAACTTAACAGTATCTCCACCTCTTGCTGTTGTACGTGGATCAACTCTAGCTGTAAGCTGAGCACCAGCAAAATCAAAGTATAAGAATACTTCAGCACCAAGAAGCTCATAAACATTAATCTTTGCTTCTATAACTGACTGTGGCATAGCTTCGATAATCATCTGAGAATCAGAAATGTTTTCAGGTCTAATACCCATAACAACTGTCTTTCCATTATATCCGCCATCCTTTAAAGCCTTTGCCTTTGAAGCAGGAACTGTAAGCTTTGTTCCAGCAATATCTGCTGTAACAGTGTCGCCTTCAACAGAAATCTGTGCATCAACAAAGTTCATCTGTGGGCTTCCAATAAATCCAGCAACGAAGAGGTTGCAAGGCTCTGTGTAAAGCTTTTCTGGAGTGTCGATCTGCTGAACAACACCATCTTTCATAACAACGATTCTTGTTCCAAGAGTCATAGCCTCTGTCTGATCATGTGTAACATAAATCATTGTAGCACCGAGCTCATCATGAAGCTTTGAAATCTCAGTTCTCATCTGAACACGAAGCTTTGCATCAAGGTTTGAAAGAGGCTCATCCATAAGGAATACCTTTGGATGACGAACGATTGCACGTCCCATAGCAACTCTCTGTCTCTGACCACCTGAAAGAGCCTTTGGCTTACGATCAAGAAGCTGCTCAAGATTAAGGATGCGAGCTGCCTCACGAACCTTCTTGTCAATCTCGTCCTTTGGAACCTTTCTAAGCTTTAAAGCGAATGCCATGTTATCATAAACTGTCATGTGTGGATAAAGAGCGTAGTTCTGGAATACCATTGCGATATCTCTGTCCTTTGGCTCTACATCATTTACTCTAACACCATCGATAATAAGGTCACCCTTTGAGATTTCCTCAAGACCTGCAATCATACGAAGTGTTGTAGATTTACCACATCCAGAAGGTCCAACGAAGATGATGAACTCCTGATCTTTAATTTCAAGATTGAAGTCCTTAACAGCTTCGAAGCCATTTGGATAAATCTTATAAATGTTCTTAAGTGAAATGTCTGCCATAATACTTCTCCTTTTCGAATTAAACTAAAAATATTATAAAAACTAATGAATAAAGTGCCAATGTTAGAATAACCAAAATTATAAGAAGCTATTAGTTATTTTAACTTGTAAAAAATGAAAGACATCAGATTTGTTAAAAAAAGAAATATTAACAGAAGTTTTATGCTATAATAAATCTGATTTATACTCAAAAAGGGGATATAAAATGGAATCTATAAAGTATCATGGCAGAATAAAAAATTATTTGTTGTTGCCAATATACATGATTTTTGTTTTTGTATTAGGCGATATAATACTGTTTTTGTACAACTTTAGTCTTGGAAAGGCAATAGCAGTTTTTGTTGTTATTTATGCTATTTTGACGATTATTTTTTACAAAATCAATTTAGCGCGATTTGAAAGTGATATTGTCAATTTTGCAATTAACTACAATGGCGTGAATAAAGAAATCCTTACAAGATTTAAAGTACCATATGCAGTACTCGATGATCATTCAAGATTTATCTGGATGAATGATGATTTTGCGAGATTGGCAAATATTGATTCTGAATATACAAAATCAATTACTACTATTTTTGAACAAATAACAAAAGAAGCAATAGATGCTATTGAGCCGGGTGAAAGTAAAGAGCTTCATATAGAGCATGACGGCAGAAAATATTGTGCAATGCTGCAACCGGTTGAGCTTGAGTCTGAAGATGATATATTACAGACAGACCTTAGTACAAAGCTTCTTTCATTGAACAAACTCACAACAGTATTACTATATGATGAGACTGATTATGTGTCGATTGCAAATGAACTGGATGGACAAAAGCTCATTCAGGGCTTGATATATATTGATAATGCAGAGGAATTGTTTGAAGGAGTTGACGTCTCAAAGCAGACAATGCTATTAGCATTAATAGAAAGACGTATTGCAAAATACTTTGAAAATGTGGATGGTCTATTCAGAAGAATAGAAAAAGACAAGTTCATGGTATTTTTTGAAAAAAAATATCTGTCAAAAATCGAGGAGAGTGGATTTGAAATTCTCGAAGATGTTAAGCAGATAAAGATAGGAAATGAAATTGAGCCAACAATAAGTATTGGTATAGGTTATGGCGGTGAAACATATGGTAAGAATGCAAATTTTGCCAGAGTTGCAATAGATATGGCGCTTGCCAGAGGTGGTTCGCAGGCAGTTATAAAGAATAACAATGATGTATCATATTATGGTAGCCGCGGTAAAGAGATTGAAAAGAATACCAGAGTAAAGGCCAGAGTAAAAGCACAGGCACTTAGAGAAGTAATGGAGACAAAAGATAATGTAATTATCATGGGTCATACTATTGCAGATGCAGACTGCCTTGGAGCAGCAGTAGGTGTTTATTGTGCAGCCAGAGAGATAGAAAAAAAGGTTAATATTGTTCTAAATACAGTAACAAGCTCAATGAGACCTTTAGTAGACAGCTTTTTGGAGAATGATGATTATCCGGAAGATATGTTTATATCTAATGATAAAGCCCTGGAGCTGGTAGGTCCTAATACTTTGATAATGGTGGTGGATACAAATAGACCTAGCATTGTGGAATGCCAGGAATTACTTAAATCTAATAGAGATATCGTAGTAATTGACCACCACAGAGCGAGTGAAGAGGCAATATCTAATCCTGTATTATCTTATATAGAGCCATATGCGTCATCAGCCAGTGAGATGATAGCAGAAATGTTACAGTATTTCTCTGAAAAGATAGAGATAAATGCAACAGAAGCAGACTGTATATTTGCTGGAATACTTATAGACACAAACAATTTCCTTACAAAGACAGGTGTTAGAACTTTCGAGGCAGCGGCTTTTCTTAGAAGAAATGGTGCAGAGGTCAGCAGAGTAAGAAAAATGCTGAGAGAGGATATGGATGCATATAAGGCAAAGGCTGAGGCTATCAGAAGAGCTGAAGTATACAGAGATATGTTTGCCATTTCTATTTGTGAATCAAGTGATGTTGAAAGCCCAACAGTAGTTGGTGCGAAGACAAGTAATGAACTATTAAATATAATAGGAATAAAAGCATCGTTTGTTTTAACTTTCTATAATGGTAGAACCTATGTTAGTGCAAGATCAATTGATGAGATTGATGTTCATAGCATAATGGAAAGACTGGGCGGAGGCGGACATCTAAATGTGGCTGGAGCGCAGATAGATGACACACCTGAAGCAGTAAAGATGAAAATACAGGAAATACTGGATGAAATGCTAGAAAAAGGAGATATAAAGCTATGAAAGTAATACTATTAAGTGATGTAAAGTCTCTTGGAAAAAAGGGTGAAGTTGTAGAAGTTTCTGAAGGTTATGCACGAAATATGCTTATAAAAAAGGGCCTTGGCAAAGAGGCAACCGGAGCTAGTTTAAATGACCTTAAGCTTCAGAAAAAGCATGACGAAAAGGTTGCACAGGAAAACTATGAAGCAGCGCTTGAGTTGGAAAAAGAGATTTCTACCTGGAAGGTTGAATGCAAGATAAAAACTGGTGAGGGTGGAAAGACATTTGGTTCTGTTTCAACAAAGGAAGTTGTTGAGCAGGTAAAGAAGCAGTATGGTAAGGAAATAGATAAGAAAAAGATTGTACTTGATGAGCCTATAAAGTCTTTAGGCACCTATGATCTTAAGATAAAGTTACATCCAAAGGTTACAGGAACATTAAAGGTACATGTTTCTGAAGCATAGTAGTTGGTGAAAGATGGAAGAAGAAATAAAAAGACAGATGCCTTGTAGTAAAGAGGCTGAACAAGCTGTTGTTGGCTCTATGATAATGGATAGAGACGCGATTACAAAGGCTACTGATATTTTGAAAAAAGATGATTTTTATTTTCAACAATATGGCTTATTATTTGAAACCATTGTTGAAATGAATGATCTAAATATTACTGTTGATAATATCACATTAAGGGATAAGCTTTCAGAAAAGCAGGTGTCTCCTGAGCTTTACAGTGTAGAGTTTTTAGCACAGACAATTAATGCAGTTCCTGTGTCTATAAATGTAGTAAATTATGCACAGATTGTAAAAAAGAACTCTATGCTGAGAAATATTATCAAGGTAAACCAGGAAATAGAAAATGAGTGTTTTTCTGGAAAAGAAGAGCTGGAAGTGATCTTAAATGAAACAGAAAGCAAGATTTTTTCTCTACTAGAAAATCAAGGTGGTAGCGATTACGACCCGATTAATGCGGTTGTAATGCGTGCTATTGAAAAGATTGAAAAAGCTGCCAAGACAACAGATGCAGTTACAGGAATTCCAACCGGCTTTGAAGATCTTGATCTTCGTACAGCAGGTCTTCAGCCATCAGATTTGATTCTGGTTGCGGCAAGACCATCTATGGGAAAAACAGCGTTTGTTCTTAATGTGGCCCAGTATATTACCTTAAGAAAAGGCCTTTGCGCGGCAATATTTTCTTTGGAAATGTCAAAGGAGCAGCTTGTAAATCGTATGTTTGCTCTGGAGTCAAGAATAGATGCACAGAAGCTTAGAACAGGCGATTTGAATGAGTCTGACTGGAAAAATCTGATGGAAGGTGCTGGATCTATCGCCACATCAAGATTAATTATAGATGATACACCAGGTATTAGTATTCAGCAGCTTCGTAGTAAATGCCGAAAATATAAGCTGGAGCATGGGTTAGATATTATTATTATCGACTACCTACAGCTCATGAGTGGAAGTGGAAAATCAGAATCAAGACAGCAGGAAATCTCTGAGATTTCAAGATCATTAAAGGCACTAGCAAGAGAGCTTAATGTACCTGTAGTTGCATTGTCACAGCTTTCCCGTGCTGTTGAGCAAAGACCTGATCATAGACCAATGCTTTCTGATCTTCGAGAGTCAGGAGCAATAGAGCAGGATGCTGACGTTGTAATGTTTATATATAGAGATGACTATTACAACAAGGATACAGAAAAGCAAAATATTTCAGAAATTATTATTGCAAAGCAAAGAAATGGTCCAATAGGAACAGTAGAGTTGGCCTGGTTACCACAATATACTAAATTTGCAAATCTTATTCGAAAACGAGATGAGGATAATTTTTAACATGAAAAAGGAACTGACAAAATAGCCAGTTCCTTTTTAAATTCATTTTAATTAATGAAAGCAAAGAGAAAATTAACCTCTAGACTCGAGGAAATTGTTAATCTCTTCAACAAGCATATCTGGATCAATGCCGTGAACTGCAGCAGCCTCAGAGATAGTCTCCATCTGTGATGAAGGACATCCCAAACAATGCATACCAATATTAAGTAAGATAGGTGCTACATTCTCATCAATCTGAAGAAGCTCGCCAATCATTGTATCGCCATTAACTTTTGACATATTGTGTACTCCTTTCAATACAATAAAAATCTGAAACAAAATTATAACCTCGTAAAACGCCCATTTCAAGCCATTAAATGATACATTTTTATCAATAAGAAAAAGACTTGTATAAAAAATAGGACTTGATATTAAAAATATACAGATTATAATGACATTATAGTAAGCAAGTATGCAATGATTTGCTTTAGAAGATTATTTTACAAGGAGGATTTTATCATGGCATATGTTATTTCTGATTCATGCGTATCATGTGGTACATGCGAGCCAGAGTGCCCAGTAGGTGCTATTTCACAGGGAGATAGCCAGTTCAACATCGATGCTGATGCTTGTGTTGATTGTGGTACATGCGCAGGTGTTTGTCCAACAGGCGCTATTTCACAGTAGTCTTAATTAGACAAATATGCCCCATCTTCATTAGAAGGTGGGGCTTTTTTTTATAGATATGAAAACTTATAAATTGTTGTAGTTTTTGTGAGTTCGTTTGCTTTTGCTACAGGCTGTTCAAAAGAAGGAACATTAATTGCATTTGGGTGATACTGACTTTCAAAACAAACTCCATAACGTCTATCGTATGGCTTATTGCCTTTTCCGATTTCGTCTTTATTTAGGTAATTGCCAGTATAAAATTGCATACCAGGTAAATCTGTATAGAATTCCATTTTAAGCTTGCCTTCTTTGGAAAGAAGATATCCACATGGTTTATTAATGTCGCGATGATTAAGAACATAGTTATGATCATATCCACCGGCCCATTTAAGTGGGTCATAGCTTATATCATCAATATCCTTTCCAATCATCTTTGGTTCTGTAAAGTCCATTGGAGTTCCCTTGACAGTGACAATCTCACCATGAGGAATAGACTCACTGTCTGCATATGTGTAGTTATCAGCATCAAGCCAAACTATGTGATCTAAGATGTCGCCATTATTATCACCCTTTAAATTGAAGTATGAATGATTTGTAGGATTGAAAATAGTGTCTTCATCTGAAAGACCTTCATAATCAATTTGGATGCCATCAGCTAAAAGTGTGTAGGTGATTTTAATTTCCATTGTGCCTGGAAAACCACATTCTAAATCAGCTTTTGTCGCTTTAAAGCTAATTGAATTATCAGATACAGAAACAAGATCCCAAATCTTTCTGTGCATAGGATTAAAGCCAGAATGAAGATTGTTGTTACCATCATTCTTGTCTAATGTGTATGTTTTACCATTAAGAGTAAAAGAGCATTTCTCAATTCTGTTTCCGTTTGGTGTAACACAACAACCAAAACCAGGTGAATTAACGAAGTAGTCTTCGATTTTTTCGTAGCCAAGAACGACATCTCTTTTTTCGCCATTTGGCATAGTAACGAAAAGGTTAAGCAGATTACAACCGTAGTTCATAATTCTTGCAGTCAAATTTGAACTGTTGGAAATAGTATATGCAATTATTTCTTCACCAGCTTTTGTATGTCCTATTAGAGCTTTTGAGTATGACATGATAACCTCCATAAAAACTAATAAATGAAAAAATCATTATATTAAAACAAAAATCATATGTATATTATACAAACAAAAGTCAACAAAACAAGAGAAATGAGAATTATTCTCCACATAGATTTAAAATAGTTAAACGATTAAGTGAAAAATGTGTGAAAAATCAGATAATTTATGGGTAAAATTTAGATAATTATGTGGTTAATATATAAAAATAATGATAATATAAGAATGGTATCGTCCGAATAAGGATGGAGTGGTAGATACAGTTTTGGGGGAACGTTTAAGAAAACGTTAATTATGTTATGAGTGAGATGAAAGCATCTTCTAAAGATGTAATTGGAATAGGAAATTTGGCAGACTATCTGGATGTACATTCAGATGGAGGCTATTGGTATGAGCAGGCAGAAGATGGGCCTCATTTTATTGAATTATCAAAAAAGTTTCTTGAGCTTATAGGCTATGAGAGCCTTGAAGAGATAGAAGCACTGGGCTTGAAGCCAGGAGATATAATTGAACCAGAGGATGAAGATACTCCTGTTCAAAACGCGATGGATATCGTAGCGAAAAAGGCACCATCTATTAACGTAGATGTAACCATTAACTGTAAGGGCGGAAAAGCTGTTATGGCTGAGATATTTTTGACAGAATCTCAGTTTTATCAGCCTAGATTTGGTGGGAATGTTTTTAAAATAGAGATTCATCTTTTAAAGAAGACAGAGGCAATATTTAGACGTGCTCAGTCTTTACTTGATCAGATGGATAATGGAGTAATGTTCTTTGAAAGAAAAGGACCAGGAGATTACGTTACCATTTATGGAAATGAAGGATATGCGGCTTTGCTTCATTATCCAGAGGGAGCTTCAGCCAGACATTTTGGAGTCAAATCAACAGATTATCTTTACGAGGAAGATCGTGCCAAAGTTATAGAGATGATAGAGGATAGCGTCTATACAAATGAGGCTGTCTCAGGAAACTACAGGGTGTTGGATTATTATGGAGATCCTGTTTGGGTAATGGCAAGTCATAAGGCCGTTAAAATCTTAGACGAGACATATATTTATATTTCATTTATGAATATAAATATGCTCATGGAAATACATGAGAATCTTGAGAATGAAAACGAACGTATTGCAAGAACGGTAAACAATATTCCTGTTGGTGTAGCTGTTTTGTCTGAGCACAAAAAAGGCCTTTTGACACGTGCAATGAATGACAAGCTTATCGACTTTATCAATACGATGCCAGCAGTAAAGACAGCGTATAGAATGACTCTTAAAAAAGAGGATTTTGAAAGCATTTACTTGGAAGACTTTTGCAAGGTACTTGATTCAAGAGACGTTGATGCATTCAAAGATGCATTTGTACAGGCAAGAGAGAACCGTTCACATCAGTCTTCGGCAGAGTTTAGAGTTGCTCAGTTTACAGAAGAAGATATTACCTGGATTCTAGTAAAGATAACGGCTGTTCCTAAAGAAAATAGAGAAGGATATAATTATTTTGTTGTTTTTCAGGATATTACAAAGGAAAGAATAGCCGAGTTAGAGTTAAAAATTAATAGAGATATGCTTTTTGAGATGACCTATCATGATGGTCTGACAGGACTTCTTAATCGTAAGGCATATAAGGAATATATCGAAGAAAAAAGGTATAATCCAGCGAACAATGCAGGTGTTGTATTTTTAGATACAAATGGACTAAAGGAAATCAATGATATTCAGGGACACTTTGCTGGAGATGAGCTTCTCATAAAGACAGCAGAAATACTTGAAAAGCATTTTGATTCAGACCTTATTTATCGTATTAGTGGAGATGAGTTTGTCGTAGTATCTGAAAATACAAATAGAGCCTATTTTGAGAACAAAATAGAAGCGATTCATAAAGATATATCAGATAATGAAGATCTTGCAGCGGTTGGTTCTTTCTTCCAGGAAGGCAAGGGAGATGTAGAGCAGATGGTTAAGCGTGCAGAAAAGATAATGCGTGTAGCCAAGCAGAATTACTATATTGCTAATCAAAACCAGGAATCGAAGCATAGACCTGCCATATTAAAGAGCTTTATAGAAGATCTTGAAAATGGCAGATATGAGATGTATTTGCAGCCAAAGGCAAAGATTTCTGATATAAATATTATAGGAGCTGAGGCATTAGTTAGAAAAACTGATGAAAATGGCAAGATAATTGCTCCAATAAAGTTTGTGCCAGCCTTGGAAAAAGAAAGACTTGTTTCAAAGCTAGATTTCTTTATGCTAGAAGAAGTTTGCCAGTTGATAGATAAGTGGAACAAGGATGGAGTACGAGATATTAAAATATCTGTCAATATGTCTCGTGTCACACTTGCAGAGCCTGACTATATAAAGCAGGTGTTTAGTATTACAGATAAGTATGATATTCGTGCAAGCCAGCTTGAGTTTGAGATTACTGAATCCGAAGAGACAATGGACAATCATTCGTTAGAGGATATTGTAAAGGATCTTAAAAAGGCTGGATTTGGTGTATCACTTGATGATATGGGAACAGAGTATTCATCGCTTAGAATGCTTCCTATGGAAGGAATAGATACAGTAAAGCTGGATAGAAGCTTTGTATTGCAGATAGATAATAAGCAGGGTGCAATTCTTATAAAGCATGTAATTGAGATGTGTCATGATCTAGGACAGATATGTATAGCAGAAGGCGTTGAGGATCATCATACAAGAAAAGCTTTAGAGGATATGGGCTGTGATATGTATCAGGGATATTTATTGGCAAAGCCAATACCTGTAACAGAATTTGAACAATTGATTGGATGAGTAAAAATAAAGCAAAAAAAACACAAAAACAAAAGATCTGGACCTTGATAAAGGTCCAGTTTGTTTTGTTACTATTAATTATAACGGCTCTTGGTTATTACTATGCGGGTGGTTATGCATCGACAATCAATGATATGAAAAAAGAGGCCGATGCTATTGTAGCAAGATCAACTGATGCTACCTTCAAAAAAGATCAGACATCTATTTTATATGACGCCTATGGAAATGAAATCTGTCGACTCAATGGCGCCAAGGATTCCTATTATGTAACAATTGAAAACATACCAAACTCAGTAAAAAGTGCGGTTATTAGTATTGAAGATAAAAAGTTTTATAGTCATAGTGGCATTGACTATAAGGCTATTATGCGTGCGGTTTCAGCTATGATAAAAAATGGCGAAGTAACGCAAGGTGCATCTACAATTACTCAACAGTTGGCCAGAAATATGTTTCTTTCAATGGATAAGACCTGGGAAAGAAAGGTGGAAGAAATATTTGTTGCTACCGCATTAGAAAAAAAGTATTCAAAGGATAAAATTCTTGAGTACTATCTAAATAATATATATTTTTCGAATGGTTATTATGGTATTCAGGCTGCTTCAGATGGATACTTTGGTAAAAATCTGGATAAGCTTACCGTGTCAGAAGCTGCATTTTTAATTGCAATTCCTAATAGCCCTAATTATTATGATCCAGTAAATCATATAGAAAATACTATAGCAAGAAGAGATTTAATTCTTCAGGAGATGTATGAGGATGGAAAAATAACAGAAAACACCTATAAAGAGTCACTTGCTGAAAAAATGATTTTGGTGGAAAAAGAGTCTGCGTATAATAACTATGTAGAAAGCTATGCATATTATTGCGCAACAAAAGCTTTAATGCAGACTCAAGGGTTTGAATTTAGAACAAAGTTTAATGGAATTGCAGATATGAATTCCTATAATTGGCGGTATAAGGAACTTTATGAAGAGTGTAACACTAGATTATTTTCAGGTGGATACAGAATATATACGTCGATAGATCTTGATATGCAAAATATGCTTCAGGAAGCAATAGATGATAATTTAAAGGAATTTGAAGGTAAAAATGACGAAGGCATATATCTTCTACAAGGGGCGGGTGCCTGTATAGATAATGAAACTGGCATGGTAAAGGCTATTGTAGGAGGAAGAGATCAGGATGATATAGTAGGATATACACTAAATCGTGCTTATCAAAGCTTTAGACAGCCAGGAAGCTCAATAAAGCCTCTTATCGTATACACACCGGCTATAGAAAGAGGCTATAATGCAGATACAATAGTTATTGATGAAGAATTAGAGGAAGGCCCTAAAAATGCAGATGGTGTGTTTTCGGGAGAGATGACTCTTAGAGAAGCTGTAATGAGGTCGAAGAATACTATAGCCTATAAGCTTTTTGATGAACTTTCACCTGTAGTAGGACTATCGTATTTAGAGGCAATGGATTTTGCACAGATAGTAGAAGCTGATTACATAAATGTTGCAGCTTTGGGAGGACTTACAAATGGCGTATCTGCTCTTGAAATGGCAAAAGGATATGCAACAATAGAAAATGATGGCATTTATAGAGAACCAAATTGCATTAGTAAGATAAATGATATGGACCAAAATACTCTTTGGTCTTACGAGCCTGAGGTAAAGATGATATATGAGGTTCAGGCAGCTAGACAAATGACAGATATTTTACAGTCTGTTGTGGAAGGTGGAACAGCAAAGGGCCTTGGACTTGAAAATATGCCATGTGCTGGAAAAACTGGTACCACAAATAATAATTATGATGGATGGTTCTGCGGATATACTCCTTATTATACGACGGCTATTTGGGTAGGATATGACATGCCAAAGAAGCTGCCAGGATTGACGGGAGCATCATATCCTGGTGATATATGGCATGATTATATGGTAAAGATTCATGAAAACAAAAAGTCGCGTGATTTTCTTCCAGTTATTGAGATTGTAGAGGAAAATGTAGAAGAAGAGGATGCTCTGTATGATGAAGAGGGCAATCTGATTGAAAATGAAGAAGTAGATGAAGAACAATCAGAAGAAATAACGGACTTTAATAATGAGACTCAAAATGATAATATAGATAACGAAGAAAATCATGAACCTGTTAGTAATCGGGTAAATGACTCAGAGATAAGAGGAAGAACGACTACTATTTATCATGGTTCGATACCAGACGGAGTATTGAAGCCAGGAGATACTGTAACTGTTATTACAGAGCAGACCCAGTATTAGGTAATGGATAGAGAATAGATTAGGAGATTAGAATGCAATACGGATTTGGATTAGATCTTGGTGGAACAACATGTAAGGTAGGTTTTTTTAATGTAGACGGAAAGCTGCTGGACAAGTGGGAAGTGCCTACTGACAGATCTTGCGGTGGCAAGAATATACTTCCAAACCTGGCAAAAGAGGTTTTAGGACATATAGAAAAGAAAGGCATCAATAAATCAGACGTAGTTGGAATAGGTATAGGTGTACCTGGTCCTGTTGATAAAAATGGTGTTGTAAATAAGTGTGTAAATCTAGACTGGGATGTTACACCTGTTTCTACCATACTATCAGAGCTGACAGGCCTTGATGTAAAGGTTGGTAATGATGGCAATGTGGCAGCACTTGGCGAAAACTGGATGGGAGCTGGAAAAGGCTATGACAGTATAGTAATGGTTACACTTGGCACAGGCATAGGCGGTGGTGTCGTAATTGATGGAAATATTATTACTGGAGCCAATGGAGCCGGTGGAGAAATAGGCCATATTTGTGTATGTAAGGATGAAGAAGAGGTATGCGGATGTGGAAATAGAGGCTGTGCTGAGATGTATGGTTCTGCAACAGGCTTTGTTAGAGTAGCAAAGCGACATCTTGCGACAGGTAAGGCATCTGCTCTTACAAAATATGAAGTGCTTGAGGCTAGAAATGTATTGGATGAAGCAAAGGCAGGAGATGAGCTTGCGCTTGAAGCTGTAGGTGACTCTATTGATTATTTGGGACATACACTTGCAACGATTGCAGCTGTAGTTGATCCAGATGCTTTTATAATAGGTGGGGGAGTTTCAAAGGCTGGAGAGTTTTTGACAGATAAGATTGCTGCTTCATATCAGAAAAAAGCCTTTCACGCTTGCAAAGATACAAAGTTTTTATTAGCAACACTTGGAAATGATGCTGGTATGTATGGAGCAGTGAAGCTGGTTATGTAAGCGTTATATTAGATGCTTTAGAGAATAATATCAACAATATTTATAGAGAATAATATAGAAAAAGTAGACCGCTTAGGTCTACTTTTTTATTACACCGGTATAACCGTGAATTATGATTTTGCAGGCCTGTTCTGTTAGTTCATCAAAAGGAATAGGTCTATTTGACATAACCCAGTTTCTATAGATAAAGGTAATGGCTATAGAATATGAACGAACCAGATTTGGATAGTCTGTCATATCAAAAAACTTTTGGAAGGCAGGAGACTTTAGCACAGCGTCTGTAACGTCTTCATAGAAAAAAGAATAATGAGAGTCACATAAAAGCTTTTGCTGTACGTCATTACAGCTCTCTAAATAGCTGTAGAAATTCCTGATGCAGCCTGCAGCATCAAGATTCATAGCATTTTGCTCTACGTTTTTTAGAATATCTGCAACTATATCAGCTTCAACTTCTTTTACCAGCTCTTCTAGTGAAGAATAGTGTAGGTAAAAAGTTTTTCTGTTAATTTCTGCAACATCAGTAAGCTGGGTAATAGAAATATCAGAATAATCTTTTTCCATTACAAGCTGATAAAAGGCATTTCTAATTGATTTAAGAGTACGTTTTACTCTAAGATCCGTATTTTCCTTCATAATTATCCCCCTAAAAATATATAAATAAGAATAAACAAAATATAATATAAATAAACAATTATAATCATACATTATAAACCACAGAAATGCAACAGATGTGTATAATTACTCACATCAATAACGCGTTTTTGTATATTATAAACGAAAAATTATTTACATAAGTAGTTCAAAGATTATAATAAAAGAACACACAATTATTCATTTGAGGCCTGTAAAAAGGCCCTATTTTATTATTTATAGAAGAGAGGAAGTGTAGTTAAAGTGGTAAAAACATTATTAAAAAATGTAAAAGAATATACCGCAGCAGCTGTAGCTACCCCTTTATTTATGTTAGTTGAAGTAGCAATGGAGATGGTAATACCTCTTTTAATGGCATCAATGATAGATAAGGGCGTAGAGGTTGGAAACTTTAATCATATTCTTAAAATCGGAGGTGTAATGGTTATTGCAGCTCTGATTGGTTTATGGGGAGGTCTGATGGGCGCAAAGTACAGCGCAAAAGCATCTACTGGATTTGCAAAAAATCTTAGAGAAGCTATGTTTAAAAATGTACAGACCTTTTCAGCAGAGAATATAGATAAGTATTCAACAGCAGGTCTTATTACTAGACTTACTACAGATGTTACCAATATTCAGAATTCATTTCAGATGTTAATAAGAATGGGAATGAGAGCGCCAGCGTCACTTGTTATTGCAATGATAATGTCATTTAGTATTAGCAAAACACTGGCTATGACATATGTTTACGCAATAGGCTTTATTATGGTAGTTGTTGTAATACTGCTGTTTTTGACAAAGAAGCTTTTTGAAATTCTTTTTGAAAAATATGATGGTATAAATGCCAGTACAAGAGAGAATGTTTCAGCAATTCGAGTTGTAAAGGCTTATGTTCGTGAAGCTTATGAAAAAAGCAAGTTTCATGAAGCAAATCAGGCTTTGTATAATGCATCAATAAAAGCGGAGAAAATAATGGCTGGAACAATGCCAATAATGAGCGCTGTTATTTACGGCTGTATACTTAGTATTAGCTGGCTTGGAGCCAAGAATATCGTCTATGGAGAGCTTACAACAGGACAGCTAATGAGTATGCTTAGCTATTGTATGAATATACTGATAAACCTCTTGATGCTTTCAGTAATAATAGTAATGCTTACTATGTCGCTTGCTAATATGAAGCGTGTTGCAGAGGTTTTGAATGAAAAGGCTACAATAGTTAATCCTGAAAATCCTGTAATGGAGATGAAGGATGGATCAGTTTCTTTTGAAAATGTTTTCTTTTCGTATAAGAATCAGTCAGGAGAACCTGTTCTTAAAAATATAAACCTCAATATTAAGTCAGGAGAAACAATTGGCGTTATGGGCTCAACAGGTAGCTCAAAGACATCTTTGGTTAATCTTATTTCCAGACTATATGACGTTACTGATGGTTCTGTAAAGGTCGGAGGAGTAGATGTAAGGGACTATGACCTAGATGTGCTTAGAAACAATGTGTCTGTGGTTCTACAGAATAATGTTCTTTTTTCAGGAAGCATTCTTGAAAATCTTCGCTGGGGAAATGAAAATGCAACAGACGAGGAATGCATTAGAGCCTGCAAGCTGGCTTGTGCTGACGAGTTTATAGATAGATTACCTGATAAATACAACACTCATATAGAGCGTGGAGGAACTAATGTGTCGGGCGGACAAAGGCAAAGACTTTGTATAGCAAGAGCTCTTATGAAGCAGCCAAAGGTGCTCATCTTAGATGATTCTACATCAGCTGTTGATACAGCAACAGATGCAAACATCAGAAGAGCGTTCAGAGAAGAAATTCCTGGCGTTACAAAGTTCATTATCGCTCAAAGAGTTACATCTGTTATGGATGCAGACAGAATAATTGTTATGGATGATGGAACAATAAATGGAATAGGTACGCACGAAGAGCTTCTGGCTAATAATGAGATATATAAGGATGTGTATGAAACACAGACTGGTCAAGGTGCGGGAGATTTTGATTCTGAAAAGAGGGATGACTAATGGCAGGACATCATGGAAGAAATCAGGGACCTAGAAAGGGTATAAAGGACCTTAGGGAGAAAAAGGGAGTATTAGCAAGACTTTTAAAGCTAATATTTAAAAAATATGGTTTTCAATTTGGCCTTGTGATGGCATGTATTCTTACATCGGTTCTATGTAATGCGCAGGGAACACTATTTATGCAGACGCTCATAGACGACTATATCAAGCCTATGGTTTCAAGTGGAAGCAAGGATTTTGGGCCTCTATTGGCGGCGATATTTAAGGTTGCTATGTTTTATGCGGCGGGTGTTCTGGCAACCTTTACCTATCAGATGATAATGATATATATTACTCAGGGTACATTAAAGTCGCTTAGAGAGGCAGTCTTTAATAAAATGGAAGATTTGCCTATCAGCTATTTTGATAAGCATGCTCATGGCGATATTATGTCAATATATACAAATGATATAGATACCTTAAGGCAAATGATAAGCCAGAGCTTACCACAGATATTTAACAGTATACTTACAATAGTTACTGTGCTGGTATGTATGATAAGGCTTAGTTTACCACTTACGCTTATTACCCTGTTTTTAGTATTTTTCATGCTTTACATTACAAAGGTTATAGCTAAAAACTCTGGAAAGTACTTTAAGGCTCAACAGCAGGATTTAGCAAGCCTTAATGGTTACATTGAGGAAATGATATCAGGACAGAAGGTAGTAAAGGTATTCTGTAGAGAAAAGCAGATAGAAGAAGAGTTTAATGAGCAGAATAATAAGCTGTTTGGGTCAGCGTCGAAGGCTAACACCTTTGGTAATATGTTAGGGCCTATTAATGCACAGCTTGGAAATGCTAATTACGTTATAGTAGCTATTATAGGTAGTCTTTTGGCTATAACAGGGTTTGGCGGCTTGACACTTGGTGGACTTGCTTCATTCCTGACATTTAACAGATCGTTCTCAATGCCTATAAATCAGGTCAGCCAGCAGATAAATTCTATCGTAATGGCTATGGCTGGTGCAGAAAGAATATTTAATCTTTTAGATGAAGAATCAGAAGTAGACGAAGGCTATGTTACTTTAGTAAATGCAAGAGAAGAAAATGGACAGCTTATAGAATGTCAAGAGCACACAGGTGTCTGGGCCTGGAAGCATTATCATAAAGAAGATGACACTACTACCTATACAAAGCTTTTAGGAGATGTAGTATTCGATGGAGTAGATTTTGGCTACAACGAGGAAAAGACTGTATTACACGATATAAAGATGTATGCTGAGCCTGGCCAAAAGATTGCATTTGTTGGTGCAACTGGAGCCGGAAAGACTACAATTACAAATCTTATCAATAGATTTTACGATGTTAGTGATGGCAAGATTAGATATGATGGTATCAATATTAATAAGATTAAAAAGGCAGATCTTCGCCGTTCTCTTGGAATTGTGTTGCAAGATACCCACTTGTTCACCGGTAGCGTGGCAGATAATATCAGATATGGAAAGCTTGACGCTACAGAAGAAGAGATTATTGCAGCAGCAAAGCTGGCAAATGCTGATGGCTTTATAAGAAGACTTCCAAATGGATATGACACTATAATTGAAGGCGATGGAGGCAATCTTTCACAGGGACAAAAGCAGCTGCTAGCCATTGCAAGAGCAGCTATTGCAGATCCACCTGTATTGATTTTGGATGAAGCAACCAGTTCAATAGATATTCGTACAGAAAAAATTATTCAGGATGGTATGGATAAGCTGATGCATGGCAGAACAACCTTTGTAATAGCACATAGATTATCAACCATTCGAAACAGTGACTGTATCATGGTATTAGACCAGGGAAGGATAATTGAGCGAGGCAGTCATGAGGAGCTTTTGGCTGAAGGCGGAAAATATTATCAGCTTTATACAGGAAAGATAATGAATGCATAATAAAGAAAAAGAAGCGAAATCAGGATATATATACCTGATAAAAAGAAAATATTTATATAAGTCCTAAAATTTATTTTAGAATTAATTTTCTTAAAGAGTCCAGTGTTTGCTGGGCTCTTTTTCTAAATAACCATTTTGTTGAAACAAATTTCAAAAAAAATCACAAAATAAGTGTAAATTAACTACAACTAGCATCCGATAAGAAAAATGTATAGGTATACCCATGCCCAAAGTGGGCTTATTTTGGTATGCAATTACAATAAACTCTTATCAAGGAAGGAAAGAGGTTTTTTAATGAAGGGTAAAAGAAAACTAACAAGCAAGGGTCTGGCCCTACTCCTTGCAGTAACGACAGTAGTGACTACACTTATGCCATCTACAGTTTATGCAAGTGAAATAGTAGGTGGAGACGGAACAGTGGGCAGCGTCTATGATGTAGGCGAGGCCGGAGGCATTGTAGGTGCCGATGGTACAACAGGAACAAAATACGAGATTGATCCTGCTATTTTAAATCCAAGCGGAAGCTCATCTAGCTCATCATCTAGAAGAAGCACATCTTCTGGCAGTGATTCGGGCGAAAGTGGTTCAGCTTTAAAAGCTATGCCACGTGCAGCAGGCAGTCCAAGTGGAAGCTATCATGCTGTTAATTCTAATGCGAGAATTGCAAAAGTATTCAAAGGTACAAGGACTTACGATGAAATAAAGTCAGTTAGCTTTGGTATATATGGAATAAAAGGAGAGGATGTAGGATATACCGTAAAGGTTTATCAGAATCTTAGGAATGAATCTGAACCAGACAGTGGTGTTCTTGTTTATTCTGGAACTGAAAATAGAAAAGTATATTCTTCAGCTCTTCAAGAAACATTGACTGAGAATCTTTCTTCATCAAATGTTGTATCAGGCGCGAGCAATGTAGTTGTAGAGAGCGGAGAATCATATGGTGTTGTTATCGAGTTTTCATCAGACGATGACAACTATATTATAGAAGGTGCTTCATCTACAGATTGTTATGAAGATAATGGATATAGCAGTTGGGACGAAGGAAGTAATAGTATTACTGTATCAACTGCATCAACAAATGATACAGGACTTTCTATGTCAGGAGCAAAGGTTACTCTTTCTCCAGCCACACAGACTATAGATATTTCAGACACACTGCAGCTTAGCGCAACATTAACCCCTTCATTTAAAAGAAACCTTACATATACAGCATCTGATTCATCAGTTGCAACAGTTGACACAAATGGTTTAGTTACTCCAGCTGGTACTGGAACTGTTACAATTACAGCTTCAGTTGGCGTTGGTGGAACAAATACAAATATTGTTACTGGAACAAAAACATTAAATATTGTAAGTGCATCTCTTGCTGCTACCAGCTACACATATCAGGGAAAAACAATTGCACCTGTACCAACAATATCATTTGGTGCTGGTTCACTTCTTGAAGGAACAGACTATAGTCTTTCATATAGTGATGGCGGAAATACAGTTCCTGGTGTAGCAAGTGTTACAGTAACAGGAACATCTACAGGTAAAATACCAGGTTATTCAAAGACTCTTGAGTATGAGGTTACAAGTGGTGCTATAACACAGGCTATGGTAGATGCGGCCAGCTATAGCATCAATAACTCTACAAAAGAGGTTTCGGTAACAGGTCTTAAGGATGGTTCAAACGAATTAGTTCAGGGAACACATTTTACTGCTGAAATAACAAGCGTTTCTGCTACAAAATATACAATTAAAATTACAGGAAAAGGTGGATATACAGGAAGCTTTACTCGCGAGGAAGCTATAACACCTTCATCTACTAATAAGATAGATATCAGTAAGTTTTATACAGCGACATTAGAATATGATGAGATAGCATACTCAGCCAAAGCCAACAAGCCAGGATATACTCTTTGGGCAGGGGATACAAATATTACAGAAACACTAAAAAGTGCCGTGACTGTTACTTACAAGGATAATACTGAAGTGGGTACAGGCTCTGTAATAATTAAGGCAAGAGATGGATCAAACTATACAGGTTCAATTACAAAAACCTTTACAATTACAAAGCTTGATATAGAAAGCTCAAGTAATATCAAGGTATCTGTTGGTGGAAACACATCAGGAACATTAGTAGAAAAGCATACAGGCGCTGCCATTACTCCTACAGTAGAGGTTACATTAGAGGAAGAAGATGGAACAGCACATGAGCTTATTCAGGGTACAGATTATCGTGTAATGTATACAAACAACACTCTTGTTGGAAATGCTAGTGTTTACATTGTTGCACTTGATTCAAGTAATAGCTTTGAAGGTGCCATTACAACAGGCTTTACTATAATTGATGACTTTTCAAAAGAAATTGCCGTCAGAGTTGGTAAGAACTCTGGAGCATATGATGCAAATAACAGTAATGGATATCAGTCAAGCTATAGCGCTGATTATACAGGCGCAGCTATAACACCATCTGTTAATGTCAGAATAAATGGTGGAAGAACGCTTACAGCAGGAGTAGATTATAAGTCATTAACGGCGGCCAGTTATTCAAACAATATAAAGGCTGGAAACAATACAGCAAAAATTACAATTGAAGGTATGGGCAAATATGACGGAGAGGTGGTTGAAGTAACCTTTTCAATTGGAGCTTTAAAGGAATTCCCAGCGAAGCTTACAGTCAGCCCATCTACATATACATATACAACAGCTGCGATAGAGCCTACCAGTGTAAGTCTTGGATCGTTAAAAGAGGGTGAGGATTACGAGCTATCTTATGATTCAAATATAAATGTAGGAACAGCTACTGTAACAGCAACAGGTAAGGGAAACTATGCAGGTGCAAGCACACAGGCAACATATAACATTGAGCCTTTATCACTTTCTGCGACAGGAATTACTATTGATAGCGTAGCAGATATGCCATTTACAGGGGCAGAGCTAAAGCCTACTCCTAGCGTGTACTATAATGGAACAAGACTTGATACATTTAGTAAGCTGACATATAGCTATGAGAACAATAAGGATGTTAGTACAACCTCAACTAAGGCAAAGGTTATAGTAAAGGGTTCAAATAACTTTACTGGAGAGGTTTCAACAAACTTTAATATTACAAAGAAAGCATTTAGTCCAACAAATCTTACATTTACAATAGATGGAGAAACAGCAACAAAGGGTGCTGATGGAAATCTGTGGGTGTCAAGAGAATATAGCTATAATGGTACAAGTCACAAGCCTGATTCTATTTTGGTACAGGATAATGGAGTAGAGCTTAGAGCTGGTACAGACTATAGATTAAATGTAGCTAATACTGTAGAAGTAGGAAAAGCTTATATTTCATTTACAGGACTTAATAACTATGCAGGAAGTAATGTAAAGGTATACTTTACAATTACTCCAAGAACAGTAGAAGCAAGCAATAGGGATTTAACTGTTACTGTTAGCCCTACATCAAGTTTGAATGCACAGGGATATTATGCTCCGACAATTACAATAGTTGACGATGGAATAAAGCCAGCAGCAAGAACGCTGTCAGAAGGAACTGGCGCTACTGATACATCAAATGATTACTATATAACATATGATGATTCGTGCAAGACATCAGGTACTGGCAAGAAGCTTACAATTCATGGTATTAACAACTATACCGGTGAAAGAGAGATAACATTTGATGCAGGAACTCCAATAAATGATGCTTCTATAAAGCTTGCAAATCCTAATACAGGCGATGAGTACACGTATAAGTCAGCAGGAACACATGAGTACGAGCTTTCTTATATCGGAATGGACAAGGATCCAGTATATACACTTACATTACTAGATAGTACAGTGCTTACGAGCGCAGACTATGATGTAACATATACATGTAGCGAGCCAAGCTATGCTGATACAGCTGGTACTTACAATCATAGAAAGGCAGCAAGCAATTCTACTCCTAATGTAGTAACAGTAACATTTACAGGTAAGGGCTTATATTATGGCACAAAAACAGCCAGATATATGATAAAGAGAGCCATATTTGATGACACTGTAAATAATACATTTGAGATAACAAACTCGGCGGCTACAGCTACAAAAACATCTACAGGTGATACAATAATAGCAAAGGGAAATCCTATTTCACTAAACGAAACAGCTATTAAGTATTTCTATGATTATGATGGAAGCGAAATTGATTTATCTACAATAGCACTTACATTTGCACCTAAGAGTGGAAGTACTATATCTTTAGTAAAGGATGTAGATTATAAGCTTTTGGTTAATGGTGCTGAAACATCAAAGCTTCCAGCAACAATAGGAACTTATAAGATTTCTATAACAGGCATAGGAAATTATGAGGGAACAAAGGCAAATATTGAGTGTGAGGTTAAACATAGAGTAATAAATGATTCTATGATTAGCTTTTCAAATCCTGCCATAGATGCAACCTTTAAGACACCTTATACCGGAGAAGTGATAGATCCAGGTCTTGTTGTAAAGGATGGTTCTAGAACATTAGAGCTAAATAAAGATTATAAGGTGGCTTATCTTGATGCATCTGATCCTACAGATACTACAAGCAGTAGCAGAGTAGAAGCAGGAGCAGTAAAGGTTCTTGTTACAGGTCAGGGAAATTATTCAGGTAGTGGTTCAAAAACATTTACTATTACAAAGATAGATATTTCAAAGGCTGAAGTTGCTGACATTATTAATCCTGTATATAACGCAGGAAAGCCTGTTGAACCATCAAGAGTAACACTTACCTATAATGGAAAGACTCTTGTTGCTCCTAGAGATTTCACCTTTGTAAGCGATAAGGATTACAATCCAGGAAAGCATAATATAAACATTACCGGTGCAGGAAATTATACAGGAACAAAGACGGTACCATACTATATTTTAGCTTGCTTAACAGATACAAATCAGTTTACAAAGGATGTTTCAGGCCTTACAACAACATATGATGTAGGAACATCTACAATAAAGGGAGATATACAGTTCACTTATACTGCACATACCTATACTGCAGATGGATCAATAGCCTCAGATGAAACAAAGCAGATAAAGATTCCAAGCTTTAGTGCAACACTTGATACTTCTATTCCAGGTGATTCATATATTGAAATAAATGGTATAGGTGCAAGTGGTGATAAAGACTATGACGTAAATAATGGATTTGTACCTACAGTTACATTCTCAACAATAAAGATTCCTATTAAGGTAAACGGAAATCTTGGTAGTGATAAAATTCAGGTATCAAATCTTGATGCTGTATATTATTACACAGGCGAGCAGATTAAGCCTGAGCCATATGTAACCTTTACATCAGGTACAACAACAAGAGTCTTATCTAATGGAGTAGACTACACTCTTGAATATGGTGCAAATAGAACTGGTGGAACCGCAAGTGGTAGTGTAAATATTATTGGTGCAGGCAGTTATTCTGGAAGCTCCGTAGCTAAGACATTTAATATTACTTATAATTTAAATGATGCAAAATTAAAGATTAAAAAGGGCGATGAGGAAATAGCAAAGAATGTTCCTTATACAGGTTCTCCGTATACTGATGCATCAGGATACTCAGTTGAGGTAAGTATAAATGGTCATGACATTTCATCATTAAAGGGATCTGTATTTGACATTACCTGGGGAGACAACACAGAAGCAGGACTTGGAACAGTTTCTATTAAGCCTACTTCAAGTGCAGCTGCTTATGCTATAGGTCAGGCGTCAACATCGTTTAATATAACAGGAAAATCTATAGTAGAGACATCTGTTACATTAGATGGAATGGCTTCAAACACATTAAAGGTGCCATATACAGGACAACCAATAAAACCTGTTGTAGAAGTGACGGATGGAGTAAATACTTTAGTTGAGAATACTGATTACAGAGTGAATTGGTATAACAATACAAGAGTAGGTACAACAGCCAGAGCTCAGATTGTTGGTATGAAAAATTATACTGGCAGCCAGGATGCTTATTTTGAAATAGAAGCAAGTGATATTGCAAAGTTTGATACAACTGATTTTGATGTCAGCGATGCAAATTATGCTGGTGATAAGGGAGCAATTCCTATAGTTGTTATAACACATGAGGGAACAACTTTAGTAGAAGGAACAGATTATACATGTGAGTATAGTGGTAATAAAGCAATTAGTACGCCTCCAACGAACCAGGCTACAGTAACAATTACTGGTAAGGGCAATTATAAGGGCACTAGAACAGTTAAATACAACGTTGTACAGACAGACCTTGGAAACGGTTCTATTACCTTTGATAAAAATACTGCTGAATTTACTGGCGCTGAAATTGATGTAAAGGATCTTGAAATAGAGGTTTATTGTCCTGTTGGTGGAAGCAGCAGTGAGAAATATAAGCTAAAGAAATCAACAGATGGCACATCTGGTGATTATACAATTTCGCTTGCATCAGGCTCTGCTAAGATGAAGGATCAGGGTGTTTATACCATCATCATCGAAGGTATGAATGGCTTTAAGAACCAGCTTTCAACAACCTTTACTATCACACCACGTAGTATTCCTGACAGAGAGGATTCTACAAAGACTGCTGCAAATATAGAGATTGTTATTGCAGATCAGCCACATGATGGAAAGGCAAAGACACCAACAGTTACTATTACAGATACAGGCAGAGCTGACACAAAGCCTTACACATTGGTAGAGGGCACAGACTTTACAGTCACATATCTAAATAACACAAATGCTGGTGATGCAGCAGATGAGGATCTCGCAAAACGACCTACAGCTAGAATTGTCGGTAAGGGTAATTATGAAGGAACTTATGATGCCTACTTTAATATAGGTAAGCCTATAAGTGACAGTGATGAAATTATAATTACAGATGATATTCCAGTAGTGGCAGTAGGCGAAAGCGGTCATGCATATGTTTATGATGGAACAAAGCATAAACCAACTGTAACAGTAACAACTAAGGATGGAACAGTTCTTAGAAAAGATAAGGACTATACAGTAGAGTACGAGGCCTTAGATGATGTTATTACAAATGCAAATATAAAAACTACAGAAGTACATAAGAGTGATGATCCAGCAGTAACAGGACCTAGCTATAAGGTAATCGGTATGGGCGATTACTATGGTGTATTTACGAAGGATTATACGATTAATCAGAAAGAAATTACTGATAAGAGTATTTTCAAGGTAGAATTAAATTTACCAAAGGATGCAGACGGAAACTATTACTTTGTATATGATGGTGCAGGTAAGGAAGAATATGCTGTAGAACCTGATGTAAAGATATATGATACCCAGATTTCTGCAAAGAAGACTGTGGATAATGATCCAGATTATGGAGATTATTATGTAACCTACAAGAACAATGTAGGAGTAACAACAGAAGGTAATAAGGCATTAGCTCAGATTCACTTTAGAAATAACTACAAGAGTATTGGAACTGATACATTAGATGTACCATTTATTATCAAAGAAAAAACTCTTGACGACAAAGAAGGATCCTTCTATGTAAATCTGGTAAATGGAGGAAAAGATGATTCCTTTGTTTGGACAGGAGAAGAAATAGATGATTCTGTTATTGGACTCGAGGTATACTATGAGCCAGCAGGAGCAGCCTCACCTATAAAGTTAAATCCTGAGACAGATTATGACTTTAGCTTCCTCAAGGACCCAGCTGATCCAACCAGCGAGCCAACAAATATTAATGCAGGTACAGCAACAGTAACAGTTACTGGTAAGGGAAATTACTCAGGCTCATTAAAGAAAGACTTTACGATTACAGCAGATCTATCAACAGCAGATGTTGAGATTCCAGATCAGTGCTATACAGGAACAGCAGTAGAACCAGACTTTGAAGTAGAGTGTGGTGGTAACAAGCTGATTAAGGGTGTTGACTATGACGTGACATATACATCAGCAGATAACTATCAAACTGTTGGAACTGCCAGCATTACACCACTTAATAAGTACTACAGTGGCACAAAAGCAGCAGATTATAAGATTGTTTTCGATGAGAGCAAGGTAGAGGTAGGAATTGCTAACGAGGTTACTTATACAGGAAAGATTGCAAATCCGGTCTCTTATGTAAGAGCAAATGGTAAGGCAATGGCACCAGGAACATATACTATAGACTACCTGGATTCAAAGGGTGCACCTGCAAAGAATATTACAGATGTTACTGGAGAAGAAAAGCTTACAGCAGCAGTAACTGTAACTCTTGGCAAAAAGAAGGTAGTTAAAACTGGTGAATTCAAGATTATTCCAAGACAGATTGGCTCATGTAGAATAAGTCTTGTGTCTCAGGAAACATACACGGGTCTTGCTAAGGAACCTCCAATTGCAATGGTATATGAAACCTATGGTCTAAAGAGTGGAAAAGATTATACAGTAACATATACTAATAATGTAAATCCAGGAGTTGCAATTGCCACAATTAAGGGTATAGGAAACTTTACAGGAACTATAACAAGACAATTTGAGATAGTATCTCCTAAGGTTTACAATTTAAAGGGATTTGCATTAAGTGATTCTTCTGTTAAGCTTGAATGGACAAAGAACCCATATGTAACAGGCTACGAGATTTATAGAACTGATGGCGTAAAGATGCTTGATCGAGTTGGATATACAGGCAATGGTTACCTTGTAATAGCTGGTCTTTCACCTCAGACAAGCAATACATATGCAGTTCGCTCATACGTAATTAAAAATGGTAAGGCAACATATGGTGTACCATCTATGGTTACAGTTATGACAAGTGTTGCAGTACCTGTAGTGACTACAGAAAGCAAGACTCAAGACACAGCAACAATTAGCTGGGACCCAACTGTTAAAACTATTACAGGCTATGAGATTAACAGATGTGACACAATAGCTGGAACCTATTACAAGATAGCATTTATTCCAACAAGCCTTGGAAGCTATACAGATGGAGATGTAATCAGCAAGAATACATATTATTACAAGGTTAGAGCCTATGTTTACGACAGGGATAATCAGACCTTCTATTACAGCGATTATAGTGGACCTTTTGCAGTTACAATAAAGTAGGACAAAGATAAGCGTGCGAATGAGAAGATATTTTATTAACCGTAAAAGAATAATGAATGTGGCAGCCCTAGTGGCTGCTACAGCTGTGTTTTTCAATCAAACCATAACAGCAGATGCAACAAGAAGCATTAATGAAATCCAAAATGATAAAAAAAGTCTGCAAAGTGAAATAGACGAACTGGATTCAGAATTATATGCTTTAGTATCTGAAATGGAGGATTTGGAGATACAGATTGATGATCTGACAACGCAGATAGAGGAAACGAAAGTAGCGCTAGAAGAGGCACAGGCAGCTTCAGAAAAGCAGTATGCAGACATGAAGCTTCGTATACAGTATATGTACGAGGCTGAGGATGATTCCCTTGCAACTGCGCTTGTTGAGTCGAAGAATATTTCAGATTTTCTTAATAAGATTGAATATATAAAGGCAGTTTACGCTTATGATCAGGAAAAGATGGATCAGCTGATTGCAACAAAGCAGGAAATTGCCGACATGGAAGTTGCTCTCGAGGACGAAAAGAAGGATGTAGAGCATGCAGCAGCAGCCCTAGAAGAAAAAGAGAATGAATTAGACAGACTCCTTGCCAGCAAGCAGGATGAGATGGATGACCTAGAGGCGGAACTGAAGGAAGCAAAGGAGATTGCAGCCAGAGAGGCAGCACTTAGAGCTGCTCAGCAAAGATCAACACTTACTGTAGCATCAACATCATTTAGCTCGAGCTATAATGTAAATGGTAATTTGAATCCACCATTTAGAACGGGAATATCTGGATATACAGTTGTTGCCTATGCTAATCAGTTTGTCGGCAATCCATACGTATGGGGAGGTACTTCGCTTACAAATGGTGCTGACTGCTCAGGCTTTGTAACATCAGTGTTTAGAGATTGTGGTATTAGCTTTGGCGGTAGACTAACATCCGCAGGCTTTAGAAATGTAGGTCAAGAGGTATCATATGCTTACATGCAGCCAGGCGACATAGTATGTTATGCTGGACATGTAGCAATCTATACTGGTAACGGAACCATTGTAGAGGCACAGTCAACAAGAACAGGTATAACAAATTATAGAGCAGTAAATAGTAAGCCAATAATTACAATAAGACGAGTATTATAGATGATTAATCATTAAGTGGTGAGAGTGAGAGGTTTATAATAAAAGGTGTATCAGAAAGGACTGAATATGCGTGATAAAATAATAAAATTCACTCTTTTAGCAGTAATGGTGTTCATAATTGTATTTTTTGGATTTAGAGGCTACCAGGGCAGGCAAAAGCTTGAATATTCAAATAGCCTAAACGAAACAGTAGCAACAGTTAATGGTAAAGACATTACCTTTGAGGATCTTGCATTTTATATTTTGTATATAGAAAACACTGTAGAATCTCAGGCAAAAATATATAATGCTGAATCTACAAAGGATTACTGGAATCTGCATATTAACGGCAAATTTATAGAGCAGGAGGCCAAGGACAATGTTCTTGACATGGCAATTCATGATAGATTTTTCTATGAATTGGCTCTTGAAAATGCTATGATACTTGATGCTGATGAAAAAGCTCTGTTGAAGGATAGAACAGCAGATTTTTGGGAAGACTTATTTGAGGAACAGCTAAAGAGGTGTCCTGTTGATAAGTCAGTTATTGATAGCCAGCTTGAAATAGTGGCCTTGGCTGAGAAGTACCAGAATATGCTTGGAGAGACAAAAGGGCCTTCAGTAGCTGCATACAAATATGACGGCTACTATTATCAAAAAATGCTTGAAGATGCTGATTTAAAGATTAACAAAAAGCTCTGGAGCAGATTTGATATCGGCGAAGTGACAATTAGTCATGACAAAGTGAATTACGTTAATGGCGTAAATCAAATAAAGGAAGAACAATAGTAATGGAAAAAATAGGACGCAATGATCCATGCTGGTGTGGTTGTGGAAGAAAATACAAGCAATGTCATGAAGCGCTTGACAGAAAACTAGAGGCATTTGCCAGAGAAGGACATAAAATACCAAAGCATAGTATGCTAAAGACACCAGAGCAGATAGCTAAGATAAAGGAAAGTGCTAAAATAAATATTGCAGTCCTTGATGAAATTCAAAAGCAGATTCATGAAGGTATGAATACTGCTGAAATTGATAAGATTGTATATGATATGACAACAGATATGGGAGGAATACCTGCACCACTTAATTATGAGGGCTTTCCATATAGTGTTTGTACATCGTTAAACGATCAGGTATGTCATGGCTTCCCTTCAAAGGATGTTATCTTAAAGGCTGGAGACATATTAAATGTTGACTGTTCAACAATTCTTGATGGATACTATTCTGATTCTTCAAGAATGTTTATGATAGGCGAGGTTAGCAAGGAAAAAGCAGATCTTGTAAGAGTGACAAAGGAATGCTGCGACTTAGGCCTTGAAAAGGTAAAGCCTTTTGGATTTTTAGGAGATGTTGGAGCAGCTATATGCGAGCATGCTCATGCACATGGCTACCAGGTTGTAAGAGAAATTGGTGGACATGGAGTGGGTCTTGAATTCCATGAAGAGCCTTGGGTTGGATATAATACAAAGGCTGGAACAGAGCTTTTGCTTGTACCAGGTTTTATGTTTACAATAGAGCCAATGATAAATGCAGGAACGCAGAAAATATATGTAGATAAGGAAAACGATTGGGAAGTTTATACTCTTGATGGAAAGCCATCAGCACAATGGGAATATCAGGTGCTTGTAACAGAGGATGGCGCTGAAGTAATATCATACTAGATATATTATATAAAATATTATGTAAATTTAATGCCGGATTTATGTCCGGCATTTAGAGTATAAAAAAGGATTTAGGTGTGCATATGAAAACACTGTATTTTGATTTGTCAATGGGGGCAGCAGGAGATATGCTAACAGGAGCATTGCTGGAACTGTTTGATGATTCAGATAGTATGGTTTCAAAACTAAATAAAATAGGAATCCCTAATGTGAGAATAGAGACTGAAAAATCGGATAAGTGTGGGATTATTGGGACACATGTAAGAGTAATAATAGGCGATGGTGATGAGGAAAGCTCGTATGATAATTATGACATGGCTTGTGATGCTGTTACAAGTGAAAAGAACTATCATGAATATAGGCACGAACACAAATCACTAAGCGATATTATTGAAATTATTAATGAATTAAATGTTTCGGAAAAAGTAAAAAAACAGGCAATAGAAGTATATACAAATATTGCAAATGCGGAAAGCAGAGTACATGGAAAAAGTGTAACAGAAATTCATTTTCATGAAGTTGGTATGGTGGATGCCATTAGTGATGTTGTAAATGTCTTATATCTCGTGCAGGAATTAGGCGTTGATGAGATTGTAGCTAGTCCGGTAAACACTGGAACAGGACAGGTAAAATGTGCGCATGGGATTTTGCCGGTTCCAGCTCCTGCAACTGTTAACTTATTAAAGGGAATTCCTGCATATGGAAAGGGAGAAGGAGAAAGATGCACACCAACAGGAGCTGCACTTATAGGAACGCTTGTTGACAGATTCGAAACCGGCTATGAAATGACAATAGATGCTGTTGGCTATGGAATGGGGACGAGAGATTTCGAGCAGGCGAATTGTGTAAGAGCGATGCTGGGACATAGCGAAAATAACAGAACAAATGATGAAGTAATTGAACTGGATTTTAATGTAGATGATATAACAGGAGAAGAACTGGCTTTTGCTGTTGAAAGAATTTTTGAAGCAGGAGCGGTAGAGGTGTTTAGTACACCAATATACATGAAAAAAGGCAGACCTGGTACACTGGTTACAGTACTTGTAAAGGAAGAATCTTTAGACAGGGTAGTGAAGACGATTTTCAAAAACACAACAACTGTTGGAATTAGAAAGAAATCACTTGAAAGATACATTTTAAATAGAGAAATTAAGAGTGTAGAAACAGACTATGGGACGATTAGATATAAGCAGTCTGAAGGCTATGGTGTGATTCGAAGAAAACTAGAATTTGAAGATATTGCATCTTTAGCCAGAAAAAGCGGGAAGTCAGTTTTAGAAATTGAACGAGCTATAGATATGATGAATGAATAGTATCTAGGATGAATAATATTTAAAAAGAAGAGAAGAAAAATGGATGCTTCAACAAGAGAAATAATAGAAAAGGTACATAGTGGACAGCTTACTGTAGATGAGGCTTTACTGCAATTAAAAAAAGAGCCCTTTGAAGATATTGAATATGCAAAGGTGGATCATCACAGAAAAATTAGACAGGGCGTTGCTGAGATAATATACGGGCAGGGCAAAACCAGTGAGCAGATTGTAGGAATTGTTACAAGCATGATTAAGCATGGGCAAAAGACAATTCTTATAACAAGAATTGATGAAGAAAAGAGTCAGTCTGTAATAGACAGGCTTAATTCATTTGACGAAGATGATTTTATAAAGAAGCAGATTAATGAAGGAGAATCATGGTATAAGTATTATGAGTTACCGCAGATACTTTTGATTGGTCAGCTTCCAAAGCCTGATGGAAAAGGCAGGATTGTAGTTGCAACTGGCGGTACCAGTGATATTCCAGTTGCAGAGGAGGCCGCTATAACGGCAGAGGCTTTAGGCAATGAGGTAGTAAGATTATATGATGTGGGAGTGGCAGGTATTCATCGTACACTTTCACATATGGATGATATTATGTCGGCAAATGTTATTGTTGCAATAGCAGGCATGGAGGGAGCACTTGCAAGTGTTTTAGGTGGTCTTTGTGATTGTCCAGTTATAGCAGTTCCTACTTCTGTAGGCTACGGGGCATCTTTTGGAGGCATTTCAGCACTTCTTTCTATGCTAAATTCCTGTGCAAGTGGAGTTTCTGTTGTAAATATTGATAATGGATTCGGAGCAGGATATCAGGCGAGCCTTATAAATCATAGGTGACCTTGTTGTTTTATGCCTTTTATCGTGTTAAAATGGCAAAGTATGCCAAAATATATAATTAGAAATATAAATTCTCATAATATAGGCATAGAAAACAGACACAGAAAATTTGCATAGTACTACTATGAGAAAGAAGGATACAGATGGGATTAGTTAATAAAATTTTTGGTACTCACTCAGAACGTGAGTTGAAAAGAATTTATCCTTTAGTTGATAAGATTGAAGCCTTAAGACCTGAAATGCAGGCATTGTCAGATGAACAGCTTCGTGCAAAAACAGCAGAATTTAAGCAGAGACTTGCAAATGGAGAAACTCTCGATGATTTGCTGGTAGAGGCATACGCTGTTGTTCGTGAAGGTGCAAAAAGAAGCCTTGGAATGGAGCATTTTAGAGTACAGATTATCGGTGGAATCATTCTTCATCAGGGCCGTATTTCAGAGATGAGAACAGGTGAAGGTAAGACATTGGTATCTACTCTTCCAGCATATCTTAATGCTCTTGAGGGCAAGGGTGTTCATATCGTTACAGTAAACGATTACCTTGCAAAGCGTGATGCTGAGTGGATGGGTAAGGTTCACGAATTCCTGGGACTTACTGTAGGCGTTGTATTAAACGACATGACAAAGGAAGAGCGTCAGGCTGCATATCAGTGTGACATCACATATATTACAAATAATGAGCTTGGTTTTGACTATTTGAGAGATAATATGGTTGTTCACCAGGAGCAGATGGTTCAGCGTGGACTTCATTTTTGTATTATTGATGAGGTTGACTCAGTTCTTATTGATGAAGCAAGAACACCTCTTATTATTTCTGGTCAGTCAGGAAAGTCTACAAAGCTCTATGAGTTGTGCGATAATTTAGCTCGTCAGTTAAAGCGAGGCGATGATATGCCTGAACTTTCAAAGATGGATGCCATGATGGGTATTACACAGGAAGAAACAGGAGACTTTATCGTAAATGAGAAGGATAAAGTAGTTAATCTTACAGCACAGGGTGTAGAAAAGGTAGAGAAATTTTTCCATATTGAAAACCTTGCAGATCCAGAGAATCTTGAAATTCAGCATAATATTATTCTTGCATTAAGAGCTCATAATCTTATGTTCAAGGATCAGGATTATGTAGTAAAGGATGATGAGATTTTAATAGTTGATTCATTTACTGGACGTATTATGCCAGGCCGTAGATACTCAGATGGCTTACATCAGGCGATTGAGGCAAAGGAGCATGTAAAGGTAAAGAGAGAGTCTATGACTCTTGCAAATATCACCTTCCAGAATTTCTTTAATAAATACGATAAGAAGTGTGGTATGACAGGTACAGCCTTGACAGAGGAACAGGAATTTAGAGATATCTATGGAATGGATGTTATTGAGATTCCTACTAATAGACCAGTACAGCGTATTGACCATAATGATGCAGTATACAAGACTAAAAAGGAAAAATATCATGCAGTTGTAGAGGAAGTGAAGGCAGCACACGCAAAGGGACAGCCTGTACTTGTTGGTACAATTACTATTGATATATCAGAGGAGATTTCAAAGCTCTTATCAAGAGAGGGAATTTCTCATAATGTATTGAACGCAAAGTTCCATGAAAAGGAAGCACAGATTGTTGCAGAGGCAGGTCGTCACGGAGCAGTTACAATTGCTACAAATATGGCTGGTCGTGGTACTGATATTAAGCTTGATGATGAGGCTCTTGCAGCAGGTGGTCTAAAGATTATTGGTACAGAGCGTCATGAATCAAGACGTATTGATAATCAGCTTCGTGGTAGAGCTGGTCGTCAGGGTGATCCAGGTGAGTCACAGTTTTTCATTTCACTTGAGGATGATTTGATGCGACTCTTTGGTTCAGAAAAGCTTATTACTATGTTTAATAGTCTTGGCATTCCTGAAAATGAGCAGATTCAGCACAAGATGCTTTCAGATGCTATTGAAAAGGCACAGACAAAGATAGAGTCAAACAATTTTGCAATCAGAAAGAATCTGCTTGAGTATGATCAGGTAATGAATGAGCAAAGAGAGCTTATTTATTCGCAGAGACTTAGAGTATTATCTGGCGAAAACATGCGTGATAATATCATGTCTATGATAAGAAATATAATTTCTGAATCAGTAGCGATGGTTATTTCAAGTGAAGTTTCTCGTGATGAGTGGAATATGAAGGAGCTTAATCAGATACTTCTTCCAATAGTGCCACTTCGTATTATCACAAAGGAAACTATTGCAGACTGCAAAAATGCAGATGATGTAGTAGAAAAGCTTTATGCAGAGGCTGTAAAGCTCTACGAGGCAAAGGAAACTGAATTCCCTGAAAAAGAGCAGTTTAGAGAGGTTGAGCGTATAGTACTCCTTCGTTCTATTGATAGAAAGTGGATGGAAGAAATCGACGACATGGATCAGCTAAGACAGGGTATTGGCCTGGCTGCATATGGTCAGAAGAATCCTCTTGATGAATACAAGATGGCCAGCTATGAAATGCTTGATGCCATGAATGAAGCTATTAGAAACGAAACTATTACTGTATTGTATAGAATAAAGATTCAGCAGAAGGTTGAAAGAGAAGAGGTAGCTAAGGTTACAGGCACAAACAAGGACGATAGCGCAACAAAGGCTCCAAAGAAGAGAGCTGAAAAGAAGGTATTTCCTAATGACCCATGTCCATGTGGATCAGGACTGAAATATAAGCAGTGCTGCGGTCGCAAGGCGTAAAAAATCATTTGAAGAACACATTTTAAGGACACCGGAGAAATGAATCCGGTGTCTATTTTTCTTAGCAGGTTTTATTGCCTTTAATTGCTGCCCCTTAATTGTTCTCAATTGTAATTCAAAAATCCATACCTAATCTTTGAATTGGGTAAAGTTTAATAGCAAATATAGGTTGAGAAAGCGGTATGGACTTTCTCTTACAAAGAGATCTGTAAGTTTATAGGTCGTCTTTTTTATATGTTAATA
>JAZQOU010000008.1:0-20785 GCA_045628025.1 Lachnospiraceae bacterium | reverse complement strand
AGTATACGTAGGAAGAAGGGGGGGATTACGGGTGAAAAGTAGGAATGGCGAGGAGTATACGTAGAGATGAGTGGGAAATTACGGGTGGAAAGTAGAAATGGCGAGGAGTATACGTAGAGATGAGGGGGAAATTACGGGTGGAAAGTAGAAATGGCGAGGAATATACGTAGAGATGAGGGAACTCTTGAATGATTGGCCTCAAGGTAATTGATACAAGAGATAAAAAAAGAAAGTAGTCATCCTCTCCTTGAACTGATAGGATAACTACTTCTTATCAAATAAAGGCGGAAACATCGAAAGATGCCTCCTACTGGTGATTATATTACCACATGTAAGTATGTTTGTATACGTGCATGTGGTATTTTTATTTATGCCTCTCTTAGCTCCAGCTGGAACTGGAGAATTGTATGAGTAAGAAAAAACCCCTGAAAACCTAGCAAAATCAATACTTTGCAGTGTTTTCAAGGGTTTTTGTAATTATGCGGGTGACAGGACTTGAACCTGCACGGTCGCCCACTAGAACCTAAATCTAGCGCGTCTGCCAATTCCGCCACACCCGCATGTGAAAAAATATTATATTGTCTATATGGCGGAACCGACATCCGCTTTACCGCGTCTGCCTGCAATTGAGTAAACTCAATTGTCAAGAAATCCGCCACACCCGCATGTGAAAATTATTAAGTTGTCTATATGGCGGAACCGACATCCGCTTTATCGCGTCTGCCTGCAATTGAGTAAACTCAATTGCCGAGAAATCCGCCACACCCGCATGTGTGACAACTCAGATAATATAACATTGATTTTGATAGATTGCAAGAAGATTTTTTGAATGAAATGTGGTAAAATGTGTAGTTGATTTTGGCTGATATGTTGGGGGCAGACTTGTGACAAAGCCATACTAGTTATGTGATAAAGCATATTGGTCATATATCGAATAGTGTCAATTAGATTGAGAAAAGGAGAACAACATGAAAAAAAGAATGTTAGGTCTTCTGATGGCATTTGCGCTTGCAAACACATGCTTACTTTCAGGCTGTGGAAAGAGCAACACATCAGAGGAAAAGGATCAGCTTGCAAAGATTACAGAGGCAGGCAAAATTATATTTGCAATGGAAGGCCAGTGGGCACCATGGACCTACCATGATGAAAGCGGAGATTTGGTTGGCTACGATACTGAAGTAGGCAAGGAAATCGCAAAGAAACTTGGTGTCGAAGCAGAATTCGTTGAAGGTGAATGGGATGGACTATTCACAGGATTAGATGGTGGCCGTTACGACGCTATTATAAATGGTGTAGAGATAACGGACGAAAGAGCAGAAAAATACGATTTCACCAGACCTTATGCATATATTAAAACTGTGCTTGTGGTAAAAGGTGATAACGATGAAATAAAGGATTTTACAGATCTTAAAGATAAGAAAACAAGCAATTCATTAGGATCTACTTACGCTGATTTGGCGGAAGAATATGGGGCTAAAGTAGAAAATGTAGATACTCTTGCAGAAACAATAGATATGATAGTATCAGGCAGAGTTGATGCGACTTTGAATGCAGACGTATCAGTATATGATTATTTGAGAGAAAAGCCTGATGTGGATATTAAGATTGTTGCTAATACAACTGATTCGTCTAAGGTTTCAATTCCTCTTAGAAAAGGCGATGAGAGTGCAAGCCTAAGAGCTGCGATAGATAAGGCGTTAGAAGAGCTTGAAGCAGATGGTACTCTTTCTGCGTTGTCAGAAAAATATTTTGGAGCAGACATTTCAGCACAATAGTTTGCTGCAAATGGTTTGATAATAGTTATGAATGAGAGAATAATTGGAATAATAACAGATTCCTTTATGAAGCTTCTAATACCGGGACTCAAGGTGACAATTCCTTTGACTTTGGTGTCTTTTGTACTTAGCTTGGTTTTGGGGCTTGCTTTAGCCTTAGCTCAGACAAAAAAAATACCAGTACTTTTACAGGTGTCAAAGTTTTATATTTGGATATTTAGAGGAACACCACTTTTAGTGCAGCTATTTATCATATTCTTTGGCTTGCCATCACTTGGAATAATGATTAATGCTATACCGGCTGCTATATTAGCTTTTGGACTGAATCTTGGCGCGTACAATGCTGAGGTTTTCAGAGCGGCAATATTGGCAGTGGATAAGGGACAGCTGGAGGCTGCATATATGGTTGGATTGACTGAGCTGCAGGCAGATTTCAGAATCGTTTTGCCACAAGCTTTTCAGATTGCCTTTCCATCATTATTTAACAATTTGATTAGTTTGCTGAAGGATACTTCATTGGCGTCAAGCATTACCGTAATAGATATGTTTACGACAGCTCAGCAGATTGCAGCAAGGACCTATGAGCCATTTGCATTATATTGTGAAGCAGCTTTGATTTATCTTGTGTTTTCGACAGCGCTTACAAAGCTACAGGATTATCTTGAGAAAAAGTTTACTTGGACAACAAAGAATAAACCTGGTGTGAAAAAGGCGGTGATATCATGCTTGTAGCACATAATGTAAAAAAATCATTTGATCAGTTGGAGGTCTTGGCAGGCATAGATTTATCTGTTGAAAAAGGGCAGGTTGTAGCAATCCTTGGTCCATCTGGCTCTGGTAAAACGACTTTGTTAAGATGCCTTAGCTTTTTGGAAAAAGCAGATGAGGGCAAAATGATATTGGATGGTAGAGAATATGATCTTAATGGGGCTAATAAAAACGAAATTCACGAAGCCAGAATGAAAATGGGCTTTGTATTTCAAGGTTTTAATCTGTTTGCCAATAAGACTGTTCTTGAAAATGTAATGGAAGGCCTTGTCACTGCAAGAGGTATGGACAAGACTTTAGCAAAGGAAAAGGCTTTAGAGTGCCTGAAAAAGGTCGGTATGCTGGAGAAAGCTGATTTTTACAGGGATGCATTATCGGGTGGTCAGCAGCAAAGAGTTGCTATTGCAAGAGCAATTAGTCTGGAACCAGAAGTCATATTTTTTGATGAGCCGACCTCGGCTCTGGATCCACAGCTGACAGATGAAGTGCTTGAAACTATGAAAATGGTTGCAAATGAAGGAACAACCATGGTTGTGGTAACTCATGAAATGGATTTTGCAAAAAATGTAGCTACACATGTGGTTTTTATGGACAATGGCGTAATTGTGGAGCAGGGCACACCTAAAGAGATTTTTGAGAATCCAAAGGAACAAAGAACGAAAGAGTTTTTGAAATTGGTATAGAGGCATAATATGGAATCAACATTGATTCGTACCTGGGCTGAAATTGACCTGGATGCACTAGAATATAATTACAAAAAAATAAAAGAAAAAATCGGAGCAAAAACAAAGTTTCTTGGCGTGGTAAAGGCTGATGCGTATGGGCATGGAGCAATAGCTGTAGCTAAAACCCTTGAGGCGGCAGGAGCGGATTATCTTGCAGTGTCGAGTATAGACGAGGCTATGGAACTAAGGCTAAATGATGTAAAAATGCCTATTCTCATATTAGGACATACACCAAAGGAACAGGTTGAAAGGCTGATTGAGTATGATATTACCCAGGCTGTTACCTGCGAGGCAAAAGCTTTGGAATATAGCAAAGAGGCGTCTGATATAGAAAAAACCTTAAAGATACATATAAAAGTAGATACAGGTATGTCAAGGCTTGGTTATATCTGCGAAGGCGAGTATTTTGAAAAAGGCGTTGAGGGTATTACAAATGCCTGCAGGCTTCCTGGACTTTATGCTGAAGGAATATTTACACATTTTGCAGTTTCTGATGAGCTGGGGCCTGATAATGATGCATACACCAGACATCAGTTCGAACTGTTTACCAGTCTTATTGACGAAGTAGAAAAAAATCTTGGTAGAAACTTTGAAATAAGGCATTGTGCTAATACAGGTGCGGTGGCAAGATTTGAAGAAACATATCTTGATATGGTAAGACCGGGACTGCTCTTGTATGGCTATGGTCAGTTTGCAGCAGAGCTTTCACTGAAGCCGGTTATGACATTAAAGACAAATGTTAGCACAATTAAAATTTTCAAGGAGGGTACAGCCATTTCTTATGGTGGTATCTACAAAACCAATAAACAGACACGTGTTGGAGTTTTGCCTTATGGCTATGCAGATGGATTTTTTAGAAGTCTTTCAAATAAGTATTCTTTGATGACTGTCGATGGTCCGGCGCAGGTTCTTGGTAAAATCTGCATGGATATGTGCATGATAGATATTACAGATAAGCCTGATGTAACGGTTGGTTCTGAAATAGAGATATTTGGTAAGAATAATTCTATTAACGATATGGCGGATATGGCGGGAACAATACCTTATGAGCTGACATGTGCTGTATCAAAGCGAGTGCCTAGGTATTATATTAAAAATGGTCAGGTTACAGAAAAAGAATTGCTTTTGAGAATGTAAAAAAGTGAAAAAAATACTTCTAAGAGTATAAAAGAGTGAAAAAATACTTCTAAGAGTATAAAAGAGTGAGTGGAATGGATAAGAAGATTAGCTTAAACAGAGATCAATTAAAGATAATTGCAATTATAGCCATGGTTGTGGATCACACTGCCTGGGGCTTTGTAGACTTTATGTCGCCACTTGGGCAAGCAATGCATATATTTGGAAGACTTACTCTTCCTATAATGTGTTTCTTTATTGCAGAGGGCTTTAGTCATACGTCAAATATTCGCAAATATGTTGAGAGAATGGCGACATTTGCTGTAGTTTCTATTATTCCGTTTTATGTTTTCTTTCATGAGGAGTACGACTATAGACAAAATATTATATTTGATCTTTTGCTTGGATTACTGGCGCTTTGTGCCCTTGAACATAAGGAGTTCAAAAAGCCAGTCAGATTATTACTGGTAGCTTTATTATTTGTTATTTCTGCAGCTATCGGTGGCTGGGTGATAATGCCAATAGTTTATATATTGATATTTTATTACAAGGATACCTTCAAAAAGAAGGCTATTGCTTTTTGCACATGCACTGTTTTAATGGAAGTATTTCTCTTTACAGCAATTGTGCTCAATCAAAGATATCATTATTCACACTATGATTGGACTATTGCTGAAAGAGTGTATTTATTTGGCTTTATGTTGGCTTTAATACCTTTGTATTTCTACAATGGAGAAAAGGGGCATCTTTTTGAAAAGTCAAAGGTCGGAAGATATTTCTTCTATGGCTTCTATCCAGTTCATTTTCTGGCTTTAGTTTTTATTAAACACTATATTTTGATGTTCAATGCACAGAGATTGTACATAATAGTCCATGTAATTGCATTGTTTATTGCACTTTTGACGTTTTTATATGTTATTAGGGTGGAAACTTCAAGAGCTCAGATGGCAACAGTCTTTTTCCTGATATCAGCTATTATGTATATATTTGGATTTTTGCTGGAAATAACAACTAGCGATGTGGCGGGTGCATATACAGCAACAAAGATGGAATATTTCTCGGAATGTTTAGTATTCATTGCTGTTACATTTTGTGTTCAAGAGCTTTGCAATCACAGAGTGCCTACCTTTGTATATGCAGGAGAAATAGCGATTTCTGTATTTACTATGTGGTCATTGTTTACATATGAGAAAAATCATTTGTTCTATGAAAGCCTTTCTATGGATACATCAAGGTCAGTACCAAAGCTTGATATATCTGCTTATGGACCAGCATTTTATATTTTTGTCTTATATAGTGCAGTGGTTTGTTTGTATATTGTTAGAATTGGCTCAAATAGTATCAAATACGGAAATGAGATTGAAAAGAAAAGGCTTAATAATCTGCTGTATGCCATGCTCTTTATGTGGATGCCATTTTTGTTAAAGGCACTGGGGTTGACGGGTGGATATGAAATTCCTGCTTTTGGTGTAGCTGGTGCAGCTGTATTTGTAGCAAGATGCTTTGGAAAATATCAGTACCTGGATTCATCAACAATCACATTTAATAATGCACTTAATCGAGGTGGAGAAGGAATCCTTGTAGTTGATACAAGAAACAACATACTGTATCACAATGAAAGAATTCATTCAATTTTTGGTCAGCTTGAAAATCACGATAATGTTAGCAAGATACGTTATGGTAAGGAAATCTTTGAAGGAAAGATGAATACAATAGAGATAAATGACCATACATATGAGCTGAAGGTGGAGCCATTGATTGAGGCTAACATAGTGATTGGAAAAATGCTATGGGTTATTGATCTGACAGAGCATTATAAAGAGCTTGAGGTGGTTTCACAGAGAGCATCACTAGATGCACTTACTGGAATTAATAACAGATTTTCTTTTGAAAAAGAAGTTTCAGAATACTTGGAAGCAGGCGGAAGTGGCACACTTGGAATTACCGACCTGGACAATTTTAAGAGGGTAAACGATACCTATGGACATACGATTGGCGATGAGGTTTTGTGTGCGCTTGGAGATACGATGAAGGCGCTGGACGAAAACATAATCACAGGACGTATTGGCGGCGATGAATTTTGTCTGTTTGTAAAGGATGTTGTGGACAAGGAAGAGCTGTCAAAGCTGGGAGATGAGATCATTGAGACCTTTGCTGCTAATCTAAGAAAGCTTTCATGTGGCGAGATTACATCTGTTACCTTAGGCTTTGCACTGATGGATCAAAGCCATGGACATAGAGATGATGGCAATTATAAGAAGCTGTTTAAGAGAGCTGATAGAGCACTTTATTCTGCAAAGGAAGCTGGAAAGAGAACCTATCATTTCTATAGCAAGTAGGATTGAAATGATAAAATATGTAGAAATAATGTGTCTGTTGGATTTAGAAGCAAGAATCCCATTGCTTTGGCTGTGGGAGTGTAAATTAAAATAAAAAATATAATACACAAATTAGAAAAATAGTGGTACAATGTTCTTTGCGCGCACTTTCATTATTAGTAAAGTGCACGAGATGTAAAAAATAAAAGAAAAGGTTTAAGGGGTGTGTTATGAGTTTCTTAAAGAAAATGGCCGCTTTTGGTTTGGCTACAGTAACAGCTGCTTCAATGCTCTCAGTTAGCGCATTTGCTGCTACAAATGAATTGACAGGTTTACCTGTTTCAGATGCAATCGCAAATCAGAGACCAGTTGCAGTAATGGTTGATAATGAAAAAATCGCTTTAAAGCACTACGGTGTTAGCGAAGCTGATGTTGTATACGAGATGATGAACAGCACAGCAAACGGACGTATTACAAGACTTATGTGTCTTTATAAGGATTGGCAGAATCTTGGACAGACAGGTAGTATCCGTAGTACAAGAACAACAAACATTATGATGGCAGGCGAGTACGATGCTATTTTGGTTCACGATGGTGGCCCTGTATACGTAAATGAGTATTTCGCTAGACCTTACGCAGCTTCTTCTCACTTATCAGGTGGTTTTACACGTGTAAACAATGGTAAGAGAAGAGAGTTTACAGAGTATGCTTTTGGTAAGGAGATTGCTTCTAGATGTGCAAGAGGTGGTGTATCTACAACATATACACAGTTTGCTCCAGAAAGACCACAGCACTTCCTTTTCTATCCTACAGATACAGAGCTTGTGTTTGGCTCACCAGCTACAACTGTTAATCTTGCCGGCGCTTTTCCACACAACAAGAGCCAGTTGTTATATAATGCAGGTACAAAGACATACGATTATTATGAGTATGGTTCAAAGCATGTAGATGGTGAAGACGGAAAGGTTGCAACATTCAAGAATGTTATCCTTCAGAACACAACATTTACACAGCTTGATCAGCACGGATACCTTACATACAATGTAATCGGTACAGGTACAGGTTACTTCATTACAAATGGTAAGTGCTCTCCAATTACATGGACAAAGACATCTGATACAGGTATGACACACTACTATGAGACAACTGGTAAGGAAATTCAGCTCAATGTAGGTAAGACATACATCGGTATTATTCCTTCAGATGGATGGGGAACAGTAGGCATCTACTAGAAAGACAGTGCAGCATAATTGCACAGATAAATCATTATCGTTATTTAAGCCGGGCGGCATTTATGCTTGCCTGGCTTTTTTATAAGATTATGTGTGATTTTCACAGTAACAGAATGCTTGATCTGATTGTAAAAACGGGGGTTTAGGAATATAATATTGATGTGAAGAAGTACGAATTTGGAGATGATATTTAATGATTACATTCAAAATAGATGAGTTTACTCCTTGCCTAAAAGAAGTTGAGACTGGTGAAATATTTGACACTGAAGTGGTGAGAATTAAAAGAAAAAGTTTTCTTGATAAATTTAATCAGAAAACAGGCTGGTATGTAAATTGGAGTAAATTTCCTGAAGGAACGGAAATATATGCCTTGGTATTGAAAGGGACAATGGATATTCAAGGGCTTGTTGCTGTTCAGTATGATAATGAGGCACAAGCTGTATATGTATTATGGGGATGCACTTCACCAGACAATAATATATGGGAATATGGAAAAAAGAAATATGAAGGTGTTGGTGGTCATTTGTTTGCAATAGCGTCTGATATTTCAGTAAAAGCAGGATATGATGGATTTGTTTACGCAGAGGCTATGGACGAGGAATTGTTTAACTATTATATTAATGAGTTTGGAGCATTACCTTTGCCACCATTTAATAATCCTTATAGATTTATGATATCCGATAGTATGACAGCAAAAATAAGGGAGGTGTATACTTATGAATGGACAGATGAAGAAATCTAAACGAGAAATTGTAGATGAGTATATTGCGCGAGTTAATCCATACGAAAAGCAAAAAACACTTTCTTTTGATTTAAGAGGCTATGCAGCCTATGTTGCTGAAAAGGGGATTAAAGCGTCAGAAATTACACCTGAAATTATGAATAAATTTTCTAAGGTGTAAGTCTTTGGAGAGATACATTGTAATAAAAAAGAAGTTTAATAATAGTAAAAAAATTTATGGAAGGTAAGTTGGGGATGAAGAAAAGATTGTTAGCAGCCGTTATGGCTGCGGTTATTGCCGTTTCGGGCATGTCGATGATGACAGAGGCAGAGGTAAGTGCTGCTGAAAATGAAGCTGGCGCAGAGCTTGTTGTCGAAAAAAATGTCAAGGCTTGTCCATCAGAATTAGGGGATGAATGCTGGATGGCAGGTATTGAAGACTCAAGACCAATTAGCTTGATTTCTATACCAGGAACTCACGACTCTGCATCAGTAAATTTGATGCTTAGTCCTATTTTCAAATGTCAGAACACCATGATTGCAGAACAGCTAGATAATGGCTACAGGTACCTGGATATCAGACTTGCTTTGGATGGGGATAAAGGAAGCGAGGAGCTGATTCTTTGTCACAATATGGCAAACTGCAAGACAAAAAAGGGATTCGGTGCAAAGAATATCACTTTTGAAAGCGTAGTCAGCGATGTATATGCTTTCCTTGAGGCAAATCCTAGTGAAATTGTTATTATGAATATAAAGGCGGAGCGCGGCGATGACAGTGTGGAAACAGTTCAGGGACTATTATTTGAAATAATCGATCAAAAGCCTGATATGTGGTATACACAAAATGAGATTCCTACACTTGGTGATGTTAGAGGAAAGATTGTTTTAGGTACAAGATTTGACGATGTTTTGGGATATGGCGATAGCAGAATGGGCTTGCACCTTTTCTGGGAAAACCAGAACAATAAAGAGATTGTAGATAATGCTTTTGAAATGTCAGATATAAATGACAGCCAAAGACTTGCAGTTCAGGATCGATTCAAGTATAGCAAAGAAGATAAATATGATGCTTTTGTTGATACATTGGAAAATTGTGAGGCCAGTGAAAATGTTATGGTGATTAATTTTACTTCGACAGCAGGCAGTGGTGCCTTTGGATTTCCAAGAAAGTATGCAAAGTCAATCAATGCATGGGTAATGGATTATGAGCTTTCAGAGTCTACATGTTATGGCATAATTGTTGTTGATTACGCAACTAGCCAGCTGGCACAGCACATATATGAGAGCAATTTTTAGATAAATGAAGCCAGATTTGGCTAAGGCTCTAATTTTTATAGAGCTTTCGAGATAAATGAAGGAATAGGTAGAAAAAATGCCACAGATGAATCCACAGTCTGGAGAGATTTACAGACACTTTAAAGGGAATGATTACAGAATAATTGATATAGCTACACACTCTGAGACTAGAGAGAAAATGGTGGTATATCAGGCAATGTACGGAGATTATGGCGTATATGTTAGACCATTTGATATGTTTATCAGTGAGGTGGATCATGAAAAATATCCAGAGGTAGCTCAAAGGTATAGATTTAGCCTGCTTGTAAATGGACAGCTGGTTGAGGAGCCATATGTGGCAGAAGAAGCCGTTGCAGATGTCGAAGCCGTTGCAGATGTCGAAATCGTTGCAGATGTCGAAACCGTTGCAGATGTCGAGGATGTAGTAGAAAATGTGGAATCTGAGGTTGGAGCCTTTGCGGATAGGGGTGACAACGAGGATGATATAAATCCAATACTACTTGAATTTTTAGACACGGATGATTTTGAAGAAAAGTATAAGATTTTAGTGGCTCATGCCCAGGCTCTTGATGATAGACTAGTGGATGCCATGGCTGCATCGCTTGATATTACGATTAATCCTGGCAATATTGATGCCAGAGTTGGTGAGCTCAGATCTTATATTAGGTTGAGGACAAAGTTTCAGGGAAATAGGCTAAGAAGATAATTGAAATATGGTATGAAAACTATGTCTCGATGAAAACTATGTCCCGGTGAAATGGGTTGAGATAATAGGAGAATGATTACAACAGGAGGATATTATGCCAAAAATCGCACTTATGGTGGCAGATGGTCTTGAGGAAATCGAAGGACTAACTGTAACAGATGTTATTAGAAGAGCAAAATATGATATAGATATGGTTTCTATAATGGAAACAAAAAAGATTGTGAGCTCTCACAAGATTTGCTTTGAGGCAGATAAGATGTTTGATGAAGTGAATTTTGATGAATATGATGCAATCGTACTTCCAGGTGGCCTAGGCGGCACTAATAATCTTATGGCTCACGAGGGTCTGGCGAAGGTGCTTTTAGACTTCGCAGCAAAGGGTAAGCTGGTAGCTGCTATTTGCGCTGCACCTTCAGTTTTAGGCGGCCTTCATATATTAGAAGGCAAGAAGGCAACCTGTTATCCAGGTTTTGAGGATAAGCTTTTAGGGGCTACACATGTAAGCCAGGGCGCTGTAACAGATGGTAATGTCATTACTGCAAGAGGCATGGGCACATCAATCGACTTTGCCCTTGCAATTGTCGCATATTTTTCTGATGAAAATACAGCAAAAGAGCTGGGCAAGACCTTTATGTATGGAGTCTAGTGGGCCCAGTTGCCTTTATTGAATCCCTTTATATGCAATGTATATGCGATGTATGTGTAATGCATATGGGAGGTATATGGGATGTATATGAGTATGCTAGGCATGAAAGCCGTTCTTACTCATATTTGAATTATGATATCGATTATCGTCAGTGACGTCTTTACCAAACCATTCTGGTGGGGTAAAGGCGTTTGCTATTTCTACGGATTCAAACTCGACCTCAGCCATAATCAGACCTTCAATGTCCTTGTGAAATATATCCAGCTCGATGGTGTGCTCTTTAAAAGGAATAATATAGCGAGTTTTGCTGATAATATAGCCATCTGCCTTCTTGATAAGATGGTCATAGGCTTCTTTGTTGATAGAAGTCTCAACTTCTTCTCTGGCCAATAATCCCTTGCCTTTATATGTGAAAAAATAGTTATCGTCTTTTTTTCTAACTCTAAGAACAGGCTCAGTGCAAAGGTAGCCCTGTTCAATTTCGTGATGCTCAAAAGCCTCCAGGTTTTCTGGTAATTCTTTGATTAAAAATTTTCTTTCGATTTCCATAAAAATCTCCACTTCTTTGGATAGACCGCGGCATAAATAATAATGAAAGCTATTTTCTCTTTCATACTATACATCCTTACATATTCAATGAACCGAGTAGGAACACTGAGCTAATTATAGCCTAAATTCGGTTGAGATACAAAGTGACGATGCAAATACTGCTTTTTATTAAGAAAAAATTCGCCAAAAAATCACGTTCTATAGTGGAACACTTGTTGACTGCACGCAACGTGCAATTATATGGTTTAGGAGGAAATGAGGTTTGAACAAGTTGACACTACGAGAATTATCAGAAACAACAGGAGCATCTAGAAGGGCAATTCAAGGCTACGAAAAGCTAGGACTGATAAGGGCCTATGGTAAAACAAAAAGTGGTTATCTCTTATATGATGATGAAATGGTAGACAGGATCAAGCAAATAAAGATTCTGCAGTATGCCGGATTTACATTGAAGGAGATCAAATGCATATTGGAGGCTTCAGGTGATGAGAGAAAGAAGATGTTGGAATCTCAGGCAAAGATAGTGGAGGAGGAACTATCGTTTAAGGAAGACTTGTTGGCTGAATTGTATGCAATGGTTGGGAAACTAGAATAGGGGGAAGAAAAGATGGAAGAAAAGATGGAAGAGAAAATGCAAGAAAATACGGAAGAGAAAATAGAAGAAAAGACGGAAGAAAAAATGGAAGAAAAGATGGGAGAAAAGATGGAAGAGAAAATAGAAGAACAAAGAGAAACTCAAAATGAAGAAAAGATTCAGTGCAAGTACTGCAAGGAGCTCATCGCAAAGGATGCAAAGGTTTGCCCTCATTGCAGAAAGAAGCAGAAGAAGTCTAAGGCAGGAATAATTATTGGCATAATAGCGCTGGTCTTGATAGTGTGTGTTATCGCATTAAATATTGTAGCGGACAGAATGACAAAAGAATACGCTATTGAATTCTGCGAGGGAATGCTTGATGGTGATATCTTTACAGAATACACGGTAAAGTCAGATGAAGGTGGATACTTGATGGACGTTATAGTAAGCCCAGAGTATGGCGATGATTTGCATGTTAGCTATAGATTGACAGGAATTACTGAGGAAGAACTGGATAAGGCTGCTGATTACAGAAACTGGTGGTACTATCACGGTGATAAGCAAATTACGGTTGAGTCATTTGCGATGCTTATAGCTGCAAAGGCATACAATGATGCAATTGACGATTATCTGGATACATACAACAAGGCTGTGGATGAGACATTGGATGCTTATGGTAAGGCCATTGATGGGTATATGGATTCGATCAAGGGGCTGTATGAGTAGGTAGCGATAATTAAAAGTAGAGGTGCTGACGAAAAAGCGAGTTTTAGAATGAAACTCGCTTTTCTTACTCCTATCAATAAAAGCAATTAGGCAATACAATAACAGCATCAAAGGAATACAAAATCCGAAACGAAATGATTTCTTCTGAGAAGTAGGATTTTAACAATATACATTGCTTATGTGAAACGCGGGTAGGAGATAATCATAATAACTAATCAGCCTGCTGTACCTCCTTTTATAATTCTTATAAGAGTTCGGTGAGGCACATAAGTTAATTAGAACACCGAACTCGTCAGGTTACTAAAGCCTTTGGCTTTTAAATATATAAATTTTATAAATGGGCAAAAGAAAGGAGTAAGCCCATAGAAAAACAATAACAATTATAGTATAATTTAAGGAGAAAAATTATGGAAAAATCCGATGTTAAAAGACTATTGATTATTATGTTTGTAGTTGTTTATTGTGTTGCCCCAGATTTTTTCCCAGGACCTATTGATGACTTACTAATAGCTGTGTTGGGGTACTTGGCACAGAAAAGAATTGAAGAACGCGAATTAGGTTTATAGTGTAGCAGGAAAGGAGATTTAAATATGAGTGCTAAAAGAAATGAATTAATGGTAAGAAAAGCAAACTTGAAGAAAAACAGGGTTGGGACTAAAAAAAATAGTAAAAAGAATATGGTGTCTATGAATCCAGGATGCAGAGCATGTGGAAATCCAATGTATCCAGATTGTATGGATAGTTGTCCGTTGTTTGATGATTAATGCTAATAATGCAAAGCTATGTGTTACTAGTGAATAGATGAAAATAAAATATAGGCGCTTGCCTTTTATGGCAAGTGCCTAATTTGTGACATTTTGGATGGAATTAAGGCAACTGGCAATAGTGTAATCGCATCTATTACAAGCAAGCATGTCTCCGCATTCCGACTGCGAAATGCCAGGACAATGAGCGCAAGTATCTATGTATTTGCATGACAAGCAGTTTGATAGATTTTCCCATCGTAGACTTTGGATGAATTCCAGTCTGTTTTTGCCGTTCCAAATATCTGATATTTTATCTTGATTTATATTTCCTAAATAGTTTTTCAACGAAACACATGGGTAAACTAATCCACTAGGATTTATACATAAAGATGTATTGCCTGCCCCACAAACATTACCATAAGATAGGGCTTCTTGCTTCTTTTTTACAGAGTAATCCATTGAAAAAAGATTATTATTTATGATGGAAAGTGTCTGTTTGAGTTTTAATGTGTCAGATAAAAAATACTTCATAGGCTCAGATGAACCATCGTTTGTATTAATTATACTCAAACTGACTCTATATTCTACTTTTAGTTTGTGAGCAAGTTGGATAATGTTAGGTAAATCTTTATAGTTAGTTGTTAATATCATGATATTCAAAACAACAGGAATATCATGTTTCTGTATTATTTTTATAGTTGATATAGTTTTATCAAATGACCCTTTTACCGATGTGACACTATCATGAACACATGAGGACGAACCATATATACTTATATAAAATGCTCGAGGCTTGTAACTGAGAATATCATTTAAAACTTCAATGTTATCAGCTAAGTATAAACCATTTGTAAAAAAATCGCAGATGAATCCTTTAGAACGAGCGTACTTAAAAATATCTACTGTGTAAGTATTGATAAAAGGATCGCCACCAGTAAAAGATATGTGAAAGCAATTCATTTTGTACAAATCGTCGATTAAGTCTTTATATTGATTAAATGAAAGTGGTTTTGTTAGACTGATTTGGGTAGAAGAATTAGCATAGCAGTGAATACATTTTTCGTTGCACGCATATGTCATCTCTAGTGTGACAGAATAGAGTTGGTTTTCACATGATAGACAATTAATTATTTCTCCTTCTAAATCTATTTCATTCGGAGAAAAATCGGTGTCAACATAAGACATGTTGGAAAACATTGTATTATCGATGAGTATTATATTTGATTCGAATAATTCATATATAAACTGAGTTGTATCAGCAAATGATTGACTGTATTCGATGTCATACAGATTAGAAATATATAAAGAAATATCTTCCGCATTAGTAGGCGCATTGGAGAAAATAAACCACCAAATGTCTTCACTAACATCACTTAATGTTAAAATTTGCCTGCTTGCTAAGTCATAAATAATTGAAAAGCTTTTGTATTTTCTTGTGCAAATATCTGAATTTGAATAAGTAATTGTCATATTATTATAAAATAACATCTGCTTCGATTGAAACAGATGTTATTATATCGATGTTAACTAAGCTCTTAGGCAATGAGAACGACCATTTCCGCCTGAGCTACAAGATAATGATACTACGTTTTTAACACTAGCCTTTTTGTTAATAGTAGGTTTTACATATTTTTTTTTCATTAGTACTCCTCCGTGCATATTGCATATAAATGGATTCTATCATTTGCTATTCATAGTGTCAATAAATACCTGGACAAAGTTGATATGTCGTTTATGTAGAAAATATGAAGATTCTTACGTGATGTGTAAAGCTGAATTGTAATATTGACTGAAAATATGTATTGAACATTATTGTTATAAATTAGATAATAAAGTGTAAATTTAGTAATGAGTCTAGGAAATAAAAGCAAATAGGCGCGAAACTATGACCAGGCCATATATGCCATTTGCCAGTTTGCTGATGAGGCAGGGATTGCATTGCAACATGTTGGATTTGATGAGTTTAGCAAGGCTATGAGGTCGAAGGAATCGTTTGTATTAAAGTAATTACATGAGAGGTGTAGGGGTATGGAACTAACCAGGTTAATTATAATTACATTAATAGTCGTAGCAGTAATATTATCAGTAACTGTTATGGTCATAGTACTTCTTTGGAGAAAAGACAAAAAAAGATTAGAAGCAGAAGCCGAAGAACGTTACAAATGGGGTAAAGAAGAAGCGGCAGATATTATACGAATGACCATTGATAAAATTCAAGACGATAAGACAAAGTTATCTGACATGGATGAAAAGGATTTAATGGTTGAAACCATGCTTGCTCTGGGTAGCTACGGCAGAAGATTAGATCGTATTGAAGAAAAAATAATAGCAATAACTAATTATAAAGCATACATTGATTCTATGAATCAGCAAGTTCAGATTTTAACAAACAATGGTCTTGAATTACAGAATAATGTTACTGAAGCTAGCAGTCAGGTTGAGCATTTTAAAACAGCTATTAGTGAAATAATGAATGGTGTAACTGAGGCTAATAATAGTCTTGAACAGGCTGGAAGTATAGGCGAAAAAGCAGATGCAATAATGGACAAGTTAAAAAAGACTGTATCACTATTAGAAAATGTTAATTCACAAGTAAATAGTGTTGTTGATAAGATGGATATGTTCTTTGAGGGATATTCTGACTCGCCTGTTGCGATGATTAGTTCAATAAAAACATCTGTTTCAGATTTGGATAGTTCTATTTCTGATATACAGAGTGATATATCATTTATTCAAAATAATATATGTAATATGGATGATGCAATTGATAATCTTGAAAGCGAAATGAGGGACGCTTTTGATGAGTATTTTGATTCCAGTATTTATAGCAAAGTATCTGAAATAGAGTCAGATATTGAACTAATTAAATCAAATACAGATAATATGAAGTCTACAATAGATTCGACATTTGATCGCTATGGATATGATAGTATATATAGTAAGTTAGACGAGATTATTAGTAAGGCTGATGTAGATGCACATTAGAGGAGAGTATATGGAGAAGAAGCCAATTATTAACGAAGAACAGATGATGACAGTTTTAGATGAATTGTATGAAAAGGCATTAGTAGGTGTTCCAGCAGTGAGTAAGTCTGTGGCTGAATTAGCTGATGATTATTTGAAAAAGAATGATAATAATGCACAAAAAGCGGCTAAGGAATTAATAAACTATCAAATAGCAAAGTGTGGCACATCTGGTTTTTTATCAGGACTTGGAGGTGCTATAACTTTAGCGGTTACATTACCTGCTAATATTACGAGCGTTTTATATGTTCAATTGCGAATGATTGCGGCTATAGCATACATGGGCGGATACGACATTTCATCAGATCAGGTGCAGACAATTGTTTATGCTTGTCTGACTGGTTCTGCTATAACAGATGTATTGAAGCAAACGGGAATTAAAGTGTCTGAAAAAATTGCAATTTCAGCAATTAATAAAATTCCCGGTAAAGTTTTGACGAGTATAAATCAAAAAGTGGGCTTCAGATTAGTAACTAAGTTCGGAACAAAAGGGGCAGTAAATCTTGTAAAATTGGTGCCCGTAGCTGGTGGGATAGTAGGTGGTGCTATTGATGTGGGGTCAACTAAGATTATCGCAGATAATGCATATAAATTGTTTATCTCAAGTGAAATCGATAATTCATCACAAGAAGAGACTGAAGATGAGATTATAATAGATGTAGAATATGAAGAAACCTGATTGCTTAATAGTAGGATATATATGGAAACATGGTATTACGTAGTAGTTTCAATTGATGGAGACTACGCTAATTTACAAAGAACAGATATTGAGTCAGACGATGTAAAGCTTGTGGCTAGAGCTCTCTTGCCAGAGGACATTACAGAGGGCACGCGACTTAGATATGAGCTGATGCAGTATTTTATGGAAGACTAGTCAAAACAACTCGAGGGGTGAAGCAAAATGGGAACAAACAATGAGTACACAACAGAATACAAGTATGCAAGGGATGTTATCGCCGGCATGACAAGAGACGAGGCTGTTGAGGCTACGGGGATTAATTTTGACAGGCTTGAGAAGATTGAAAATGCCAGGTTAAAGAAGATATATCCCGATGAAGTAGTAACAATGGCTGAATGCTATAGATATCCTGAGTTGAGATCATATTTTTGCTCTCACGATTGTGCGATTGGTTTAGCTAATGATGAGCAGGAAGTAAAGGAAAAAGAATTGTCTCAGATAGCTGTGGAGACACTGACTTCATTGAGCAAGTTGGAAAATAATAAAGACAGATTACTTGAAATAATAGAAGATGGTGAAATTTCAGATGATGAGTTGAAAGACTTTGAATATATAAAGTCGACGATGAAAAAGATCGCTCAAGCTGTTGATAGCTTCCAATTATGGTTGGAGAAGGCTGAAATGAAGCGTAACGCCTGAATTTGTTAAAATTCAGAATTTAATAAAGAAAACTTTTGAAAAAAAGCGAGTTTCAATTTGAAACTTGCTTTTTTTATGGATACTAATTGGAATGCGTCGGCAATATACTATGGTTACAAAATAAATAAGGGCTTGAAATCAAAAATATAAAGAATACAAAATCCGAAACGAAATGATTTCTTCTGGGAAGTAGGATTTTAACAATATACATTGCTTATGTGAAACGCGGGTAGGAGATAAAAGTCATTAATAAATCAGCCCGTTGATAATGGATACCTCTTTCTTCATTGAGTTCGGTGAGGTACATAAGTTAATTGGAACACCGAACTCGTCAGGTTACTAAAGCCTATGGCTTTTAAATATATAAGTTTTAAAAATGGGCAAGGGAAAGGAGTAGAGCCCATAAAACAATATAATTTATAACATTATTTCAAGGAGAAAAAATTATGGAAAAAGCCGATGTTAAAAGATTATTGATTATTATGTTTGTTGTTGTATATTGTGTTGCCCCAGACTTTTTTCCAGGACCTATTGATGATTTGTTGATAGCTTTGTTGGGATATTTAGCACAAAAAAGAATTGAAGAGCGCGAATTAGGTTTATAGCATTTTAATGTGGAATCAGTGGTATGACGATTAGGAGGTGATAATAAATTAAAGTAAACTGAATGCCGTAGATAATATATTAAAATGGCCGATGAACAGGTTAATATTGAAAAGAAGAAGTCCTGTGCAAGATCGGCGTAAAAGGTGACTGAAGACATATAATGAAGGGAGATACTTTATGTCAAAAAAAACTTCTTCTATTGATAGTTCAACGGTGGTTATCATTACATATCATGCATATGACCGATTAAAAGAGAGAAATAACTGGAATAAAAAGACTGCGGATAGGATGGTTAAGGTAATCTACCAATCAGGGAAACGTGAAGAAGATATTAAAGGTTACTTAAAACATTATATGGAACACAAAAAAAGAGAAGGAAGCAATGTGGAGTTTGTTTTGTACGGGAAGGATTTTTATTTATTTGATGGTAATGTATTAGTTACCGTATATAGTATACCGACGAGGCAAACTGCATATAAAGCAATAGCTTAATCCTAATCAAAGTAGAATTCAGGGCGGCAAAAAATAACATTGGCCGCCTTGAAAAAGATTTATGAAAACAGCAAAGTTGACTGCACGTTACGTGCAATTATATGTTTTACAAGCAGCCATAAGTGCTGATATTAAAACGTTATGAAGGAGTTATTGGAATGGGAAAAGAATTAGAAACAGAAAATTGTAAGAGTAATGGAGAATTAAACGAGCAGACTCCAAAAGGAAAGAATATTAAGAAGATAGTTATAATTGTTGTTATCACAATAGCAATTATTGCGGCTGGAATTATGGCTTGGTTAGAGTTGTATAAGAAGCCACATGATGCAGCAGTTGTTGTTTATAATGAGGCTGTCGGAATAATTGAGGGAAAGAATCAGGAACTAGAAAGTGAAATTAAACAAGCTAAGGATGTGCTTGATTCTGGAGAAGAACCTTATGATCCTCAGACACTTGAAGATTCGACAGTAGCAATAGCAAAGGCACAAAATGATGAAATTGACTTGCCAGAAGAGATGCCTAAAAAAACACAAGAAATTTTGGATGCAGCAGCATCTTTAGATGTAAATGTAGACTATTCATCTGATATTAAAATGCTAAAGGATGTCACTGCAGCACTTGAAAAGAGCATTCAGCAATTAAAACAGGTTACATGTCCTAAGGAATTATTTGTCATTGAAAGACTGGGCAATATAGAGGAAGTAACAGGAATTGAAGCTGTTACAGAAGATAATGATCCTAATGGAAGATTGAATAAGCCAGGTGGATACACAGCATGCGTTTATTTTACATCATCTAATGTAAATCCAGCCAGGGTGTTTGGAAAGGGTATCGTTGGTAAAGGCAACGCAGGTGGTGGAACTGTTGAGGTATATGCTTCTGTTAAAGATGCTGAAACGCGAAACAATTACTTGGGTGCATTTGATGGAATGGGAATACTTTCGTCAGGTACACATTATGTTGTTGGAACATGTGTGATTAGAACTTCGGATGCACTAACAGCAACACAGCAAAAGAACCTTGAAGCAGCAGTCATCGAGGCACTTATTGAGGTAAAGTAGGCGCTGTAATTGTCATTACTTGGTTTTATAATACGAAACAGAGTACGAACAAATATTTGCAAAATGATTATACTTGGTATAATTGGACTTTTGTTTAGTTTTGGAATATTGTTGTTAGCCTTTTGGTCGAGTGCTCGTTTTTGCAAAGTAGATGACAACAGTACAAAAAATGGAGGACGCGAACATATGATAAGTTTATTATTTTCAATACTAATGATAGTTGTATTTGGCAAGCTTTTGATACTTGCAATTAAAATGACATGGGGGATTTTGAAGGTGGTGGTGAACCTGATATTTTTACCAATAATCATAATCGCTCTGATGCT